>NZ_JBFTIK010000002.1:0-292740 GCF_056394725.1 Arthrobacter sp. 10N418
GGTCGATAATATGGGGTGCGGTCATCGCGTGGATACTCCTTGAGAGAAGACTTTGGTCGGTCTTTCCAAGAATCACGCGATGGCCGCCTCACGTTCGGGAACAACACGCCCGGGGCCGGGCCGTTACACCACGCTAATGGGCACTACCCGGGCCGGCGAACCAACTGCACATGACTCGAGCATGAGCAGCTCAAGATCTTGACCATCACGGCGCAACCGAGAAAAGCCGGCATCCAGGAAACCCTCGAGCGGAGTTGTTGCGGCCATCCGGCGCCGCACAGTCCTGTTCGTCAGGTCCACCAGGTATTCACTGCCCGTGGCCGTGGTGACAAGATGGCGGCCCGCGTCATCGTTGAGTAGTTCCTGCATCATCATGCGACCGTAGCCACGTCCTGTGACAATTGCCGGGCTCTTCTGGTTCCTCGGTCGCGAACCCTTGGCAACAAGTCATACTCTGCGTTCAGACGCGGAGCCAAAGAATCCATTGTGCTTTCTGAGCGGCCCCTACCGTCCCACCAGGTTGCCAGCACACGGTCAATCTTGCCCTTTGGTCGCGTCCGGTGATGTGGCACCACCCTCGAAGGGCTCGAGCGAGGCAGGCATACGGTCATCGGGCAATGAACCATTCGTAGAGTCCATCGGGCACCTTCTCCTGCATAGCCAAGCGGGCACGCCTGGCCTCGTCCCAAGGCTGGCCTCTGTCGACACTGCGGGCGCGCCGAACCCAAGCACTCGTCACAACAGAGCTGTACGGGTCTTCAGCCCCTGTGTAGGTCCGGCGTCGATGCATGGCCCACCGGATCGCCGCGCAACCGTCCGAATACAGCTCCTCGACCGTCAGGCCGCCGCGAATGGACTCGGTCAAGGTCTCGCGCGCTGTACTCCAGCTCTGGGAGCAGAGGTGAATCATCAAGGCCGCCGACTTTGAAAGCGGGGAATCCAACGCTGCCAGTCTTGAGTCGGAGCTGAGGTCGGGGTGACTCGGGACGATCAGGTCTGTGGCGTCGACCCCGGTTCCGAACAAATCCCCTCGCACGGACAGTACCGTTCCCTGAACCAGGGCTGTTTGCCTCCATGGGTCCTCAGCCGGCAGACTCCTCAGCAAGTCTGAGACCACGCCCGACACGAAGGCTGCGAACAAGAGGGGCCTCGCCCGGACCTGCAACAGCAGTTGGCGCTCGTTGGCCACCCTCGAGTCTGGACTCACCAGTCCGTCGAATAGACCCGCCAGCCATCGTGCGTACGCGACCTCTTCCGGATCAAGCCCGGATCGGTAAGCCGCTGCGTCAATTCCAAAGTCGTTCATGTCATGAGATGTGTGCGGAGACAGCCAAAACCGTCACCGCCGCCACTATGTCCTACAGCCAGCCCTGCCTCTGGAAGGCTGTTTGGTGACGGAGAGGCCGGCGTCCCGAGCTGCACGAACTGTCAGCGGCTGATCATCTCAGTACTTTGGGAACGAACCGCCCGCACTGTGCAGGCGGAGTCCAGGGACTAGTCCTACACAGTGCGAGCCCGCCCTCCGCCAGGAATTTCTTGGCAAGGACCGCAGGAGGCCCACCAGGGCTGCAACGTCCGCGGAGGTTTCGTCTCCCCTCGCGGTAGATAAGCGACACTCACGTGCCACAGGCCCACCAGGGCTGCAGGGTCCGCGGAGGTTTCGTCTCCCCTCGCGGTAATTAGCGACACCGTCGTGCCAGAGGCCCATCAGGGCTGCAGGGTCCGCGGAGGTTTCGTCTCCCCTCGCGGTAATTAGCGACACCGTCGTGCCAGAGGCCCATCAGGGCTGCAAGATCCGGGGACGGGTTCACGGCAGGAACCCTCGCGGTAATTAGCGACACCGTCGTGCCAGAGGCCCATCAGGGCAGTAAAACAACAATAACTGAGAGACGAGTGATTGAGGAAGTCCAACGATCTCTCACCTTTCGCAGGCCACGACTTGAATCTCCTCTGAGCTTTGCCTACACGGCCGATGGCCGTGTAGGCAAAGACGCGTCGGGATCCGGATGCCGTTGAGCTCCTTGGCGATCGCGACGGCGGCCACATCGGTGAGGAAGCGTTTGCCGTGCCGGTCATAGGTCATGCGGGTCCCTCGTCCGGGCCCAGGTGCAGGCCGGCGCCGCGTGCTGCGACGGGTCCTCCAGGACGTTGGCGCCCTTCGACGCGCTCGATGATGAGCCGGCCCAGGTTCTCGGGGCCGAAGGAGCCGTGGTCGGATTCGTTGTGGACTTGGACGGCCTTGGTCCCGTTCCACGCTGCGTCGACGACCTGGTCTTCGGTGAAGGTTCCGTCAGGGAGTTGGGCGGTGCACTCGACGCCGACCTCGTCCCACCCCTCCTCGATGGAGATGTTGGCTTCGTAGCGCTCGGCGAGGAAGTCGTCGATGACGGGGCTGTTCGAATCCAGCCACGCGTCCAGGGACTCCCCGTGCAGGCGCGGGTCCGAGTCGGTGATGAGGTCTTTGATGTTCACCGTCTTGGACGGGGAGACCCAGTAGCCGGAACCGTCATCGGACCGGCTCACGTCCAGAGCTTCGATGACCTCGCCGTCGGCAAGTTCCGTGAAGGTATCGCTGTCGCCGGGGGAGAGGGTCACGGCGCGTGCGGCCGGGTTGAGCAGGAGGGTGGACTCCGCGTGGGTGTCGGGGGCGAACTGCCCTCCGGTGGTGATGCCCTTGGGGTGGCGGTTTTGAGATGTCGTCATGCCACGTATGTGTGCGGCCGCCGCTAAAAGGAGCTGCAGGCCCCTGGTAGGAGCTCCGTGGGGTGAATTCGCCGCCCTACCGCCGGACCCCACCGATCGGCCGAAAACCTACCAGCTGGTCGAGTGGGAAAATCCCCGGAATGGCGGGGAATATAGGGGCCCCCTACTACTACTCTACTTAAACGACCTTAAATAGAGATATATATAAGGGGCCCCTAGTTCTCTTCCCTGGAGACCCCTCCCCCTCTTAGTAAGAGAGTACTTTCCCTCTTAGTAAGCACGTACCTCCCGAGGTGGTTTTGGTCGAGTGAGGGTCCAGCGAAGACCTAATTCCGCACCAGCATTGGGATCCGGGGCCGTTTTTCCACCCGACCACCGGTAGTTTGACCCTCGTTTGCAGGGTTTTCCAGGTGGAGCAGGGCATTTCTGAGAGACGCGTGAGAGACCGTGGATTTGTCCTCATGTGATAACCTGAGGAACGATACCGGCCTCCAGAGACGAGGGTTATCACATGGCTCCCAAATGGGGGCCATTTTGAATTTCTGGGGTCTTCCCAAAACCATCGAACTCCCCGACCCGAATCGGCCGTCTCGAGTAATTCGGACGCTTGCAATCGGAAATTTGAGCATCCCCCGCAAGCCTGTTTCCCACGCGAAAGGCGAAAGGGCCGCACCACCGAAGTGAGTCGACCCCCGCAACTCCTAGACGACGACGGATCCGAGCAGCGGGTACACGTGGCCCCGCCGATCAGGCAGTCCTGCGGTGCGCCCCAGGGCGCCGGGGACCAGCGAGAAGTAGGCCCAGGTTCCGCGTTTCTCGCGGTGCAGCAGACCGGCGTCGACAAGGATTTTCAGGTGGTGGACACATCAAGACAGCAGGGCTGACAGGAACCGCCAAACCCGCTGTCGCGGTGCGCGGCAGCCTCGTCGGGAGGCAAGAGGCGGATGTCGACTCTGCGGTCGCGGAGGATTTCGGTCAGCTGCTCGCCGTGCTCGGGACGGATGGGGGCCGGGTTCTTCGTCTTCTCGGGCATGCCCGTCGTAGACGCGCTGTAGCCCCTTCCCGGCTGCTTCGGCCCCGTCTGGTATCGTGGCGTCACCGCCGTTTCCGGTGGCGGATCCGAGCAGTCACCTGGCCCTGTGCGCCGCGGCTGCGACGAGGAAAAGGTTCTCCGAATCCCGGGCACTCTCCATTCCTGCATTCCACAGGTGGCGGGCACAGGGCGGCACCGTGTCGAAAGGCAGACCGATGGTCAAGAACCGTGCAGCGAAAATGGCAGCCCGCGCCCGCGCATCCCATGAAGGAACCCTCTACACCACCGCCCTCGCAACCCACGCGAACCCTGAGCGGCCACTGCGTTTGGTACTCGGCCTTGACCACGACGGACATGAGGTCGCTTGGCCCAGCCGGCCCCGCCGCCGGCGCTCCCTTGACGTCCAGGGCCCCGCGGCGTCCGGCAAGACGACCCTCCTGACATCACTGGCCAGCCAGGCACTGGACCACGCGGAAGTCTACGTCTGTTCCGGTTCAGGACGCCTGCAGGTCCCCGCGGCGGCCGGGCACGGGGACGGGATCGACTCCTCCGTGGAGCTCATCCGAACATTGGTCAAGGACATGAGGGCGACAGAAGCCGAAGGCAGGGCACATCTGGATGCATCAGTGTCCGACAAGGAGCGGCGCGGCCTCGCACACAGCATCCGGCGGACAGACACAGATGCCCTGGTCGCCGCGCTTCCTGCCGACCGGAGGCCCCCGCGCCGGGTGCTGGTCGTCGATGACTTCGACTTGGTGTGCCGGAATTGGGAATGGAACGGCAGAGGGGACATCAGGTCGTGCACTGGCCCGGACCAACTGGTCCGGGATCTCATCAGAGGTTCGTCCCAGGCTATGGACATCCGGGTCATCGTGACCGGCGAGTCACTCAGCCGCAGCGGCACTTTCCTCGGCTCTGGGTTTCTGCTCGGCCCCTCCACGCAGGCGGAGCAGGAGGCCTTCCTGACGGCCGACAACATTGGCGAAGATCCGGGGCTCTGGGCCGGTCTCTACGAGGAGGTTGAGTTCATGGAACATGCGACCACCCTCGTCCGGCTGATGTGAAGCTGAAGAGCAGCCGATAACGGGGACCGCCCCCCGTACACATGATGCTCATGAGCGCAGACAGCGTACTGAACCCCGAGAGCTTCATCACGACCGGTGATGAACCGGCCAGCTGCCCCGAGCGGTTCGCCACGGGCACCATGATGAAGGTCGTCGCCAACGGCGAAGGCGTCTGGTTGCGGGGTTCCTCCCGCCGCGTGGGGCGATTCGGGGATTTCTACAGCGAGTCAAAGTCTGTAAGAAGCCCCAAATCCCCCTGTCTGCGAGTCGTTCCTCAGCCTGAAGACCGACTTCGCCATCAACGACGCCTCCGGCGCGGAGAAGTGGGTGCCGCGTGATCTGCTCGGCGACTACGAATTCACGCCGGGGGACACGTTCGATGCGACGGCGATCCTTGAGAACTCCAAGCTGCTCGCCGCCACACCGCACTGGCTGCGGACCGGTGACCACACGCGCCTGATCGGCTCCCCGATGGATCGGCACGGCGCCGATGTCCCGCACCCGGCGCCGGCCAAACCCCATCTGATCACGGGCCGTCCCCTGGGAGCTGCGATCGGCAACTGCGGGGACGCGAAGCTCCCGTCCCGGCTGCGCATCGACTGGTGATCCGCGCGGCGCAACACTGACGCCTAAATCCCGCCGGCAGGGCTCCCGGACACTACCCTGAGGAGGGCAGAGAAGACCGGGGGCCGGATGTTTTGTAAGAGTGTGCGCATCGAGGACGTCGAGGCCCTGCTCCACGGGAAGCGCGAGTTCGTCTGCGTCGACCTGGAAACGACCGGCATCAGCACGCCGTCCAGCAGAATCATTGAAGTCGCGGCGGTCCGGATCAACTCCAGCGGCAAGCTGACCCGCGAGTTCACGAGCCTGGCCTACCCCGGCAGCGGCTACGTGCACGGAGCCGAGTTCGTGCACGGGATCCGACAGCACGAGGTCGAGTCGGCCCCGCCGATCGCAGCCGTCCTGCACCAGCTCCTGAACTTCATCGGGGACCGTGTCGTCGTCGCGCACAATCTTCCGTTCGAGAACCGGTTCCTGGGCTTCGAGTTCGGGCGCGCGCTCATCGATCCGGGCGAGCTGCAGGGGTTCTGCACCTACTCTGCCGCCCGGCGCCTGGTCGTCACCGCGACCAACCACAAGCTGGCTTCACTCGCCCAGCACTTCAAGATCCGGCAGGCTGGATCGCACCGAGCCCTGCCCGATGCCCGGGTCGGCGCGCTCCTGGCCTGGGAACTGCTCAAGATCGCCAGGTCCGGCGAGGTCCCCACTTCGAGCCCGGCACCGCGGCGCGCTGCGGCCGCACGGTTATTGTCCGCCCCGGCGGTTGCCGCCTTGCTTCCATCGGCGCCGGCCCGGCTCGCCACCGTCCGCGCCGGCTTTCGCCCGGCATGGAAACCGAGCCAGGAACAAGCGGACATCCTCGACGCTTTCTTCGGAACCGGCGACCTGAAGATCCTTGCAGGCGCCGGCACCGGAAAGACCACAACCTTGCAGTTGCTGGCCAACTCCACTAAGGCCAAGATCACGTACCTGACCTTCAACAAGGCAACCGCCGTTGAAGCCAAAGACCGCTTCTCCTCCAACGTCACGGCCACCACAATCCACGCCTTCGCCCATCGGGAGCTGACCTCGCAGGGCCACGGTCAATGGCTGAGCCGGCTTCGTCTCGGCATCGAACCTATCGCGGTAACGGCCCGCCGGCTGGGTGCCACCGAGCCCGGATTCGCCGAAGCGTTCGCCGGCCCCAAGGTTGCCAACCAAGTCACCCCTTACGACCTTACCAAGATGGCCGTCAACACCGTCGCCAACTACTGCCACAGCCCCAGCCGCAAACTACTAGCCCGCCACGTCAGTACGGGCCAGGCATCCGGGAGCCTGCGGACCGCCCTGACGCCCCTCGTCCTCCTGATGGCTGAAGAATACTGGGCCAACATCCGCGACCACAACGTCACCGACATGCCGATCACGCACGACCACTACCTGAAGGCCTGGCTGCTGAACGGACCGGCCATCGGACACATTGGCGACGTCATGTTCGTCGACGAGGCCCAGGACCTCAGCCCCGCCGTCTCGCACGCCATCAAGGCGCAGACCCACCTGAAGAAGGTCTTCGTCGGAGACCCCAACCAGTCCATCTACGGATTCGCCGGCGGCAAGGACGCCCTGGCTTCCATCCCCGCTGCCCACACGCTGCCGCTCACCACGTCCTGGCGTTTCGGCGAAGCAGCCGCGGCCATTGCCAATGAATGGCTTCGCTCCCTCAACGCTCCGCACCCCGTCCGCCCCAACCCGTCCCGATCGACGCTCGTCGGTCCCTGTGAGCATCCGGACGCGGTGCTGACCCGCACAAATTCAGCAGCCGTGTGGGAGCTGATGACCCTTCAGGAATCCGGGCAATATCCGAGGCTGAGATCCGACCACGAGTCCATCCTCGGGCTCCTGCGTGGCGCGGCGGAACTGATGGCGGGCCGGCGCGCCAGCCATTCAATGCTCAGACACTTCACCTCGTGGACCGACGTCCAGGAGCACGTCCAGTACGACTCGAGCGCGCATGAACTCCGGACGTGGGCCAAGCTCATCGAACAGCACGGCACCACCGCGCTCGAGCGGGCAGTGACCGACGCGTCCGGCGGGATCGGCGCCGGGACAGTCATCTCCACCGCCCACAAAGCAAAAGGGCTCGAGTGGGATACCGTCCGTATCTGCTCAGACTTCGCAGAGATCCTCACCCGTGTTGCCCTTGGAGGCGACAAGGACCAGCTGGCCGAGGAGAAGCGACTCGCCTACGTGGCAGTCACGCGGGCCCGCACGCACCTCGACCCTGGCCCGTTGGCCGGCTACGCCGATTTCCTAAACTGAAATTCCTAAGCGCACTTCTAGGGCGAAATTGAACCCGATCCTACCGGTCCATTCGTCTGGTGAGCCCCCATCGCCGGAGCGCCCCTTGGGCCTGAAGCGCAATGTTTTGTCACGCCCTCGGAACCGTCACATTTCCGTGGTTGTGGGAAAGAACGAGTGCTGGGTCACTCAAAGGGACCCAAGTTCCTCAACCCAGCCGAGAAGTCCGGAACCACATCCGGACGCTGAATATAACTGTCACGCGTGGTTTGAGGGGAGGCGTGTCCCAGCAGTTGAGCGGCCGCCTCATCACCGAACTCTTCGGAAACCGCACTTGCGACTGTCCGTCGAAACGAGTGAGGCGTGATGCCCCCAAAGTTGTCGGCGCTCCCAAGGGCTTTCTTGAGGCTTGTTCGAAAATTGGACGGCCGCATGAACGTTCCGTTCCTTGTGGCAAAGACCGCGCCCGTTGGTGTGGATTGGGAATTCTCGAGCCGGCGCAAGATCATGCTGGTAATCCAGTCCTCGGTCAACGGAATCGACCGATGACTCTTCGAAGATTTCGGATAGCCCTGCCGGAAGAACGATTTTTGCTCGACCAGCGTGCCGCTCACTGTCACCGTCATCGGCACGCTCCTGACGTTGACGTCTTGCCAACGCAATGCCAAAAGTTCACCAATTCTCATACCTGTCGCAGCAAGAAGAAGAACGATGTCCGACAGCCTGCTGGTCGGCTTCGGACCACCCTTCCCGGGCTCGACGTGATGTGAGCGGACCGCCTCGTGCACCCCCCTGACGGTCTCCGGCGACATCCGAGTCGGGTCCTTGCGGAGCTTCGGCACCTTCGTAACGGAGCGTACGGGGTTGTCCGGGCGGTGCCCCTGCCGAGTGGCATAGTCAAATACCTGCTGAAGGACTTGCCTGGCGGCCGCAGCAGTCCGGTACCCCGTGCCTGCGCTTTTGTCATACAAGCCATGGACGGCCTTCTCGCAGTCCGGTGTCGACAACTCTTCCACGCTCAGACTGCCGAGCGACGGCAGAATATGGTCGCGGACGATGGCCGAGTACTTCTCCCACGTCTGCACCCTAAGGCCCAGGGTGGGAGTTGTTCCGGCCTGGGTAGCAGCGTCGTATCTAAGGGGTGCCGGTCTCCGGGCCTCCAGCCAGGATTCAGCGAGTTCGCCGACTGTAAGCGCGACGACCGCTTCAGCCTCTTGTTCCTCCTTAGCCCGATGTGCCTCTTGCTCCGCCAGCCTGATGGCTGTCTGCAGGGCAAGTTTCGCTCCACCCGCAGTTCTTCCGGATCGCTTGATGTCGTGTCTACGTGCCTGGGCGTCGTAGTACCGGCTTCGGGCCGTCCAGACGCCTGTTGCCTCATCCATCGTGGTGGAAATCTTGAGAGGTTGCCATGTTGGAGTTTTTGAACGCGCCATCAGACGACCTGCCCCGCTTGGAGTGCCATCCAGCCTTCGACGTCAGCCATTCGGTACAGCACCCGCCCACGCCCGATGCGCGTGAACGTGGGTCCATAGTCAAGGCTCGCCCAGTTGGCAAGAGTAGCGGGGCTCAGGCGCATGTGCAGCGCAGCTTCTTTTCGGGTCAGCCAGGTCGTTGATTCAGAATTCGTTGTCATCACGAATATCTCTGTGCGGCAACTCGGCCCACGGGTGTCACTTCGGCGAGGGCACACTTTGGGGCACACTTTCAAAAGTGACCTGCGTGAATGTCCGGGAGTTCCGCACCCACCGGGACTGGCTGAATTTAGCGGTTTGAGGAAGCCGCGGGGTCCCGCAGGAGTACGCAGGAACCGCTCACTCGTAATGAGAAGGTCGCCAGTTCGATTCTGGCAGGAAGCTCGAGCAGAACCCCCGGAAATCAACGATTTCCGGGGGTTCTTTTATTGCGCTGCCTGGTGCCGGCCCGCTCCTGCCAGCCTAGGCCTTGCCGCCGTAGGCGGGGCCGCCTTCGGGCCGGTCGAACCGCTGGCCTTGGGGGTTCGACGGCAAGATGGTCATGACCAACAACGCCAGGCCACCCAGGAACGGTACGAGCGCGATGAGGATCATCCACGCGCTCATGTTGACGTCGTGGAGGCGGCGCGCCGTCAGGGCGAGTGACGGAACGATCGCCGCCAGGCCCCACACCAAGGCCAGGATGAAGCCGATGAAGGCTATCGGGCCCGGGGTGGCAGTCACTACGCCGGTAGCCGAGGTGGTGGACCCGGTGTTGCCGGCAGCAATGATGATCTGCAGGATGATGGATACGCCGACCGAGATGAGCATCCACCACCAGTATTCACTCCTGCTGGCCCGGCCCGAGAACGTGGCGTACTTCTTCCAGAAACGCCTCGCGGCCTCTCCGATCGGGGCCCCGTAATACGGCGCCCAGAGCGGGACTGCCCCGACGGGCGCGGTCTGTTGAGGATAAGTCATAGAGATCTCCTGATTGTTCGCAAGTGATGACGAGCCTCATCCTAGGGTCCGCGTGGGGCCGGGCGCCCGTCTGACGGGTGAATTCTTGCCGCCGTGTCCACGCGGTCCCCCCCGGGGCCATGCGCACCCGCCGGGGTCGCCGTTGGAGTCCGAAGGGACCTGCCCGGCGGCCCTCGGGGCTTGACCCGTCCGAACCCGGATGGCCTGCCCAAAAGCCCCTTGCCATTCATTGGCTGCTCCACCAGCCTTGTGGCATGAAAAGGCCCGCTGCGAGGCTGCCGTCGGGTGCGCGGGACGGCTCTGTCCCGGGTGCGGATGGGCCCGGCCTGCCCGGCAGCCGGCGGCGCCTGACCTGGGGCCCGGTGGTCGGGTTCGGCCTCGTCAGCCTCGCGACGGATATGGTGTCCGACGGCGCGCGGCCGTTGGCGGGTCCCCTCCTGGTCCAGCTCGGCGCCTCAGCCCTGGTGGTGGGCCTGGTCACGGGGGGCGCGGAGGCCGCGGCGCAGGGGCTGCGGGTGGTGTTCGGGCCGTGGGCGGACCGCACGGGAAAGTACTGGACTTTCACCGTGGCCGGATACGTGCTCACCACCGTCTGCGTCCCCCTGCTCGCAGTGGCACCCGCGGCAGGGGCCGCCGGACTGGTCCTCGCCGCCTCGCTCATCATCGGTGACCGGGTCGGCAAAGCCGTCCGGAGCCCGGCGAAGACTGTCCTCCTGGCCGCCGTCGCCACGCCCGTTGGCCGGGGGCGCGGCTTCGCCGTCCACAAGTCCCTGGACCTGGCCGGGGCGCTGCTCGGGCCGTTGCTGGTTTCAGCTGTGCTTGCTGCCACCGGCGTCCTGCCTGCGGCGCTTGCCGTGCTGGCCATTCCGGCAGGGGCGGCATTGTTGTTGCTTCTCTGGCTGCGGCGCCGGGTCCAGGGTCCGGGCGTGGGCGCTGGACCGCCAGCGGCTGCGGCAGACGTCTTGGACTCCCCCGCCGCGGAAGCGCCGGGCTACGCCCTGAGCGGCAGGCCGTCGTCGGTCTTCTCCAGCGTCTTCACCCTGTTTGCGGTCGCGGCGTTCTTCTGGAGTGCGGGCCTGGTGGCCTTCGGTGTCATCTCGTATCATCTGACCTCCGCCGTGGCCGTTCCGGTCTCTGTGATCCCGCTGCTCTATGCCGGCGCCATGGGCGCGGCCGCGCTGGGGGCCCTCGCAAGCGGCGTCATGTACGACCGTTCGGGAGCCGTCGTGCTGCTGGCGCTGCCGGTGTTGACCGCCGCAGTGCCGGTGCTCGCCCTGGCCCGGGACACGGCTCTTGTCCTCGCCGGCGTCCTGGTTTGGGGCACCGCCATCGGAATCCAGGATTCAACGGTCAAGGCCCTGATCGCGGACCTGGTGCCCGGAGTACGGCAGGGCACAGCCTATGGAGGGTTCGCGGCGTTTGAGGGGGCCGGAGCGCTGGCCGGCGGCGCTCTCTACGGGGCGTTGTACAGCGTCCGGCCGGTGCTCATTACTGTGGTGGCCGTGCTGCAGGCTGCGGCCCTGGCTCTCCTCGTCCTGACCCTCAGGAAGGCGCGAACGGGCGTGCGGTCCTAGCCGGCGTCACCCGCCGGCGGCCGCCGGCGGGCTGACAGGCGCCTGCCCGGTGTGCGGCGTGCCGCGTGCCGCGTGCCGATCGTGTTTACTAGCGGCCGGCCCAGACCGAGGCCGCACCCGAGTGGCCGGTGACGATGCTCTGATAGATGAAGAATCCACCGGCGGCAACCCCTGCGGCCAGGAGCACGACCCGGACACCCTTGTTCTCCCGCAGTCCGCCGAGGAATCCCAGGCGCCGGCCGAAGGGTTGATGGGTGACGATCAGCATCGCCGCTACGACGGCGAAGAAGATCACGGACACGACCTTGAGCACGTCCCCCTGCTGTGCGTGCTCGTGGACCAAGGCCGACGCCGGGCTGGTCTTCTGCAACTGTTCGCCGGCCTGCGCCGTCAGGAGTGAGACCGGGACCATCCCAAGGGACAGCACACCCAGCGGCCATGCCAAGTATGATCGCCAGCGTGGCGCCACGGCGTAGATGATCGCGCCGAGACCGGCGATCGGGGCCAGCACCACCACGGCGTGGACAAGCAGGATATGGGCCGGGAGGCCGCCTATTTCGATCAAGTGAACACTCCTCGGGTGGATGTACCCTCGACCGGCCTCATGGATGGGTCAGGGCTCTTATGATTCTTGCATGGGAGCGCAGGAACTGCCGGGCATTGCGGCGCAGCTGTATGCCTTGCCGTACAGCGCTTTTGTGGCCGCCCGGGCCGCTGCGGCGACGGAACTGACAGCGGCCGGCGCCGCCCCGGAACAGCGGTCCCTGGCCGCGGAAGTGCGGTCCCTTCCCAAGCCCTCCCTTGCCGCGTGGGCAGTGAACATGCTGGCAGCGCACCGGCCCGAAACCCTCGCCGAGCTCGCCGAACTGGGCGGCTCGATGCGCGCCGCGCAGTCTTCCTTGGATGCGGCGGCACTGCGCACGCTGGGGCAGGAGCGGCGGCAGCTGCTTTCCAGGGCAGTGAAGACGGTCTGTGCAGTGGCGGAGCAGCAGGGCCGCAAGATCAGCAGCGCAGTCGCCACGGAGGTGGAGGAGACCCTGCGGGCGGCCACGGCGGATGAGGGGGCGGCGGCTGCCGTGCGGAGCGGCTGCCTGCTCCGGACGCTGTCCGCGGACGGGGTCGACGTCGTCGATCTGGCGGGTGCCGTGGCGGTGCCTGGCGGTGGAACCGGTACGGAATCCGTGCCGGCACCCGGCTCATTGCCGGCGCAGCCGCGGTTGCGGGCCGTGCGGGATGAACCGCGGCCGGCCGCGCCGTCGGCTGTGGAGCGGGCGAGGGCCGGCCTGCAAGCGGCCGAAGAAACGGCCCGCGCCGCGGCCGAAGAAGCGCTCCGCTGCGACCGGCAGCTGGCCGATGCAACGGCGCAGGCCACGAGGCTGGCCGAGGAGGCCGGCGCGCTCAGGGAGCAGCTGGCCCGCACCGAGGACGAGCTCAAGTCTGTGCGGAAGCACGTGGACTTTGCCGCCGCCCAGGCGCAACAGGCGGCCCGGGCAGCGGGGAAGGAACGGCGGAAGGAAGTGCTGGCCAGCGAACGCCTGCTGCGGCTCGGCAACACGCCGCGGTCATGAAGACTTACTGTCAGAGGGCAGTTGCACACTGGAATCATGGAGAAGAACAAGGATTTCGACGCCACCCAATATCAAGGTGTCCGCAACCACGGCTCCCAATATTATGAAGTCACCTATCTGGACCCCGACTGCGGCCGGATCCGTACCGAACTCTTCGATGATGCCGCCGCGGCCGACCGGTTTGCCAGCAGGCGCATCGCGGACGCGGACGGCTGGGCTGTCATCGACGCCGTGCCGGTGAAAGCAGGCCGGGCGGCCGCCTGAACCACGCAGGGTCTGTGATCCCGTAAGGACCGGGCAACGCCCGGAACACGGCAGCAGGGCCCCACCCTTGCGGGTGAAGCCCTGCTGGGAACATCCGGCTCGTGCGCCCGGTGCCGTTTAGGCGAAGTCGGAGACTGCCGGGTCCGGGCCGATGCGTCCGGCGCCTTCCGCCGAGCGGTCCAGGCCGTTGATGGCTTGGATGTCGGTCTCGTCGAGGGCGACGTCAAGGGCCGCGTAGTTCTCACGGATCCGGGATTCGGTCACCGACTTCGGGATGACGACGTTCCCGATCGCCAGGTGCCACGCGATGACAACCTGGGCCGGGGTGGCGCTGTGCTTGGCAGCGATCTGGGCGATGACCGGGCTCTCCAGGAGCTCCCCGCCCTGGCCCAGCGGCGACCATGCCTGCGTGAGGATGCCCTTGGAGGCATTGAATTCACGCAGGGCCGCCTGGCTGAAGAACGGGTGCAGCTCGACCTGGTTGATGGCCGGCACCACGCCGGTCTCATCGATCAGGCGCTGCAGGCCTTCCTTCGTGAAGTTCGAGACGCCGATGGTCTTCACGCGCCCCTGCTTCTGCAGCTCGATAAGCGCCTTCCAGGTGTCGACGTACTTGTCCTGCTTCGGCTGCATCCAGTGGATCAAGTACATGTCCAGGGTCTGGAGGCCGAGCCGCTCCATGGAGTCCTCGAACGCCTTCAGCGTGGACTCATAGCCCTGGTCCGCGTTCCACAGCTTGGTGGTGATGAAGATGTCCTCCGGCTTCAAACCGGAGCGCCCAATGGCCCGGCCGACGCCTGCTTCGTTACCGTAGATCTTCGCGGTGTCGATGTGGCGGAAGCCGGCCTCGAACGCCTGGACGACCACCTTTTCAGCCACGTCGTCTTCAACCTGCCACACCCCGTAGCCGAGCTGGGGAATGGTGTTGCCGTCATTGAAAGTCAGTTCAGGAGAAAAAGTCATTCTTTTATCCTGCCAACTTCGCGGCCGCCCGGCCAGCGCCCGGGCGAAGCTAAGCTAGGCGCTTAACCGGGAATACGCAGCACGGGTGCATAGCTCACCCGTGCGTCCGGTCCCCCGGAGCAGCCTCCGCCAGCCGGCGTTCGGCGTCGTTGACGTGTTGCAGCACGGATTCTGCGCGCCGCCGCACCGATGCCGCACCCGCCGGAACCGGCCCGACGGCGAGTCGGAGCATCGCCGCCGCTTCCGCCGTCGTCGCGACGGAATTGCCCGCCGTGGACAGGGAGCGGTGGACACCGGACAGCGCTCCGGGGATGTCCAGGCCGTCGCTGGGTGAGCGCCGCTGGGCCTCCACGCAGATCTCCCGGACCCTCGCGGACAGGGCGGAAAGTTCGTTGGCGACGTCCACGAGCTCGCCATACAGGACATCGTCCTCCACGCCTTCCAGGACCTGGTGATAGCGGTCCAGTCCCCGGTTAAAGCGGTCGTTGGCCCGCCGCCAGAGGCCTTTGCCGAGCTCTGCGTCATCTTTGCGTCCCTGCCGGGCGGTGCTGAAGAATCCCAAGGATGCCTAAAGGTACTGGCCGGGCCCGTGGTCCGGATCAGCCGGCTCGGGCGGCTGTAACGGGTGCGTTCCGGGTTTCGGCGCGGCCGCACGGACCGGTTCCCCGTTCTCCCCAATGATGACGCCGGGCGCGATCACCGTTCCGGGCGGCAGCTGGCGGAGCTGCATCTGCCCATAGGCGTGTTCCCTCGCCGCATGCTGCGCCGCGATGGCGGTCTGGATGCCATGGAAGAGGCCCTCGAGCCAGCCGACCAGCTGCGCCTGGGCGATCCGCAGTTCAGCGTCCGACGGGGTGGCGTCTTCGGAGAATGGAAGGTTGAGCCGTTCGAGCTCGGCGACGAGCTCGGGAGCGAGTCCGTCTTCCAGCTCCTTGATGGAGCGTTCATGGATTTCGGCCAGCCGGACACGGGCCGCATCATCCAGCGGCGCCGACTTCACTTCATCAAGCAGCTGCTTGATCATGGTGCCGATCCGCATGACCTTGGCCGGCTGGTCCACGAGGTCCTGGAGCTGGCTGCCTTTGGGCCTGGACGGCACTCCCCCGGCTGCCTGGCCCGGACCGTCGGCCCGCGTCGTCTGCGCCTCGCCTGCCAGGGGCGGGCCGTCATCCAGCGTGGTCCCTTCAACGGGCACATCTTCAGCGGACTGAGTGTCGTTCTGATCGCTCATGGCTTCATACTCTCATGAGCGGGGACCGGGCACCGGGCCTGCCTCAGCTGCCGCGGCATCGCAACGGCCCATCGACAGCGGAGGGCGCCGCAGGACACTTTCGTGCCCCGCGACGCCCTCCGCCTGTCCTTGCTGTCGCCAGAGCGGCTCAGCAGCACCGCCCCTGCGGGTTGCTGTCCTGGCGGTCGTTCCGGTCCCGCCAGAACTCGCGCTCCGTCAAGGGAAGACCCGCATGCCCGGATGCCTCATGGTGCTCCAGGTACTTCTTGTACGCATCGGCACCGAGGACACCGCTAAGGTAGCCGACAAAACTGCGGAGCCCTGCCACGACGGGGTTCATTTTTGTCCCCGCATCAGTGGATTCATCAATGGTGCCCGGACTTTTCAAGCCGCTGCGCTGCCGGCAGCTTGTTCCATTCCGCCATGAGCTCACGCTCGGCGGCGGTGGGAATGATTCCGGCCGGCGCAAAGACCCGGGACGGCTGCGGCCGGTCCTCGTGTTCCGCGTTGGCGATTCCGGCGGCGGTATTGCGGACTGCCCTGACAGTTGCCACCACCGCGGTGATGATGACGATGATGCTTAGCACCACGAAGATCACCGACAGCCAGCCCTGGACCATGGTGTTGCGCACCACGGCTTCCATGGCGGCCTGGGTCTTGGCCGTGCCGAACGAGGTCTTGCCGTCCGCGAGGGCCTTGGCGAAGGCTGCGTTGTTCGCGAAGTACCCCACCGCGGGAACCGGGGAGAAGATCTTCTGGAAGCTGGCGGTGATGGTCACCACGGCAGCGAATGCCAGCGGCACCGCGACGATCCAGACGTACTTCAGGGCGCTGCGCTTTGCCGCGATGGCCAGGCAGACCGCAAGGGCGATAGCCGCCAGCAGTTGGTTGGCGATGCCGAACAGGGGGAACAGCGTGTTGATGCCGCCAAGCGGGTCGGTGACACCCATCAGGAGCACCGCGCCCCAGGCAACCACCATGACCGCCGTGCAGATCCAGGCACCGGCACGCCACGAGTGTTCCTTGAACTTGGGGACGAAGTTGCCGATGGAATCCTGCAGCATGAACCGCGCAACCCGGGTGCCGGCGTCGACGGCGGTCAGGATGAAGAGTGCCTCGAACATGATGGCGAAGTGGTACCAGAAAGCCATCATCGCGGTGCCGCCGATGAACTGCTGCATGATGTGGGCAAGGCCGACGGCCAGGGTGGGCGCGCCGCCGGAGCGGGAGATGATGCTTTGCTCCCCCACGTCCTTGGCCGTCTGCGCGAGTTCGCCCGGCGTGATGTTCACTCCGGACAGGCCCAGGCTGTTGACCCACTGCGCCGCTGTTTCCACTGTTCCGCCGGTCAGCGCCACGGGGGCGTTCATGGCGAAGTAGATGCCGCGGTCAATGGAGATTGCCGCCACGAGGGCCATGATCGCTACGAAGGACTCCATCAGCATGCCGCCGTAGCCGATCAGTCGCGTCTGGCGTTCCTTCTCGATCAGTTTCGGCGTGGTGCCCGAGGCGATCAGGGCGTGGAAGCCGGACAGCGCGCCGCAGGCGATCGTGACAAACAGGAACGGGAACAGGGCGCCCGAGAAGACGGGCCCGTTGTCCCGGCCGGCGAACTCGCTGAAGGCCGGAACCGTGATTTCGGGTCGGACGACGATGATGGCCAGTGCCAGCATCACGATCACACCGATCTTCATGAACGTGGAGAGGTAATCGCGCGGGGCCAGCAGGAGCCAGACGGGGAGGATGGCGGCGATGAAGCCGTAGATGATGAGGCCCCAGGCAATGGTGACCTTGTCGAGGTGGAAGAACGCGGCGCCCCATTCGGTACCGGCCACGGCGCCACCGCCGATGATTGCGGCCATGAGCAGCACGAACCCGATCACTGACACTTCCATGACCTTGCCGGGCCGGATGTAGCGCAGGTACACGCCCATGAACAGGGCGATCGGGATGGTCATGCCGACCGAGAACACACCCCACGGGCTTTCGCCCAGGGCGTTCACGACGACGAGGGCCAGGATGGCAACGATGATCACCATGATGAGGAGGGTGGCCACGAGGGCTGCGGTGCCGCCGATAACGCCGAGTTCTTCGCGGGCCATCTGGCCCAGGGAACGGCCGCCGCGGCGCATGGAGAAGAACAGGACCAGGTAATCCTGGACCGCGCCTGCGAGGACGACGCCGATGATGATCCAGATGGTGCCGGGGAGGTAGCCCATCTGGGCTGCGATGACGGGGCCCACGAGCGGTCCGGCGCCGGCGATCGCGGCGAAGTGGTGGCCGAACAGGACGTTGCGGTCCGTGCGGACGTAGTCCTTGCCGTCAGCCTTGTACTCGGCCGGAGTGGCACGGCGGTCATTCGGCTTGAGCAGGTACCGCTCGATGACCTTGGAGTAGAAGCGGTAGCCGATCAAGTACGTGCAGACCGACGCGAACACAAACCAGATGGCGTTGACGGTCTCGCCGCGGATGACGGCGAGCATGAACCAGGCGACGCCGCCCAGCAGCGCGATGGCGGCCCACAGCGCAATCTTGCCGGGCGTCCACATGCGCTCTGCTGCTTCCTGGACGGGTTGGTCCACGGAGGTGGCCGGAAGCGCCGGGTCCGGGGTGAGGCCGTCGTCGAGTTGTGTCGTGTTTGGCGTGCCATCTGGCATTGTGCCCATGTCTCCTCCTTGAGAAACCCTGCTGGGCAACCTGCCGATACAGAACTGCCCCAAGCACCCTACCAACGTGGCACCGACCCGGGGACGACGGTGCGCCGGGCGGCGGTGTTGGAGCGGCGAGCGGTCGCGCAGCGGCGTTAGCGCGGCGGGAGGGTCAGCTGCAGGAGGCGGGCTTCGCAGAGATCGAGCCAGCGGACTTCGGCTTCAGTCTGGAAGATGAGTGAATCCAGGACCAGGAGCCGGGCGGTGTCGGCAGGCCGCTGCAGGGCCGCGGTGTCACGCCGGGCCTTGGTGTATTCCTGCAAGGCCCGGATGGAGACGGCACGCTGGGCCTGGATGATGGCCCCGACATCGGTCCCGGGGATGGTTAGGGCGAGGGCAAGTTTGATCGCCAGTTCGTTCCGTGGCGGGTTGGTGCGGGGCACGGGAGAAGCGAACCAGGTGCTGGCTTCGGTCTGGCCGGCCTGGGTGATGCTGTAGATTACGTGGCCGTCGCCGTCGCCGCCTTCTTTGCGGACGAGGCCGTCACGTTCGAGACGGTCGAGGGTGGTGTAAACCTGTCCGATGTTGAGCGGCCAGGACGAACCGGTGCGGTCCTCGAATTCGATCCTGAGCTGGTAGCCGTAGCGCGGCCGGTCCTGCAGCAGTGCGAGGAGGCTGTGGCGGATAGACATTGTGCTCCCGGAGATCGCGGAACGACACAGCATACACGCGCCCCAAGACGCGTGTATACCGCGTATGGAATTACATTATCGGTATCTGCGCCCCCGCAGCAAAACGGCGCATGCCCCGCCCGGCATGGATCATCCGCGACACGGCGGCACCGGGCACCGGGCACCGGGCACCGGACCCACCCTCCTTACATCACCAGGAGGACCTTGCCGACGTGGTCGCCCGAATCGAAGTACCGGTGGGCGGCGCCGACCTGGTCGAGGGGAAAGGTCTTCGCCACCAGCGGCCGGATCCGCCCGTCGGCCAGCAGCGGCCACACGGCATCCCGGACCGCGGTCATGATGACGGTCTTTTCCTCGACGGGGCGCGGGCGCAGCGCAGTGGCAATGATGGCAGCCCGCTTCCTGAGCAGCTGTCCGAGGTCGAGCTCGGCCTTCGACCCGCCCTGCAGCCCGATCACCACGAGCCGGCCATAGTCTGCCAGGGCGTCGATGTTCTGCTGAAGGTACTTGGCGCCGACGACATCAAGGATCACATCCGCCCCCTTGCCGCTGTTCTGTTCGCGCAGACTGGCAGGGAAGTCTTCCTCGGCATAGTTGATGGCAATATCCGCTCCGAGGAATGCCTTCGCGGTACCGACCTTCTCGGCAGTGCCCGCCGTCGTGGCCACGTGGGCGCCGAGGGCCTTCGCCAGCTGGATGGCCATTGTGCCGATGCCGCCCGTGGCTCCGTGGATCAAGACGGTTTCGCCCGACTGGAGCTGCGCGGTCATGATCAGGTTGGAATAGACCGTGGCCGCGACCTCCGGCAGCGATGCGGCGGTGACCAGGTCCACGCCGTCGGGAATCCTCAGGACCTGGCCGGCGGGAACTGCCACCTGCTGGGCGTAGCCGCCGCCCGAGAGCAGGGCAACCACCTTGTCCCCCACGGAAAACGGCTTGGTCACGCCGGTGCCGAAACCGGCGATCCTGCCGGAAACTTCCAGGCCGGGGATCTCCGAGGCGCCCGGGGGCGGGGGGTAGTGGCCTTTCCGCTGCTGGACGTCCGCGCGGTTCAGGCCGGCAGCCACGACGTCGATCAGCACCTCGCCGGGGCCGGGCACCGGTGCCGGGACCTCGCGGACCTCCAGGACCTCGGGTCCGCCGGGCCTTGAGATGTAGACAGCCTTCATGGAGAACTCCCGATTCCTAACTGGCCTGGTGCGCGGGTGCGCGGTACTACCCAGGTTCCGACAACAACTTCTCCCAGACTATGGGGAGCAACGATATGGGGGGCAACCGCACACGCCCGCGAGCACTGCGGCGTTTTTGTGGCATCCGACTGCCTATGAAAGACTACTCGTTAGGGAAGGTTGTCCGAGCGGCCGATGGAGCTGGTCTTGAAAACCAGTGTGCGGTAACCCCGTACCAAGAGTTCGAATCTCTTACCTTCCGCGAACAATGCCCCCAGCTACTGCGATTGACGCAGGAGCCGGGGGCATTTTTGCGTCCCGGCGTTGTGGGTGCCCTTCGTGGGGTGCGGTGCCCGCTACCCGCGACCCGCCGGATTGTGGGCAGATCGGGGCGGATGCGGCAGGCTGGGACCGCTCGTTCCGCAGCGCATCGGACTGTTGCTGGGCCGGCGTCAGGTGGTGGCCGCCGTCGTACTCCACGGCCAGCCGGTATTCCGGACAGGCAAGATCAATCCACAGCGGACGGCCCAGTGCGTCCAAGAGGACGTAGTTCGGCTCAAAGCGCGGCAGTCCTGATCGCCCGAGCAGCAGACGGAGTCGGGTCTCCGGCGGTGAGTCGACGCCGACGCAGACCAGCGCGAGGGCGCTCCGGAGAAGTGGAAGACCGGCGGCATGGCGTTTCTGCTCGGCGTAGAGCAGGAGTTCACTCAACGGAAGCGCGGCGGTGCGACGGTGTTGATACCGAGGATGCTCACAGACGAGGTCGTCGGCAATAACCACGAGGTCATCGCAGCTCAGGCTTCCCGTTCCGGCAAGATCCAGCAGGGTCCGCGGCATGGACGTCACGGGAACCCCCTGCAGCATCACGATATCTCGGGCGGCAAGTGGCTGCGGTGGCCGACGACGCCCTTCCGGCGGGGAGCCGCCGACCCGCTCCTGGTCAGGTGAAGGAGACTGGCCGAGGGCGGCAACCGGGAGCCTTCGGCGCCAGCGGGCAACTTGAAGTGGTGGATTGCCGCGGCCGAGTAAAAGCTGGCGGTATCGGCGGTCCCCAGCCGCGTGTATGGCCCCGCCCGCGCCAGCATCGACTGCTCCTGCCGGGTGGGAACCCGGATGCCCCGGCTTGGAATGTGGACGTCCTTGGCCTTGGCACGCCACGGAGAAAGTCCGTGCTGCCGGGCACCAAGGCACAAGGCACCGTGGGCTGCGGGCCCCGCACCGTGGGCAGATCAGGGCGAATACGGCAGGCACATCCGCCTTGATCTGCCCAGGGAACGACGGCGGTACTCGCCGTCGTTGTCCCACCGAGACTCAGGACTCGCGGCTCAGGAGCGAAGTGCAGCGCCAGCCCCGGGACCATTGAAACCCTCCGCCCCCCGGCATAGTCTCTCTGTTGTCTCCACCACCCACAGCGCGGTCGCCTTAGACGGCATTGCCGCCGAACAGAGCAGGAGCCCGCAATGCCAACACCCCAGCACTCCAACGGTGCACCATGCTGGATCGACCTGATGACCTCGGACACTGAGAAGGCCAAAGAGTTCTACGGCGGGGTCTTCGGCTGGACGTTCCAGACCGGCGACCAGGAGAAATACGGCGGCTACATTACGGCCGCAAAGGACGGAAAGTCGGTAGCCGGGATGATGCAGAAGCAGGAGGCACAGGCGGGCTTTCCAGACATGTGGTCCACCTACCTGCGGACGGATGACGCAGGCGCGGTCGTCAAAGCCGCGGCCGAGCACGGCGGACAGGTTTACATGGAACCCATGGACGTGCCGGAGCAGGGCCGCATGGCCATGATCGGAGATGCCACGGGGGCAGCCATCGGCATCTGGGAACCGGCCGAAATGAAGGGCTATGAGCTGGCCGCCGAAGCCGGTGCCCCGGCCTGGCATGAGCTCCACACCAAGGACTACGCCAAGGCCGTGGCGTTCTACCAGGACGTGTTCGGCTGGGACACCGACGTCATGAGCGACACCCCCGAATTCCGGTACACCACTCTGGGCGCCGGGCCCGCCGCCAAGGCCGGCATCATGGACGCCTCGGCCTACCTTCCGGCAGAGGTTCCCTCCAACTGGCAGGTCTACTTCGGCGTCCAGGACACCGACGCCACCATAGCCAAGGCCGTGTCCCTGGGCGCGCAGGTCGTGGACGGACCGGACGACACGCCGTTCGGGCGGCTCGCCACGCTCGCAGACCCCACGGGTGCAATGTTCAAGATCGTGCAGGACACGGGACAGGGCGGCGGCGACGGCGGCGACGGCGGCGACGACGTCAGCGGAGGCGTCCAGCCGCAGTAGCTGCAGCCGCGCACCGCTGGACATGCTCTACCCCGGGTCGCAGCAATGGACATCAGACCCGTATGCCCATTGCGCAGCCCGGGCATGGAGCATGCCCATTCCTGGCGAAAGCCACGGGGCTCCGGCCGCTGGACATGCTCTACCCCGGGTTGCAGCAATGGACATAAGACCCGTATGCCCATTGCGCAGCCCGGGCGTTGAGCATGTCCATGCCTGGCGGAAGGCGCGGAGCATGTCCATTCCTTGCGAAAGCCGCGGAGCGGAAGGCGTGCCGCGGAAGTGGCCTAGCGGCCGAGGATGTCGCGGGCGATCTCGTCGGCGTCGCACAGGGTGCGCTGCCCGCTCCGGTAGACGGGGCCGGTCTTCTGCCGGGCCTCGGCTGCGATGGCCGTGCCCCACTGGGTTGCGGAGAGCTGGAGTCCCAGAACGTAGACGCCGGCCGTTACCGAACCGTTGGCGCCCAGCGGCCTGTACGGGTGCGGAGCCACATCCAGGCCGGAGGTCTGCACCGGGGCACCTTCCACTGTCATCATGAGGCGCGGACGCACGAGCCCTTCGGCAAGCAACTGTTCCAGGAGCGGCGAGGAATTCACGGCTACCTTGTTCGCCGGCGCCAGGGCCTCGATCATGGCCGCGGCCGCCACGGCATCGCCCGCCACCCCGCTTCCCCCGGACCCACCGTCCGGGCCCCCGCCCACCCACGGTGATGCCGCGGTGAATGTCCGGGTCCTGCGGTCCACACCGAATTTGGGGTCCGGACCCACGAACCGGACAATGCCCGCGCGGACCAGTGCCGCAAGCTGTTCGGACCGCAGCGCCGGCGGCCCGCTTGCAAGACCTTCCACGAACGACTCGAACCAGCCGCGCAGCCCGGCCACCCACGATTCGTCCGTGATGCCGCCGTCGGCCACTGCGGTCTTGAGCACGGCCCGGCCGTGATGCAGGGCGCCGATCGTCATCTTTACGGGATCGTCCTCGCCGAGCGCCGAGCGCCGGGCATCATCGAGGAGATAGTCGACGACGGCGGCGTCCAGCTCAGTCCGGGAATTGAACGACCGTCCGGCCAGAGGCGCCGCGAGGCCGAGCAGGTCCAGCCGGTGCGCCGGCCGGACATGCACATCGATTACCGATTCCGCCGCGTCCTCCCACTTGCCGGTGGAGTGCGCGTGCGGGTGCAGCGCCTCCTCCAGGGCCCGCAGGAATTCGACCTGGTCGGTCAGGATGGCACCGGGCTGCGAGCGCGCGAGCGTCGAGTAATAGGCCCAGACGGCGTCGCGGTGTAGGAGCGGCCAGAGGTCGTGATCGAACGACGGCCGGATTCCGGCCTCGGCGAACTTCGCGATCGCGCTTTCGGTGCAGTACCGCAGCGACACCGCGGCAGGGTAGTACCCCGCCAGGGTGGCCTTGGCCCGGTACGGGGTGCCGCGGCGTGAGGCGGCAATGATCAACGGTTCGCGGCCGGACGGCAGGTACCTCAGTTCGCCGCCGTCCTGCCCCGCAAGGAAGCTGCCGCCGCGCCCTTCGGTCAGCTGGCCCATCACATCAAAGAAATTCAAGCCCATGCCGCGCACCAGGACCGGTTTGACGGCCGGTACCCGGGACCAGTCGACATCGGCGGGCGCAGCCGGGGGAACGTACAGGAGACCGAGTTCCTCCGCGGCGGCCGAAAGGTCCCGCTGTTCGGCGTTCAGCCGCGCGTGGAGATGGCCCAGGGCCAGCACCACCGAGTCTGCGGTGAGCACCGTACCGTCGTCGAGCCCGACGTCGAACCGCCCCCTTCCGCCCCGAGCGTCGCCATGCCCGGCGGCCCCGGTGCTGCCGTCCCCTGCGGCCGCGGCGTGCCGGACGGACGTCGCTGTCGCCTGGTGGAAGTCCACCGTGACGCCGGCCGGCAGCCTGGTGAGCAGCTGTTCGAGCGTGGAGCGGAGGTAGCGGCCGTACAGGGCGCGGCTCGGGAAGTCCGAGGGGCCCAGCACGTCCAGTTCGGCCCGCTCTTCGGCGGTGAGCGGGGCCTCCGCGGTGAGCGGGGCCTCGGCGGTGAGCGGGGCCTGTGGGCCCTGCCGCTGGAGTTCGCGCCAGCGGTCAAAGGTGTGCCCGGCCAGCGGCGGGGCGAGCCCCGGGTCCTGGGGCACGATCGTGGGGTAGAAGGACTGTGTGTTCATCAGGTACAGACGGGACTGGCCGGGCTGCCACACATGTCCCGGGCCGGCCGGATAGGGGTCGACGACGTCGATATGGAGGGTTGCCGCCGGACCCGCCGGCGCCCAGTTGGCCAGCAGCCGTTCCAGCACACTCGTGCCCCGCGGTCCGGCGCCTATCACTGCCGTCCGGATGCTATGCGATGTGCCCACGGCATCCAGCGTATCGGCATCAGGCATTCGCCCCTTACCGGCCGTGTGACTTGCTAGCGCTGCTCTGATGTTGCTTGGATGGAAAAATGACCACCACAGAAGCTGCTCAGCCGCCCGCGTCCGGCCGCCCCGGACCTGCGGACGGAACCGCCCCCGAGCCCGTCGACGAGAACATCTGGCTTGAGGAAATCTACGGAGAGGAGCAACTGGCCTGGGTCCGGGAGCAGAATGCCCGCACCGAGGAGCTGCTCGAGGACGCGGACTACGCCGCCCTTGAGGCCAGCATCCTGGAGGTCCTCGACTCCACCGACCGGATCCCGATGGTCGGCAAACATGGCGACTGGTACTACAACTTCTGGAAAGACCGGGAGAATCCCAGGGGCTTGTGGCGCCGGACCGCCTGGGACAGCTACCGGAACGGGTCACCCGAGTGGGACATCCTCCTGGACGTGGATGCGCTGGCCGCGTCGGACGGCCAGGACTGGGTTTTCCACGGCGCCAATTTCCTCCGCCCGCCCGCCGGGGAGCCGCACCGGCGGGCCCTGCTGGCTCTCTCCCCCGACGGCGGCGATGCGAACCGGTACCGCGAGTTCGACTTCGAGTCCCGCAGCTTCGTGGACCCTGCCGCCGGCGGCTTTGACCTCCCGACGGCCAAGGGCAACGCCTCCTGGCTGGACCCGGACACCTTGTTGGTCGCCACGACGGCGGCGGACCTGCCCCGCACCACGTCCTCGTACGCCAGGACCGGGGTGAAGCTCGCCCGCGGTGAGTCCCTGGCACAGGCCGAGCGGATTTTCGAGATCCCCGAAGACCACATGATGGCCCTCGTGGCCCACGACTCCACGCCCGGTTTCGAACGGACCTTTGCCGTGGACTGGATCAGCTTCTTTGAACGGAGCACCTCAGTGCTGCGCGACGGCCGGTGGCTCCGGCTCGGCGTTCCGACCGACGTGAACCTGAGCTCACACCGCGAGTGGCTGCTGTTCCGGCCGCAGAAGGACTGGACGCTCAACGGGGCCACGTACCCGGCCGGGTCCCTGCTCGTGGCCGACTTCGAGGACTTCCTGGCCGGCGGCCGGGAGCTTGCTGTGCTGTTCGCTCCGGACGCGCACACGTCGCTGCAGTCCTGGAGCTGGACGCGGGACTTCCTGCTGCTGAACCTGCTCCGGGACGTCTCCTCGGAGATCCGGGTCCTGGATCCGCAGCGGCCCGGCACGGACGCCGCCTGGGCCTCCAGCGTGCTTGAGGCCTGCCCGCCCCTGCACGACGTCAACGCCTTCGCCGTCGATGACGAAGATGACGCCGAGGACTCGGACGAGGACGGCACCGGGGGCGGCGGGCCGGTGGCCGAGGAAGTTGCCCCGGGCGCGGGGAACGACTTCTGGCTCGTGGCCACCGGCTTCACGACGCCGAGCACCCTCACCAGAGGGACTCTCCGGCGGGCCGGCGACGGCGCCAGCGTGGTCAGCGCGCACGAGGTGGTCCGGTCCTCGCCGTCGTTCTTCACGGAAGCGGATTACGAGGTCCAGCAGCACTTCGCCGTGTCCGAGGACGGGACCCGGGTCCCCTACTTCCAGGTGGCGTCGAAAGACCTGGTGCTGGACGGGCAGAATCCCACGCAGCTCTCCGGGTACGGCGGCTTCGAGATTTCCAGGACCCCGGCGTACAGCGGTGCGATCGGCCGGGCCTGGCTGGAACGGCGCACCGCCGAGTCCGCCGGCGCCGGCGGGGAAGCCCCGCACACCCGGGGCGGGGTCTACGTGGTGGCCAACATCCGCGGCGGCGGAGAGTACGGGCCGTCCTGGCACCGCGCCGCCCTGCAGGAGAACCGGCAACGGGCGTACGAGGACTTCGCCGCCGTCGCGAAGGACCTGATCTCCCGTGGCGTCACCTCGCGCCAGCGGCTCGGCTGCGTGGGCGGATCCAACGGCGGTCTGCTGGTGGGCAACATGCTCACGCAGTACCCGGAATTGTTCGGCGCGGTCTCCTGCGGGGTGCCGCTCCTGGACATGCGCCGTTACAGCAAGCTGTCCGCCGGGTACTCTTGGATTGCCGAATACGGCGATCCGGACGTCCCCGAGCAGTGGGAGTTCATCAAGAAGTTCTCGCCGTACCACCTGCTCAAGGACGGTGTGGACTACCCCGAGACGTTCATCTGGACGGCCACTTCGGACGACCGGGTGGGTCCCGTGCAGGCCCGGAAGATGGCCGCGCGCATGCAGGCCATGGGCATCCCCAACGTGTGGTTCCACGAAGCCCTCGAAGGCGGCCACGCCGGGGCCTCGGACAACCGCCAGGCGGCCGCCCTGCAGAGCCGAAGCCAGCACTTCCTGTGGCGTTCGCTGGCGGGTGCGGAAGCCTAGACCTGCATCCTGCACCTGAGGCCAACGCGGGGTCACCTACGGCCCATCCGACGCTCCGTCATGGGCGCGGAGTGACCCCGCGTTGGCCGTTTTGCACTGCATGGCCCCTTCTGCGTATCCTTGGTTGGCTAGTTCCATAGCAAATGGAGACGTGCCAGAGCGGCCGAATGGGCTTCACTGCTAATGAAGTGTGGGGCACAACTCCACCGGGGGTTCAAATCCCCCCGTCTCCGCGTTTGGCCCCGGTCCTTGGACCGGGGCCTTTTGCGTTCCCGGGCCCCGCGGCCACACCGGCCTTGCGCGCACCCCGTCCTGTCACCACGCCGTCCGGTTGCCGGACGCCTCGCGCCTCCCCACGGGTCCGGATGGCAGGATAGCCCCATGTCGACCAAAACCGCGTTTGACGCGATCATCGTAGGCGGCGGCCACAATGGCCTGGCCGCGGCAGCATATCTGGCCAGGGCCGGCCGTGAAGTCCTGCTGCTGGAAAGGCTCGAGCACGCCGGCGGTGCCGCGGTGTCGGCACAGGCGTTCGACGGCGTCGACGCCCGCCTTTCGCGCTATTCCTACCTGGTCAGCCTCCTGCCGCAGCAGATCATCGACGACCTCGGCCTGCGGATCCGGCTGGCACGGCGACGCTATTCTTCCTACACCCCGGACCCGCTGGACGGCAGCCGCGCGCTGCTGGTCGACAACGGGGATGCCGCGGCCACGGCAGCGTCCTTTGCCGCTGTCGGCGCTCCCGACGGCGAGTTCCCCGCGTTCACGGGGTTCTACGACCGCTGCAGGACCCTCACTGAGGCCCTGTGGCCCACGATGACCTCGCCGCTGCCCACCCGGGCCGAGGCGAGGTCCCTTGCAGCCCGGGCCGGAGCGGCTGACGCGTGGGACGCGGTGATCGAACGGCCTATCGGGACCACCATCGCCAAGGAGCTGCACAATGACCTGGTCCGCGGCGTGGTCCTGACCGATGCCCTGATCGGCACGTTCGCCCGGGCGGACGACGAGGACCTCCAGCAGAACATCTGTTTCCTGTACCACCTGATCGGCGGCGGGACCGGCGACTGGGACGTCCCGGTGGGCGGCATGGGCGCCGTGTCCGGCGAGCTGGAGCGCGCCGCCCGTGAGGCCGGCGCCACCATTCTGACGTCCGCGGACGTGACAGCTGTTCGCGCCGGAGGCGTCGTGGAGTACCGCCACGGCGGCCAGGACCACACAGTGGCAGCGCAGTGGATCCTCGCCAACGTGGCGCCCGTGGTGCTGGACCGGCTGCAGGGCGCCGGTACCGGCACCGCCGTCGGCGTCCCCACACCGGGCACCACGGCGAACCCCAACCACCTGCGCGAAGGCGCCCAGGTCAAAGTAAACCTGCTGCTCAAGCGGCTCCCCCGGCTCCTGGATGGCAGCGTCAGCCCGGCCGCGGCCTTCGGCGGAACCTTCCACATCAACGAGACATGGTCCCAGCTCGACGCCGCCTACCTCGCCGCCGCATCCGGGACCGTTCCTGATCCGTTGCCCTGCGAGATCTACTGCCATTCCCTCACCGACCCCAGCATCCTGTCCCCCGAACTGCAGGCGGCCGGCGCGCACACGCTCACCGTTTTCGGCCTGCACGTCCCGGACCGGCTGATCACGCCCGAGAACAACGACGACCGGCGCGCAGAACTGCAGGCGGCCGTCCTGAAGTCCTTGAATTCGGTCCTGGCCGAGCCCGTCGAGGACCTGCTGCTGACCGACGCGGACGGGCGGCCCTGCATCGAAACCAAGACCACGCTGGACATCGAACGGGCCCTCGGCATGCCTCGCGGAAACATCTTCCATGGCGGCCTGGACTGGCCGTTCGTTGAAGACGGCACGCCGCTGGACACCCCGGCCCGGCGCTGGGGTGTGGCGACGGCGGATCCCCAGGTGCTGCTATGCGGCTCCGGAGCCCGCCGCGGCGGCGCAGTCAGTGCCATCGGCGGACATAACGCGGCCAGTGCCGTGCTCGAATCCGGTCCTCCGCTCCCCCGGAATTGAAACGGCACATGGATACGCGCACATGACCGCGCCCCCGGACAGCGCAGCCCCCGGCCCTGGGGCCTGGAGCCCGCGGCTGGCCCTTCTGGTGGCGGCGACATTCTTCATGGAGTTCCTGGACGGGACCGTCCTCACTACTGCCATTCCCAGCATCGCCAAGGATTTCTCGGTGGCGGCCGCCGACGTCAACATCACCATGACGGCCTATCTGATGACCGTGGCGATGGGGATTCCCGTCAGCGGCTGGCTGGCGGAGCGCCTCGGCGCCCGCCGGGTCATCTGTCTGGCCATCGCCACGTTCACCGCGGCGTCCCTGCTGTGCGCGCTCAGCCAGGACCTCCCCCTCCTGACCCTGAGCCGGGTGCTGCAGGGCGCCGGCGGAGCCATGATGGTTCCTGTGGGCACCTTGGTGGTGCTCCGGGGGACCCCGAAGAAGGACCTGCTGCAGGCCACGGCTTATCTGGTGTGGCCCGGGCTGCTGGCACCGGTCCTAGCACCCCTCGTAGGCGGCGCCCTGACCACATACCTGTCCTGGCACTGGATTTTCCTGGTCAACATCCCGTTGGGCCTGACGGCGTTTGCGGCCGCCCTGCGCCTGGTCCCGGCCGGCGCGGCTGACGGCACCCGCCGCCTGGACTGGGCGGGCCTGGCGCTGACCACCCTCGGCGTCGGCGCCCTGGTCGTGGGACTGGAACTCGCGGGCGGCCATCCTTCCGGGACGCCGGCAGCCGTGGTCGTCGCCGCGGGAGTGGTGTTCCTGGCCGGAGCGGTGGCGTGGATGCGGCGGGCCCGGGCCCCGCTCTTCAACCTGTCCGTCTTCGCCACGAGGACCTTCCGCTCGACAGCCACGGGCGGCTTCATCTACCGCCTGACCATCAGCTCCGTGCCGTTCCTGCTGCCGCTGATGTTCCAGAATGGCTTCGGCTGGGACCCCCTGCATGCAGGCATCATGGTGGCCGCTGTGTTCGTGGGCAACATCGGCATCAAACCGGCCACGACGCCCATCATCCGCCGCGTCGGATTCAAGCCCGTCCTTGTGTTTGCCTCGCTCGCCTCGGCAGCGACCTTTGCGCTGTGCGCCCTGCTCGACGCCGGAACTCCGGAGCCGCTGATCGTCGCGCTGCTGGTGGCCAGCGGAGCCTTCCGGTCCATCGGATTCTCGGCCTACGCCTCCGTGCAGTACGCCGACGTCGTTCCGGCCCAGCTGCCGTCCGCCAACGCCATCTCGGCCACCCTGGTCCAGCTCGCCGCCGGGACCGGGATCGCCATCGGCGCCCTGTTCCTGCGGATCTTCAGCGCAGCGGGCACGCTTCCCGGCGCGGCGGGGGAGGCGGATCCGGCCGCACCGTACCGCGGCGCGTTCCTGGCCATTGCCGCCCTCATGCTCCTGAGCACCGTGGACAGCCTGACCCTGCCCCGCCATGCCGGAGCGGCGTCAGCCGGCCTGGCCAAGAACCAGCGGCAGCACCGCCCCGGCGCCCGCGAGCCTGAGCGCCCGTCCGGCGATGGTGACGGTCCAGCGGCTGTCCACGAGATCGTCAATGAGCATCACGCTTTGGCCCTGGATTCCGGCCAGTGCCGATTCCAGCTCTGGTCCCACGACCAGGCGGTCCCAGACCCCGGCGAGCCGGTACGCGCTGTTGCCGCCGCGGCCGCCCGTGGGTCCGCCGTGGTGGAGCTGCAGCTGGCCGAGGTAAGGGATGCGGCCGATGTCCGATATGCCCCGGGCCAGGGAATCCACCAGCTCCGGTTTGCCCCGCGAGGGGATGCTGATGATGGCGGCGGGGCGACCTGCTCCGCTCCATCCCGGGGTGCGGGCGTCGCCGGTCCCCCATTCGCGCAGCACTTGGACGCAGGCCTGCAGCATTCCCTGGTCCACGGCCCGGTCCGGCGCGCCGGCAGCGAAGGCCTCCCGGAGGGCACCGCCCCAGCCCAGGTCCGTCAGGCGCGCGAGCACCCTTCCGTTGGCGAGGCTTTCCTCGGGTTTGATCTTGCCCTTCACGCTCACACCCAGGCGGTCCATGCCGCTGGGCCACTGCAGCCGCGGTTCCAGGACGACGCCGGCGCGGCTCAGCGTCTGGCCGGCAGCTTCCCTGGCGGCCTCGGCGATGTCGGCGGGGAACCAGCGCCCGGCGCAGTTGTCGCACCGTCCGCAGGCGTGGGCCGTTTCATCGTCCAGGACCGAGGTGATGTACTCCATCCGGCAGCCGGCTGTGTCCTGGTAGATCACCATGGAATCCTGCTCGTCCACACGGGCCTCCGCGATCCGGCTGTACCGCTCGGCGTCGTACGTCCACGGCTGCCCGGTGGAGCGCCAGCCGCCGCCGACGCGCTCCACCGCCCCGTCCACCGCGAGCACCTTCAGCAGCAGCTCCAGCGGGGTCCGGCGCAGGTCAACGCGGGCCTCGAGCGCCACCGTGGACACCGCGGTCCCGGCCTCCGCGAGGGCAGTCAGCACAGCGGCGGCCTTCTCCTCCGAAGGCATGGACGCGGTCGCAAAGTACTGCCAGATGTCCCGGTCCTCGGAGCCGGGCAGCAGCAGGACGTCGGCATTCGCGGCCCCGCGCCCGGCACGGCCCACCTGCTGGTAGTAGGCAACGGGAGACGACGGCGCCCCCAGGTGCACCACGAACCCGAGGTCCGGCTTGTCGAAGCCCATCCCGAGCGCCGAAGTGGCCACGAGGGCCTTGACCTGGTTGTCCTTCAGTAGCTGCTCGGCGCGTTCCCGGTCGGCCGGGTCGGTGCGGCCGGTGTAGGCGAGCACCTCGTGGCCGGCCTCGGCCAGGAGCCGGGCGGTGTCCTCGGCTGCGGAGACTGTCAGGGTGTAGATGATGCCGCTGCCGGGCAGGTCCGCAAGGTGGGTCAACAGCCAGCCCAGGCGCTGGCGGGAATCCGGCAGGTTCAATACCCCCAGGCGCAGGGACTCCCGGCCCAGTGCGCCGCGGATGGTCAGCACCCCCGCGCCGAGCTGCTCCTCGATGTCATGGACCACGCGGGAGTTGGCGGTGGCCGTTGTGGCGAGGACCGGCACGGTGTCCGGCAGCTGGGTGATCAGGTCCGCGATGCGCCGGTAGTCAGGGCGGAAATCGTGGCCCCAGTCCGAGATGCAGTGGGCCTCATCAATCACCAGCAGACCGGTGCGGCGGATGAGCTCGGGCAGCTGGTTCTCGCGGAAGGACGGGTTGGTGAGCCGCTCCGGGGACACCAGCAGGACGTCCACCTCGTCAGCGGCGAGCTGCTCACGGACGGAGTCCCACTCCAGCTGGTTGGCGGAGTTGATGGCCACGGCCCGGACCCCGGCCCGTGCAGCGGCAGCCACCTGGTCCCGCATGAGCGCCAGCAGCGGGGAGACGATCAGTGTGGGTCCGGCGCCGCGGCGCCGCAGCAGCAGGGAGGCAACGAAGTACACGGCCGACTTCCCCCAGCCGGTGCGCTGCACCACCAGGGCCCGACGGCCGCCGTCGACCAGTGCCTCAATGGCCTCAAACTGGCCGTCATGGAACTCGGCCTCCGGGCGGCCAACGAGCTCCCGCAGTACTTCCTGGGCCTGTTCCCGCGTCCCGGGTTTTCCCGCAGAACCGGCCGCGGAAGCAGGTGCGGGCGAGGGGACGGAAGCGGAAAGGACTGAAGCGTTCTGGTTATTGGCCATTGATTCAGTATCCCAGCCTGCTCCGACACTCACGCAGCCCCGCCCCGCCATGTGGACAACCCGCTCCCCCGGGACGGCCGCCAGGCTCATAGGGGCATTCCCTTTGAACCGAGACACTGCACCGTAAGATAAGACGCGTGACTACGGACAAGACAAAGACTTTTGACCTCTCGGCTTCGTTCAAGGCCTACGACGTGCGCGGAATTGTGGGCGAATCCATCACCGCGGAAATCGTCGAAGCCGTCGGTGCTGCCTTCGTCGACGTACTGGACCTCGCGGGCCAGACCGTGCTGGTGGGCGGCGACATGCGCCCCTCCTCCCCCGAGTTCACCAAGGCCTTCGCCAACGGGGCCGCCACGCGCGGTGCCAACGTCCAGCTGCTGGACCTGATCTCCACCGACGAGCTCTACTACGCCTGCGGCGCCCTCAACGCGGCCGGCGCCACGTTCACGGCGAGCCACAACCCGGCCGAATATAACGGCATCAAGATGGCCAAGGCAGGCGCTGTGCCGATCTCCTCCGAAACCGGGCTCAAGGAAATCCAGGCCCTCGCCGAGGAATACCTGAACACGGGCACCATCCCCGCCCGCGGAACCCGTGGCCTGATCAGTGTCCACGATGTGCTCAGGGGCTATTCCGAGTACCTGCGCAGCCTGGTGGACCTCCGGGGATCGCGGCCGCTCAAGGTCGTCGTGGACGCCGGCAATGGCATGGCCGGCATGACGACCCCGGCCGTCCTGGGCGATGCCCTGCTGCCCAAGCTCCCCCTCGAAATCGTCCCGCTGTACTTCGAGCTGGACGGGTCCTTCCCGAACCACCCGGCCAACCCGCTGGAACCGGCGAACCTGCGCGATCTGCAGGCGGCCGTCGTCGAGCACGGCGCCGACATCGGTTTGGCCTTCGACGGCGACGCCGACCGCTGCTTCGTCATCGACGAGAACGGCGACCCCGTCTCGCCGTCGGCCGTCACCGGCATGGTGGCGCGCCGCGAGATTGCCCGCGCCCAGGGCCTGGGCGAGGAAAACCCGACCGTCATCCACAACCTGCTGACCTCCCGCGCTGTGCCCGAACTCGTGGAGCGCCACGGCGGCCGCGCCGTCCGCACGCGCGTGGGCCACTCGTTCATCAAGGCCGTCATGGCCTCGGAAGGTGCCATCTTCGGCGGCGAGCACTCGGCCCACTTCTACTTCCGCGACTTCTGGAACGCGGACACGGGGATGCTGGCGGCCATGCACGTGCTCGCGGCGCTCGGCGAGCAGGACGGTCCGCTGTCCGAACTCGGCCGCGAATACGAGCCCTACATGTCCTCCGGCGAGATCAACTCCGAGATCGAGGACAAGACCGCGGCCGTGGAGCGGGTCCGGGACGACTTCCACGCCGAGGACGTCGAGGTCGACTACCTGGACGGCAGCACCTTCATCGCCACGGACGGCAGCTACTGGTTCAACCTGCGCCCCTCCAACACCGAGCCGTTCCTGCGCCTGAACGTCGAAGCCACGGACACCGCCACCATGGAGCGCGTTCGTGACCGCGTCCTGGCGCTGGTCCGGGGCTAAGCCATGGCGGAAACCTCCAAACCAGCCACCGACCGTCACGCCTCCTGGCGCGATTCGGTGCCCGAAGCCAGTGCCACCGACCTGGAGAACCTGCTCGGGACCGGCGTCGGGGCCGCGCAGGAGCAGCTGGAACGCAACGGCGGTTTCCTGCCGTTCGCGCTGGTCGTCGAGAACGACGGCGAGGTCCGGCTGGTCGCCGTGACCCCGGCCGATGCGGCGGATGGCGAGGACGCCGATTTCGATGCCGACTCGATGATCCGCGACCTCAACGAGCTGCTCCGGCAGAACCGGGAGGACTTCCGTGCCGCGGCCGTCGTCTGCGACATCACGCTGTTGGAGGAGGACTCGGACGCCATCCACGTCGCCGCCGAACACCGGGACGGTTCCCTCTTCGCCGCGGTCCTTCCCTACGCACCGAATCCCGCGACGCACGAGTTGGAGTTCGGCCAGCTTTCCGCCGATACCAACGAAGCCGTCGTCTGGGTGGACTAGACCGGCCGTAAGCTGATGTCATGAAGATCAACGCGTTCGCGGACGTCAGCCTGCGGGCCATGATGGTGCTCGCGGCCGCTCCCGACGGCGGTCTGCTGACCACCCAGAGCATCGCCGACGCCGTCGGCACGCCCTACAACCACGTCAGCAAAGCGATGGCGAAGCTGCGCGAACTGGGGATGATCGACGTCGAGCGCGGCCGCAACGGCGGCTCGCGCCTCAGCCGCGCCGGCCGCGGCGCCACCGTGGGACAGCTCCTGCGGCAACTGGACACCCGCCTGGACCCGGCCGACTGCACCGGCACCGGCGGGACATGTCCCCTCATCACCGAATGCCGCCTCCGCGGCGCCCTGGCCCGGGCCCGCGAAGCCTTCTACCGCGAGCTCGATGACATCGTCGTAGCGTCCCTGCCCACGTCCCGGCAGATGGCCCCGGTCCTGCAGTCAATCGGGCTGCGCCCCGGGCTCTAAGGCTCACCCCGCGCCCCGCGCTGCTGTCCCACACTTCTGCCCCCTGCCCCACGGCACCCCGCGGCACCCCGGCACCCCGGCACCCCGGCACCCCGGCACCCCGGCACCCCGGCACCCCGGCACCCTACGGCACCCTACGGCACCCCGGCACCCTACGGCACCCCGATTGCCCCGGCCGCCGCGCCCGGGAAATCCGCCGATTTGGATAACTTTTCTACGCCCTGTAGAACAGAGATATAAATACTCGTATTCAAAATGCAAGTATTCATCGCGGCCCGGTTAAAGACGCCGGGCCACTATCTCAGGAGTCAGCATGCTCTCGGACAAGTCCTTCCCCGTCATCGAGGCCACCCTGCCGCTGGTCGGTTCCCGCATCGGGGAGATCACGCCCAAGTTCTACGCCCGCCTCTTCGCCGCGCACCCCGAACTGCTGGACGGGCTGTTCAGCCGCTCGAACCAGCGCAACGGCAACCAGCAGCAGGCCCTGGCCGGGAGCATCGCCGCTTTCGCAAGCCACCTCGTGAGCAACCCGGGCACTCTGCCGGAGACCGTGTTGTCCCGCATCGCCCACCGCCACGCCTCCCTCGGCATCACCGAACCGCAGTACCAGGTGGTCTACGAGCACCTCTTCGCAGCCATCGCCGAAGACCTGGCCGAGGTCATCACCCCGGAAATCGCCGAGGCCTGGACCGAGGTGTACTGGCTGATGGCCGACGCGCTCATCAAGCTTGAAAAGGGCCTCTACGCAGCCCAGGCCAACGGCGAGATGTGGACTCCCTGGAAGGTCGCCGCCAAGGCTCCCGCCGGCACGGGCTCCATGACCTTCACCCTGGAACCGGCCGACGATACCCCCGTCACGCCCGCGCTCCCGGGCCAGTACGTCAGCGTGAAGTTGGTCCTCCCGGACGGGCTCCGCCAGGTCCGCCAGTACTCACTCTCCGGCGACGCCGGGACGAGCCGCAGCTTCACCACCAAGCTCGACGACGGCGGCGAGGTCTCCCCCGTGCTGCACAACACCGTGGAGGTCGGCGACGTCCTCGAGATCTCCAACCCCTACGGCGAAATCACGCTCAAGGAAGGCGACGGCCCGGTCGTCCTGGCCTCGGCGGGCATCGGCTGCACGCCCACCGCGTCCATCCTGCGCTCCCTCGCCGAGTCGGGCTCGGACCGCCAGGTCCTGGTCCTGCACGCGGAAAGCACCCTGGACAGCTGGGCGCTGCGCTCCCAGATGACGGACGACGTCGAACGCCTCGAAGGGGCCGACCTCCAACTCTGGCTCGAGCAGCCGGTCGCCGGTGCCAAGCAGGGCTTCATGTCCCTCCGCGAGGTGGACCTCCCGGCGAACGCCTCCCTGTACCTGTGCGGACCGTTGCCGTTCATGAAGAACATCCGCAACGAGGCCATCAACGCCGGCATCCCGGCCACCAAGATCCACTACGAGGTCTTCGGCCCGGACATCTGGCTCGCAAGCTAACGTACTCGTCGATTGCTCCGCACCCGCCCTTTTCAGGGGTCAAAAGGGCCGGTGCGGAGCAATCGATGAGAGTTCGACGGCGGCCCCGCACCTTTCGCAAGGTGCGGGGCCGCCGTCGTCTTTTCAGCGGGACGCTAGTGGGCCGCCATGCGTTCCTTCAGGCTTTCGAGCTCTGAGCGCAGGGCCTCGGGCAGGGAGTCGCCGAACTTCGCGTACCACTCCTCGATGGAGGCCAGCTCGGTGTCCCACTCCTCGCGGTCGACGCGGACAGCATCCTCCACGTGGGCGTGCGTCAGGTCCAGGCCGGTGAGGTCCAGGGAGTGGCCGGCCGGCACGAAGCCGATCGGGGTCTCGACGGCGTCCGCCTTGCCTTCGATGCGCTCGATGGCCCATTTGAGGACGCGGGCGTTGTCGCCGAAGCCGGGCCAGGCGAAGCCGCCGTCGGCCGTGCGTCGGAACCAGTTGACCAGGAAGATCTTGGGCAGACGGGCCGGGTTGGCCTTGGACGAGACGCTGATCCAGTGCTTCAGGTAGTCGCCGGCGTCGTAGCCGATGAAGGGCAGCATGGCCATCGGGTCGCGGCGCAGCACGCCGACCTGTCCGGCGGCCGCGGCCGTGGTCTCCGAGGAGAGTGTCGAGCCCATGAAGATGCCGTTGGTCCAGCTGCGGGCCTCGGTCACGAGGGGCACCGTGGTCTTGCGGCGGCCGCCGAAGAGGATCGCGGAGAGCTCCACGCCGTCGGGGCTGTAGTACTCCTCGGCCAGCATGTCGATCTGGTCAATCGGCGTGCAGAAGCGGGAGTTCGGGTGTGCGGCGGGCTTGTCCGAGTCCGGCGTCCAGGAGTTGCCCTGCCAGTCGGTCAGGTGCGCCGGGACCTCATCGGTCATGCCTTCCCACCACACACCGCCGTCGTCCGTGAGGGCAACGTTGGTGAAGATGCTGTGGCCCTTGGCGATGGCGCGCATGGCGTTGGGGTTGGTGCCCCAGCCGGTGCCGGGAGCGACGCCGAACAGGCCGGCCTCCGGGTTGGTGGCGCGCAGCTCGCCCTCCTTGCCGATCCGCATCCAGGTGATGTCGTCTCCGAGGGTTTCGACTTCCCAGCCTTCGATGGTCGGATCCAGCAGGGCGAGGTTGGTCTTGCCGCAGGCCGAGGGGAACGCCGCGGAAACGTAGTACTTCTTCTTCTCCGGGGAGGTGAGCTTGAGGATGAGCATGTGCTCGGCAAGCCAACCCTCATCGCGGGCCATCACCGAGGCGATGCGCAGGGCGTAGCACTTCTTGCCCAGGAGGGCGTTGCCGCCGTAGCCGGAGCCGAAGGACCAGATGGAGCGCTCTTCGGGGAAGTGCACGATCCATTTGTCCGGGTTGCACGGCCAGGCGACGTCGGCCTGGCCGGGCGCCAGCGGGGCGCCGAGGGAGTGCAGGGCCGGGACGAAGAACGCGTTCGTGGCGGTGATGCGGTCCAGGACCTCGGCGCCGATCTTGGCCATGATGCGCATCGAAGCGACAACGTAGGCGCTGTCGGTGATCTCCACGCCGAACTTGGGGTCCTCAGCGTCGAGGTGGCCCATGACGAACGGGATGACGTACATGGTGCGGCCGCGCATGGACCCCGCGAACAGGCTGCGCAGCTTTTCCTTCATCTGCGCCGGCGCCATCCAGTTGTTGGTGAAGCCGGCATCGCGTTCGTTCTCGGAGCAGATGAAGGTCTGCTCTTCAACGCGGGCCACATCGGCCGGGTCGGAGAAAGCCGCGAAGGACTTGGGGAACAGCTTCTCGTTGAGGCGGGTCAAGGTACCGGCGGCAACGAGCTCGTCCGTGAGCCGGGTGTTTTCCTGCTCGGAACCGTCAACCCAGTGGATACGGTCTGGCTGGGTCAGTTCAGCTACCTCTTCAACCCATGCCAGCAGACCGGCATGTGTGGTGGGTGCTTTTTCAAGCAACGGCAGTCGCGCCAGATCTCCCATTACGGTTCCCTTCCTCGGGTTCAGTCGTGTGTCCTAAATGCTAGGGCTCGGAACGGGCCTCATTTCGGGCCAGGATGTGGGATGACCGGGGCGCCGGGAGCCAAAATCCGCGGGAATCCAAGGAAACATCCGGCCAGCAGGACCACATTAAGTGACTAAGGTCACATAGACCGGTCTAGTCGTCCAGATTACACGCGTTTCGATTTGTAACTGGGTCACCCCTCGCGTAAAGTAATTCGAGGTTCGGGGAGCGAGAAGTTCTCCAAGAGCCGAGAATGCGCCCATAGCTCAGCTGGATAGAGCGTCTGTCTACGGAACAGAAGGCCGGGGGTTCGAATCCCTCTGGGCGCACAGAACAAAAGATCCGCACCGGTCCGCCGGTGCGGATCTTTTTTGTTCTGAGCACGCCTGTTCAAGTACGCCTGTTCAAGCACCCGTGTTCAGGCACGCCCGCTCAAGGACCCGCATCTACGCGTGCTGCGCCTTGGGTATAAACGGCTCCGCGATCCGGCGGCTTACGTCCGGGGGCTCAGGCCCCGGAACCAAACTGCATGATGCGGCGGCGCACCCCGTCAAAGTCGCTGCTGAGCCGCTCGGCGGCCAGCACTTTGTCAGCCGTGGCAACGGCCTCGTAGATGTCCCGGTGCAGCGCGGCGGCCGCCGTGAGGTCGACAGCGTCCGTGCCGCCAAGTTCGACGTGGATCCTGCGGTGGACCTTCCAAAAGACGACCATCAGACTTTTCAGCAGGTCATTGTCCAGCGGTTCAAACAGCCGGCGGTGAAATTCCGCGTCAGCTTCAACGAACTGCTCCCCGGCACCGGCCAGCGCCTCCATCCTGCGCACGGACTCCTCGACGGCCGCCAGCTGTTGGGGGGTTATCTGTTCCATGGCGGCGCCGACCAGCCCCGATTCCAAGGCTTGCCGGACGTCCAGGATCTGTAAGGCTTCCTGCCCGTGGTGCCGCAGCGACAACCGTGCACGGAACGTGAGCCCGTCGGTCAGGGCAACGAAATTGGACTGCGCGACGAACATGCCGAACCCGTGGCGGATCTCTATGACACCCAGGGCCTGAAGTACCTTCAGCGATTCCCGCAGGGTGTTGCGCCCGACGCCGAGCGCTGCGGAGAGCTCGTTCTCGGTGGGCAGCGGATCCCCGGCAACAAGCCCGCGCTCCAGGATCAGCTCCATGATCTCCTCCTGCAAAGCGCGAAGCCGGGCCTGCGCGCTAAACCGCGCCTGAGGCGCAATATTGGCTGCTGTCACAGAGCTTCCCCTCCCCCATTTGTGCTCCCTACAGTAGCGAAGGCCCACCGGACTGCCCAGAGTCCCGGTGGAAAGACGCGCATCCCGGAACCGCCCACGGCCCCGGCGTAGGCTGTTGCCATGACGGCACAGCAGGAGCGGGAATTCGATGTCATCGTGATCGGCGCGGGCGCCGTGGGAGAGAACGTGGCGGACCGCGTGGTCCGCGGCGGCCTGACCGCCGTGCTGGTGGAGGCCGAACTGGTGGGCGGTGAATGCTCCTACTGGGCCTGCATGCCGTCGAAGGCGCTGCTGCGGCCCGGCACCGCCCTTCACGGCGCGCAGACGGTCCCGGGAGCCGAACAGGCCGTCACCCGGACCCTGGATGCCGCCGCCGTCCTGAAGCGCCGGGACTACTTCACCGCGAACTGGCAGGATGACGGCCAGGCTAAGTGGGTCAAGGACACCGGGATCGAACTGATCCGCGGCCACGGCTGGCTCACCGCCCCGCGGAAAGTCGAAGTGGCGGGCCTGGACGGCAACAGCTACCTGCTCTCGGCCCGGCACGCCGTCGTGGTAGCCACAGGCTCCCACCCCAACCTGCCGCCCGTCGACGGGCTGGCCGATCTTGAGTACTGGACCACCCGGGAGGCAACCTCCGCCCGCGAAATCCCGGACCGGCTGGCCGTGCTCGGCGGCGGCGTGGCCGGCGTCGAACTCGCCCAGGCCTTCGCGCGCCTCGGGGCTGCCGTGACCCTGGTGGCCCGCGGCGGGCTCCTGGGCGCCTTCCCCGAACCGGCCGCCAAACTGGTCGCAGCCGGCCTGCGCGCCGACGGCGTTGAACTCCACCTCCACACCGGCACCCGAAGCGTCAGCGAGAATGACGACGGCTCGTTCACGCTGGTGCTCGACGGCGGCGCCACCGTAACTGCCGAGAAACTGCTTGTTGCCACCGGCCGGCACCCCGCCCTGGAAGGTATCGGCCTGGAAAGCGTCGGACTTGCCGCCGCCGAGGGGCGGCCCCTCCGTCTCGCCACCGATTCCACTGGCCTAGTCCAGCAGGCAACCGACAATTCGACGGAACCGGACGGCAGCGCCGGACCATGGCTCTATGCGGCGGGCGACGCCGCCGGAAAGGTCCTGCTGACCCACCAGGGCAAGTACGGCGCCCGGGCCACCGGCGACGCCATTGCCGCCCGCGCCAAGGGGGAGCTGCGCGGCGAGCCCGCTCCGTGGAGCCGCTTCGCGGGGACCGCCTATGACCACGCGGTTCCCAACGTGGTGTTCACCGATCCGGAACTGGCCAATGTCGGCCGGACGGTAGACCAGGCGCAGAAGGACGGGCTCAGCGTTTCCTCCGTGGAGCTTCCCATCCAGGTCGCCGGCTCGTCACTGCACTCGGAGCACTACGAGGGCTGGGCCCAGCTGGTGATCGACGAGGACCGCAAGGTCCTGCTGGGCGCCACCTTTGCGGGTCCCGATGTGGCCGAACTCCTGCACGCAGCGACGATCGCGATCGTGGGCGAAGTACCCCTGGACCGGCTGTGGCACGCCGTGCCCTCGTACCCCACGATCAGCGAGGTCTGGCTCCGCCTGCTCGAGGAGTACGGGCTCTGACGCGGCCCGGCGTCCTGGGTGCGCGCCGTTTGGTTCATCACATCGGACGAATTGTATTTGAACTGACCGGTCAGTTTAGTTAGCCTTGAAGCAGACATCATTCCTGCGAAAGGCACGCTTTGCTCCGCGCACAAGAACTCTCCGTGAACGGCCGGCGGGACGATCTGCTCCCGCCCACCACCGTGCAGGCCGACCGAGGCACGCTCCTCCTGGTTGAAGGACCCCGGCAGGACCAGCGCACCGCCCTCGCCCTGACCCTGAGCGGGCGGATGAAGCCTTCCGCGGGCGGCCTCGAATGGGATGGCGCGGCAGGAATCAAGTCCCTCCGGCAGGCGAGCGCCGTGGTAGACGCCCCCGGGGTGAACGAACCCGAACAGCACCTGAGCGTCCGCGACCTCGTCACCGAAGACCTGGCCCTCATCCCGCGCCGTTACCGTGGTCCCCAGCGCAGCGCACCCTGGCTCGAGGCCAGCGGCTTTGCGGACATCGCCGGCCTTTGGACCGAACAGCTTCCGGCGGGCAGGCGGCTGGAGCTGCTGACGGCCCTCGCCCTCGCCGATCCGCATACCGAGCTCCTCGTGGTCGATTCTCCCGACCGGCACAGCGCAGATCCGGCCGACTGGTTGCCGCGCCTTACTGAACTGGCGTACGACGCCGGGCGGCCGCTCGCCGTCGTCGCCACCGTCACCCGCGTCCCGGAGGGCTGGAGCGGCCCCGCCGCCGTCATCGGCAACGCCGTGCCGTCACCCGGCGGGGACGTCCTGCCCGAAACGCCCGATTCCGAATCAGGGGATGCACAGTGACTGTCCTGCGGCTGGCCCGCTCCGAACTCAAGCGCATGACGGGCGGGCTCCTGCCCAAGCTGACCATCCTGGCCCTGGCCATGGTTCCGCTGCTCTACGGCGCCGTCTACCTCTACGCCAACTGGGATCCGTACGGGAAGCTGAACCAGATCGACGCCGCCCTGGTGGTCGAGGACGCGGGCGCCCCGTCGGCCGACGGCACCCGGCTGGAGGCCGGCCGGAAGGTCGCCGAGAGCCTCGTGGACGCCCACAACTTCAACTGGCAGACCGTCTCCAGCGCCCAGGAAGCGGACCAGGGCGTGAGCAGCGGCAAGTATGCCTTTGCCCTGAAGATCCCCCAGGACTTCTCCGCGAACCTGGTGTCCCCCGGCAGTTTCGACGCCGCGCACCGGGCCATGCTCAACGTCACCACCAATGACGCCAACAACTACCTCCTGAGCACCATCGTGGACAAGCTCACCACGTCCGTGCACTCCACGGTCGCCAAGGAGGTGGGCGAGGGAACCGCCAACCAGCTCCTCACCGGGTTCGGCACCATCCACGCCCAGATGCTCAAGGCCTCCGACGCCGCCGGGCAACTGGCCGACGGCGTCGCCACGCTGCACGACGGAACGGTGGCCCTGCACCAGGGCACCGGCGAGCTCAAGAGCGGCGCCGCGGAGCTGTACAGCGGACAGCTCCGCCTCCGGGACGGCGCCAACACACTCAACGCCGGAGCGACCCAGCTCAGCGGCGGCCTGGCGCAGCTCAAGGACAAGACAGCCACGTTGCCTGCCGACACGCGGCGGTTGGCCGACGGCGCCGCCCAGGTGGCCGCCGGAAACGCTGCCCTGAACGCCCAGGTGCAAGGCATCGCCGGGCAGCTCGGCGCTGCGGAACAGGCCCCGGCACAGGCCCAGCGAGGCCGGGTGGCGGCGTCCACCAGCCAACTCGTCACCAGCGGCGTCATCAGCCAGGCGCAGGCGGACCAGGTGGTGGCCGGGTTCGACGCCACCGCCGCGCCGCCCGCTTCAGCCTCCGCCGCGAAGTTCCAGGCGGCGGCCGCCCGCGTCCAGCAACTGGCGGACGGTTCCGCGGCCGTGAGCGCCGGCGCCTCGAGACTGGCAGGCGCGGCACCCGCCCTCAGTGACGCCGTCAGCCAGGCTTCCACCGGTGCCGGGCAGCTTTCCGGCGGAACCGCGGCACTCGCCGCCGGGCAGCAAAACGCGTTCGACGGCGCCGGCAAGCTCTCCGAGGGCGCGCAAAAACTCGACGACGGCGCGGCCCGGCTGGAGACCGGAGCGGCCACAGCGTCCGACGGCGCCGGAACCCTTGCCACCGAACTGGCCAAGGGCGCCGGAAAGGTCCCTAACCCGGACGACGCACAGAAGGACAGCCTCTCCAAGGTCATGGCAGACCCGGTCGCCGTCAGCAACGTGTCCCAGGCCAAGGCCGGATCCTACGGCGCGGGACTGGCACCGTTCTTCCTCACCCTCGCCCTCTGGATCGGCGTGTTCATGCTGGTACAGGCGATGCGTCCGGTCACGCAGCGCGCCCTGGCCTCAAATGCGCCGGCGTGGAAGATCGCCGCCGGAGGCTGGCTTCCGTTCCTGGCCGTCGCGGCCGTCCAGGCAAGCCTGCTCACGCTCGTCGTGGACGTCGGGCTGGGGCTCAACCCCGCCCACCCCGTCCTGATGTGGTTCCTGATGCTCGCCGCCGCCATGGCCTTCAGCGCGATCATCCAGGGCGTCGTGGCGTTGCTCGGCTCCCCCGGCAAGCTGGTGGTGCTCATCCTGCTCGTGCTGCAGCTGGTGTCCTCCGGCGGCACCTTCCCGTGGCAGACCACGCCGGAGCCCCTGCACGTGGTGCACCAGCTCCTTCCGATGGGCTATGTGGTCAGCGGCATGCGGCACCTGATCTACGGCGCCGAGCTCTCCACCATCCTGCCCACCATGCTGGGGCTGGTTGGCTACACTTTGCTGGGACTGGCAATGTCAACCGTCGCCGTACGCAAGAACAAGTTCTGGACCCTCAAGTCGCTGAAACCGGAGATCGCCGTATGAGCACCAGCAGCCCGGCCGGCTCCGGCGACGCGGAAAAGAAGCTCCGGCCCGGCCGCACCAACGCCACGAAACAAAAACTGTTCGAGGCGTCCATGGAGCTGATCGGCGAGCGGGGTGCCGCCGGGGTGACGGTCGATGAGATAGCGGCGGCCGCGGGCGTGTCCAAGGGCACGGTGTATTACAACTTCGGCAGCAAATCGGATCTGATTGCCCAGCTCCTGCGCCACGGCGTGGACATTCTCCTGGCCCGTCTCCTGAGCGTCCGGGACCCATCCGCCGATCCCCTGGCCGCCATGGATGAGATGGTCGGCCAGGCCATGGACTTCATGGCCGAGTATCCGTCCTTTGCCCGGCTGTGGGTCAGTGAGAACTGGCGGACACCGAGCGAGTGGCAGGACACCTTTGCCGAACTCCGTGCCCTGCTGCTCGCGGTCATCGGTGCCGCGATCGACGCCGTGGCGGCCGCCTACCCCGTGGACCCCGAGGTCTCCCGGGGCAGCCTGGAAACCGCCATCTTCGGGGCCTGCTTCGTGGTGGGCCTGGACCGCCAGACGTACAATCCGGAGCGGACCCGGCAGCAGAGCGTCGCCGCGATCATGGCTTCCATGCGCGGCTACGTCGTGAAATAGCCCCGCTCAGGGATGATTGTTCACATGCGCCACATGGGTAACAGCGGCAAGACTGCCATCGGAGCGATGCTCGCTGCCCTGGCACTGCTGGTACTCACGGCGATCACCCTCAACGAGACGGTGGGGTTGTGGCTCATGGGCGCCGCCGCCGTGGCCTACGTGGCCTGCGTTGCGGAGGTGGTGATCCGACGGCGGCACAAGACCCTGGCCGCGAGCGGCGTCGGAAGCATCCTGTTTATCGCCTTTGGCATCGCCTTCCTGCGGCAGTGGGGGCTCGCCTTCAATCCGGATCCCGACGCCTTGTCCACCCGGGTCGATACCGAGCACCCGGATTTGTACTTCTATCTGGCAGCGGCCGCCGGCGCGGGGACCCTGCTGCTCCTGTTCGCAGGAACCGTCGTGCCCGGCAGGTTCCGCGGCACCCGCCCGCCCGGTGCCGCAGCGCGGCGCCCTCCGGCGGCCTCAAGGGGCCGGGCGAAGAGTGCGGCGCCCCGGACCGCGCCGACCAGGGCATCCGCCGGGCGGCCGGCAACTCCGCGGTCCGCGCCCCGGCCGGCCACAAAGGCCCCGTCCTCCGCCGCGGGCCAGCGTCCTGCAACAGTCTCGAGGGGCGGATCCGGCGCCAAGCCGGCGCCCGCGTCTCCGGCGAAATCCCCGGCAAAGTCACCCACCCGGCCGGCAGCCAGGTCGACGCCCCGCCGCTGAGCCCCGCACAGCACAGCATCACGCCGCCGGCACGGTGCGGGTCCGGCCCTTAGAGGTTCCGGGGCCGGTTACCCGTGGTGGGATCATCCCCGGCGGACGCGTCCCTGGTGCGATCGTCGCTTTGGCTGCCCGGTCCGTGGGTGCGGTCCTCGCCGGCGGCCTGGTCCCGCGCGGCGCGGTCCCGGCGCAGTTCCCCGGGCGCCCCTTCCGTGGACGTTTCCTCCCTGGACACTTCTTCGTTCGCGGTTTCGCCTCGCCCCGCAGCGTCGCCGCGGTCCGAGGTGACGACATCCGGATCCACCTCATCAGCCTTGCGCAACTGTTCCTGGGCTCCGGCGCGGACGCGCTCCGCCTCCTCCTGACGGCCGCGGGCGTCTTTGCGCAGACGTTCGGCCTCGAGTTCGGCTTCCTTGGCATCAGCCTCCGCACGGGCCGCTTTGGCCTCGCGCTCCCTGGCGGAGAACTCGTCGGCCTTGGCCGCCTCGCGCATCTCGGCAGCCCGGTTCCGGTCGGCGGCCACCTTGCGTTTGCGGCTGAGGAAGACGGCGACCACGACGATCGCCAAGACCACGACGATGCCGACGATAATTCCTATGAGCTGCCCTGAATCCACGATGGTCCACCTTTTCTCCGGGTCGAATTCCCTCGCTCAAAAAACCATATGAGCGAACAGGATCAGTAAACCGCAGAACGGGGCGCGTCGCCATGGCTTCCGGCTCCGCAGCTCCGCACGGCCGGGCCGCTATTTGGACCGGGGAACCTTGAAGTGCGTGAGCCGGGCATCCTGCCCGTCCAGCTCGGCCCAGGACTTGGTTGTTTCAAGCACGGTCAGGCCGCTGGTGGGATAGCGGCTGGCCGCGTCCATGTAGGCGTCGTGGTCGGAATCCCGGGAGGCCAGGTGCATGACGAGGTCCTGCACCCCGGGCATGTGGGAGATCACCATGAGCGTGGTCACGGTGTCCGGGACGTGGTTGATGACCGACAGCATCCGCAGCGCCGAGGCGCCGTAGAGGCCGTCCTCAAGCTTCGGCGTCGGAGCCTTGTCACCGAGTTCGCTGCACACCCAGACGCAGGTCTGCCGCGTGCGGAGCGCGCTGGAGCAGAGGATGAAGTCCGGAACGACGCCGTGCTTGAGCAGCCATTTGCCGGCGACAGGGGCGTCCCTGTGTCCGCGCTCTTCCAGCGGCCTGTCGTGGTCGGCGACGCCGCCGGGCCAGTCGGCCTTGGCGTGCCTCATGATCACCAGTCGTTTGATGTGATGGGCGCTCATGAGCCAATCCTAGTGCGGGGGCTGTCACCGTGAGCGCGCGGCCGCCGGTCGGTCAGTCCTCCAGGACAAACGTCACTTCCAGCGCGATGTGCCGGGCAACCGCAGCCGCGGAGACACATGCTGCCCAGGCAGTCCACCCACCGCGTCCGTCGCGGCGGGAATGTGGCCGCGCGCCCGAAATCCGCTTGAGCTTCCGGACAAGGCAAAAGCGGCCGCCCCTGCAACAGGGACGGACGCTTTGCGTGAGCCGGACGCTAGATGGAGTATTCCGGAGCGGCCCAGACAACAACCTCGGGGTGCTCGTAGAAGCGGTAGCCCTGGCCGCGGACGGTACGGACGGTGTTGGCAAGGCGCCCGAGCTTCGAGCGCAGGCGGCGGATGTGGACGTCGATGGTGCGCTCGTTCGGTACCTCTTCGGCGTTGCGCCACAGGCCCTCGAGGAGTTCGTCGCGGCCGACGGTGCGGGTGCCGTTCTCGACAAGGTAGTTCAGGAGCTCGAATTCCTTGAAAGTCAGGTTCAGCGATTCGCCGTCGAGCGCCACTTCGCGGCGGGCCAGGTCGATGAGCACGCCGGACGGACGCGGGTCCTGCGGCTGCTGGAGACGGGCGGTCTCCGCGCGCTGCCGGGCACCGGCAGTGGGGTCGCCGAAGGTGGAGCGCACGACGTCGAGGGCGGAACCCGGGGTGCTGGCCGGCGCTACGGCGACGGCAGCGTAGCTTTCCGCACCCGCAACGAGGGACTGCGCGTAGGCGCGGATCTCCTGGGCAAGCTTGGCGATGGAGGTGCCGGCAGCCGCCGCGGTTTCCTCGTCGATACCCATGTACAGGACGAAGCCGCGGGCGACGTTGTCGCTGGCGACCGGACGGACCGGGCTGCCGTTGCCCGCGGCAATCACGGGGGTGGGGGCGGTGGCGGGCGCCGGCGGAACGGCCCGGAGCTGGCCGTAGGAGTCCGGGTTGTAGCCCTGCGCCGCGTAGCCCGGGGCCGGGAAGCTGTTGGCGGGTGCGCCCGGTGCAAAGGCGGGGCGGCCGCCGAAGCCCTGACGGATCCCGGAGGTCTGGCCGGCCTTGCTGGCGTTACGGACGGAGATGTGGACGTATCCGGATGCAACTGACATGGATTGCTTACCTCAATGTGAATGGCCGTCATCGCGGCTCGAATGCTAGTTTCCCCGCAATGAAACTGGGGAGGGGCGCCCGACTCTGGGCTGGGGGCGAATGCCTAGAAACTCTTGGGGGTGTAAAAGTTAGGCGTGCATTCGACAACAACGCATCGCGGTATCAGCGGGTGGGCTGACCCAGGAAGCTGCGGCTGCAGGTGCTGTTGAGTTCTTGTTCACAATTGAAGTGTGCAACGTAACAATGAAAACTTGCAAGTAACAATGGACTCCAGGTTCCACATAGTGAGACAAAATGCAGGAATGTAGTCTAGATCACAATTCTGCCGTGTCAATAAAATAACAAGTGTTTTTCCGACCGGCCGGTCGGTGTGCGTTATTCTCCGAATCTTCTTCGGCAAACCTGAGCAACTCTTCTGAATAATTCACTGTATTAGAAATCGGCAGAAACTGCCCATGCCGATCCATGACCTCCCGCCGTCCACGGAGTGGGCACGCTGCCGGACCCCGGAGGGCCCGGCAGCAAAGGTGGTTTCGGCTCAGCCGGATCCGCCTGCGTGGTGGTTCGCCCGGCGGATCCGGACCGGACTCAGTTCGACTGCCCGGTGGCCGTCGCCGCGACGACCAGGACCGACTCCGCCGTGTAGTCCGAGCCGTTTTTTGCCGCAACGATCCGCACCGTGCCACCGGCGACAATGTCGGCAACGCTTAGCTGGCTGCCTGCGCTGCCTCCGGCCTGCTGTCGCCGTTGTTGCAGGTTGCCCACCACCACATCGCCGCCCAGGGCATAGCTGCGCGTGAATCCGTCGCTGCTTTTGACGGTGACAGACGTCGTGCTGAGGTCCGACACAATGCCCAGCTGTTCGGCCTTGGTGACGTACCCGCTTCCCTGCAGGACGACGTATTCGGCGTGCACCGCCGCGGACAGGCCGCCCGCCATCCCGGCTGCCCCGCCGGGAGCGGCATTGCCGGAGCCGCCCTGGGCCTGCGCGCCGCCTCCGGCGAAGCCGCCCTGGGCAGACCGCGGGCCGCCCTGCACGGAACCCTGGCCGCCGGGGCCGGCGAATCCCCCTGCCGCTCCGCGCGTCGTTCCATCGGCTGCCGCGGAACTTGACGAAAGGGTGTACACCCCGACGCCGGCCCCGGCCGCCAGCACCACGGCGGCACCGGCGACGGCGAGTCCCCGCTTGAGGGTCCAGGGCTTGCCCGTGGAGGCCTTAGCGGGAGTGGCGCCCGGCGCACCCCAGCCCGGCGCTGCGGCGCTTTGGGGCGGCGCACCCCAGCCCGGCGCTGCGGCGCTTTGGGGCGGCGCACCCCAGCCCGGCGCTGCGGCGGGTGCCGGCCGCCCGGCGTCGTGCTGTGCGTTCGCGGAAGGTGCAGGCGCAAAGGGTACGTCCGCGTGCTGGGTGTTGACCGGCGTCGCCACGGGGGCCGGCGTGCCGCCGGGGGTGGTTTCGGGGACAGGACCGGGCTGCTGACCGCTCATGGTGTTCTCCTCTTCTGGGTGCGGGACCGCTGTTCCATCCCGGGTCGTTGTGCGTCCAGCGTGCTGGGCGATCCTGTGCCTGTGCTGTGCGGCTCGACAGCCGGGGCTGTGACCTGGCGGCGGGCCGGGAGAGGGCCAAAAGCGCCCGCAGACCCATCCAGCTCGCTAGGCTGGGATTCACAGGCGCCGCACAGGGTTCCCAAAGCCGCACCAAATCGGCAGAACGGAGAGTTGTCCCATGGCCACTTCGCACTCCATGACCAACAACCTTCCCCAGCTCACGCATCCGGACGGCTCCCCCATCCGCGCGCTCGTGGTGGACGACGAACCCAGCCTGTCCGAACTCATGAGCATGGGCCTGCGGATGGCCGGCTGGTCCGTCGCCGTCGCCGCGGATGGCCCCGAAGCCGTCAAGCTTGCCAAGGAGTTCCGCCCTGACGTGCTGGTACTCGATGTCATGCTCCCGGGGTTCGACGGCGTGGAACTCCTGACCCGGATCCGCGCCTTCGCACCCGAGGTGCCGGCGTTGTTCCTGACGGCAAAGGACGCCGTCCAGGACCGGATCACGGGCCTGGCCGCGGGCGGCGACGATTACGTCACCAAGCCGTTCAGCATGGAGGAAGTGCTGCTGCGCCTGCACCGGCTGGTCCAGCGGTCCGGGGTGGCCGCCATGGACACCGCGGAACTCGTGGTGGGAGACCTGGTGCTCAACGTCGACACCCGGGAAGTCACCCGGGCGGGCCAGGAGCTGCATCTGACCGCCACGCAGTTCGAGCTCCTGCGCTACCTCATGGAGAACCCCAAGCGCGTGATCAGCAAAGCCCAGATCCTGGACCGCGTCTGGGACTACGACTTCGGCGGACAGGCCAACATCGTTGAACTGTATATTTCCTACCTCCGCAAGAAGGTCGACGCCAACCACCCTCCGATGATCCACACCGTGCGCGGCGCCGGCTATGTGCTGAAGCCGGCGGACTGATCTGTGCCCACACTCTCCGGTGAGATCCGTGCCCCCGGGCGCGACTGGCGCGACCCGTCCACCTGGCACCTGCGCACCCGCCTGGTCCTCGTCGCCATGGCCCTGCTCGTCTCCATCTGCGGCGCCGTCGGCCTGTTCAGCTACGCCTCCATGGATTTGTTCCTCACCCGGCAACTCGACACGCAGCTCGATGAGGCGTCCCACCGCTCCAGCGAGTTCGGCCGGCCCTCGCCCGGCGGTTCCGGCGGACGCCCGGATCCCCTCGAGGCACGGGGGCAGGGCGTCGGCACGCTGAACGCCCGGATCCTGGGCGGCGCCGTCAGCAGCGCCGGCTTCCTCGCCCAGGATGCCAGCCGGAAGAGCCTCTCCCCCGACGACGACCACGTTCTCCTGGCGCTCACGCCGAACGGCATCCCCGTGGACCGCACCCTGTCCGCCGGCGCCTACCGGCTCACCGCCGTGCAGGCACCGTATGGCGACGTGATCGTCACCGGTCTCCCGCTGGCCGAAAAACAGAACACGCTGGCGTCGCTGGTCTGGACCATGGTGGTGGTGTCCGCGGGCGGCCTGGTGCTGATCGGCCTCGCCGGAACAGCCCTGATCCGGCGCAACATGAAGCCGCTCGAACAGCTGTCCGAGGTGGCCACCAAGGTCTCCCGCCTCCCGCTCGACGCCGGCGAAGTGGCACTGGCGGTGCGGGTCCCGGCGTCGGCCGCCCATCCGGGCACGGAAGTGGGCGCCGTGGGCTACGCGCTGAACCAGATGCTCGACAACGTCTCCAACGCGCTCGAGGCACGGCAGGAAAGCGAGATGAAGGTGCGCCAGTTCGTGGCCGACGCCTCACACGAACTACGCACTCCGCTCACCGCCATCCGCGGGTACACCGAGCTCATGAGGATGACCGAGCACTTCACCCCCGACGGCGAGAAGTCGCTCGCCCGCGTGCAGAGCCAGTCCGAACGCATGACCACCCTGGTGGAGGACCTTTTGCTGCTGGCGCGCCTGGACGAGGGCCAGCCGCTCAAGCTCAGCGACGTCGACCTCACCCAGTTGGCCATCGAGACGGTCAGCGACGAGAAGGTCATGGCCCCGGACCGTGTCTGGCACCTGGAACTCCCGGACGAGCCCGTGGTGGTGCGCGGTGATGCGACCCAGCTCCACCAGGTCCTCGCCAACCTCCTGTCCAATGCTCGCAAGCACACCGGCCCGGGGACCACCGTGGTCACCGGCGTGATGCGTTCGGCAGACGGCAGTGCCGTAGTCACCGTGACGGACAACGGCAGCGGGATCGCCCCCGAATTCATCGGCCGGGTCTTCGCCCGCTTCGCACGCGCAGATGCCGCGCGGAAAAACCCGGCGGCCGGGACCGCGGAGACCCAAGCTGCGTCCGGCACCGGAGCTCCTCCCGCGACGGCGGCACCAACCTCCGAAGGGACTTCCGGGCTGGGGCTGTCCATTGTGCAGTCGATCGTGGAGGCCCACGGAGGAACGGTCGAAGTCACGTCCCGGCCGGGCCGGACAGAGTTCGCCGTGCGCCTTCCCGCAGCCCCCACGCCGGGGCTCGCGTAGCAAGCCGACGCACCGCCGAAGCGGTTCCTGTTATCGAAATGTGACTTAAGCTCGCGAATGCTGTAGCGTTTTTGGGGTGCGGCTGCCATTGGTGCCGCATATCCGGACGGACGCTAAACTCTGCCGCTTCCCGGATTCCGCTGGACCAGGCAGAGGCGGGGGACCCAGAGTTCCCGGGCATTCTGCACACTTGCGCCCTTGGGGTGAAGCCGACACGTGATCTTCCGTGCGGCCGGATGACCTTATCCGAACCCGACAGCTAACTCCGCCGGCGTTGAGAGGCGATCATGACTGAATTCAAGGTACAAACGCGCCCTGAGGGCGTTTCGCGAAAACCCCTTTCCACCAGGTCGCGCCACCGCGCCGAGCCGGCCCAGCCCGCTTCACCCCTGTTCCGGTTCGCTTCAAACATCGGGTCCACCGGCCGCCGGGCTGCCGTTGTCACTGCGGCCTGCGCGGTGCTGATCGGCGTCGGCGCCGCCGGACAGGCCGCCGACATCCCAGGACCGACCGCCGGCGCGGCGAGCGCCGAGGCATCCACCAGCGCCGACCCGCTGACGCACCTGAACTTCGACAGGGTCCGGGTCGGGGCCCAGGCTGCGCCGACCGCCGGAAACGTCGCGCCCCAGGCGGCAGAAGTGAAACCGGCCGAGACACCGGCACCCGCGGCCCCGGCGGCCCCTGCGCCGGCCCCGGCTCCCCCGGTAGCCGTCGACGACCCGGCCGGCGCGCAGGCCTACGCTGCGGCCCAGCTCGGCACCTACGGCTGGGCCCCGAGCGAGATGCAGTGCCTGATGAAGCTTTGGACCCGGGAGTCTGACTGGAAGACGACCGCCACCAACGCCAGCAGCGGCGCCTACGGCGTGGTCCAGTCGCTGCCGGCCGAGAAGATGGCGAGCGCCGGCGCAGACTACATGACCAACTACCGGACCCAGATCAACTGGGGCCTGAACTACGTCAAGCAGCGTTACGGCTCTCCGTGCGGTGCCCTGAACTTCCACTACGCCAACAGCTGGTACTAAGGCCGGAAGAGGCAACGCCCGCCCCTCACAGCAGACCCTGGATCGTCGATCCGGGGTCTGCTGCTTTTTTGCCTGCTTCTTGGTGCCTGCCGGCTTTTTCCTTGGCGGACTTCCACAGGCACCGCACAGCTTTGGCCTAAACCCCTCATATGAGACGCCGTCACTGTTGAACCATGACGTTCACAGACCAGGCCCCAGGACCTCTGCCGCACCCGACGGCGACGCCGGCCGGACAGGCCGCTCCGGCCAGGCTTTCCCTGGCCGGAGCACCCGTCACGAGTGCCACCCCCGGACGCGCTGCTGAAGCAGGCCGCCGGCGCTCCCCCGTCGACACCCGGACCGCTGACCCGGTCCTGGATGTAACCATCCCGGTCTTCAACGAAGAACGGGACCTGGAAGAGTGCCTGCGCCGGCTGCACGCCTATCTGCTTGGTTCCTTCCCGCACACGTTCCGGATCACGGTGGCGGACAACGCGAGCACCGACGGAACGCTGAAGACGGCAGAACGCGTCGCCCGCGAACTCCGTGAGGTCCGTGTGGTCCACATGGCCGAAAAGGGCCGCGGAAATGCACTGCGCAACGTGTGGCTCGCCTCGCCGTCACCGGTCCTGGCCTACATGGACGTTGACCTGTCCACCGATCTGGCGGCCCTGGGTCCCCTGCTGGCACCGCTGATTTCCGGCCACTCCGACCTGGCCATCGGGACCCGCCTGACCCGCAACTCCCGCGTCGTCCGCGGGCCCAAGCGGGAATTCATCTCCCGCAGCTACAACTTCCTGCTCCACTCCTTCCTGGGCGCCCACTTCAGCGACGCACAGTGCGGGTTCAAAGCCATCCGGTCGGACGTGGCCAGGCAACTCCTCCCGCACACCCTGGACAAGGCGTGGTTCTTCGACACCGAACTGCTGGTGCTGGCCGAAAAGTGCGGGCTGCGCGTCCACGAAGTCCCTGTGGACTGGACCGACGATCCCCAGTCCAGCGTCGACATCGTCCAGACCGCCCTGGCCGACCTGCGCGGCATGGCCCGGCTAAGCCGGGACCTCGTCTCGGGCCGCATCCCCGTCCCGGAACTGCGCGCCGCCCTCGCCCGCGGCCCTCTCCCCGCAGCCTCCCGCGCCCACGAGCAAAGCCCCGGCGGAAGCCTGTTCGGCCAGCTCGTCCGCTTCGGCAGCATCGGGGTCGCATCAACCCTCGCCTACCTGGCAATCTTCCTCTTCTGCCGCGGCCTCATGGACCCGCAGCTCGCCAACTTCCTCGCGCTGCTCACCACCGCCGTGGCCAACACCGCCGCCAACCGGCGCTTCACGTTCGGCATCCAGGGCCCCAGCCAGGTTGCACGCCATCATTTCGAGGGCCTGCTGGTGTTCGGCATCGGCCTGGCGCTGACCTCCGGGACTCTCGCCGTCGTGCACGGCGCCTCCTCCGGGCAGCCCGACCGCTGGCTTGAGATCATCACGCTCACGGCGGCGAACCTGGCCGCCACCGCCGTGAAGTTCCTGCTGTTCCGGCTGGTGGTCTTCCGTAACCGGGCCCATGCTGCGGCCCTCCCGACGCCGGGACCACTGACACTTCCCTCCCCCGCACAGAAACGGCCAAGTAAATGACCGCCACCATCAGCCCCAGCGCCGCGCCCCCTGCCCCCACCCCGGACGCGCCGCCGGCAGCACCACGGAACCGCCAAAGCCACTTGCTGTTCGGGAACCAGCCGCGCTGGGTGCGGCCCTCGGCCGCCGTACTGCTGGTCCTCACGGCCGTGCTCTACCTCTGGAACCTGCAGGCCACCGGTTACGCCAATTCCTTCTACGCCGCGGCCATCCAGGCCGGCACCAAGGACTGGGCGGCACTGCTGTTCGGCTCCCTCGACGCAGGCAACGCGATCACCGTCGACAAGCCGCCGGCCGCCCTGTGGATCCCTGCCCTGGCCGGACGGATCTTCGGCTTCTCGGCACTGAGCATGCTCATTCCGCAGGCACTCATGGGCGTGGCCGCCGTCGGACTGCTGTACCTGACCGTCAGGCGGGTATCCGGGCCGGCCGCCGGCCTGCTGGCCGGAGGCGCCCTGGCGCTGACGCCGGTGGCGGCGCTCATGTTCCGCTTCAACAACCCGGACGCCATGCTGACCCTGTGCCTGGTACTGGCCGCGTACCTGACCACGCGGGCCATCGAAAAGGCCGGCTGGGCGTGGCTCGCCGCTGCCGGTGCCGTGATCGGGCTGGCCTTCCTGAGCAAGATGCTGCAGGGCTTCCTGATCGTGCCCGGCCTCGCTCTTGCCTACCTGTGGGCGGCCCCCGCCACCTTGGGCCGGCGGCTGTTCCACCTGCTGGGCGCGGCCGCCGGGATCGCCGTGGTGGCCGGGAGCTACGTTGCCCTGTTCCAGCTGACCCCGGCGTCGGCCCGGCCGTACATGGCCGGGTCGAAGAACAACAGCTTCCTGGAGCTCACGTTCGGATACAACGGCCTGGGCCGGATCACCGGCTCCGGCGGCGGCATGCCGGGCGGCGGAGGCGGGATGCCCGGCGGCAACGTCGGCTTCGGCGGAACGGCCGGGATCACCCGGATGTTTGGCGCCAGCTTCGGCGGGGAGGTCTCCTGGCTGCTGCCGGCGGCCCTGGTCCTGCTCGGCGCCGGGTTGTGGTTCACCCGCCGGGAAGCGCGGACCTCGAAGACCCGCGCGGCGCTCCTGCTGTGGGGCGGCTGGCTCGTGGTCACCGCCGGGATCCTCAGCTTCATGAGCGGCACGGTGCACGCGTACTATGCCGTGGCCCTCGCGCCCGCAATCGGAGCCCTCGTTGGCATCGGCTCCGTGGAGCTGTGGCGGGGCCGGGCGTACTGGCCGGCACGGGTTGTCCTGGCCGTCACGGTCCTGGCGAGCTCGGTCTGGTCCGCGGTGCTCCTGGGCCGTGACCCGGCCTGGCTGCCCGGACTGCGCGTGATCGCCGTGGCCCTCGGCGTCCTCGCCGCCGCGGCGCTGCTCCTGCGGGTGGACCACTTCCCGGGACTTCCCGGCCGGTTCCGCAAGGCCGCCACGGCCGGCGTCGTGATCCTTTCCCTGCTCGCCGGCGGTCTCGGCAGCACCGCCTGGACGCTGGCGACGGCGGCCCAGCCGCACGCCGGTTCGATTCCCACCTCCGGACCCGCCGCCTCTGCGATGGGTGGCCCGACGGCGGCCGGTGCCAGGGCGTTCGGCGGCGGCGCCGGCGGCCCCCTGGGCGCCGAAAGCGCCTCTTCCGAGCTGACCACGCTGCTCAAGTCCACGGGGACCAAATGGTCCGCCATCGTCTCCGGCGCCACGCAGGCCGCAAGCCTGGAACTCGCAACAGGCACCAGCGTCATCGCGCTCGGCGGCTGGAACGGCGGCGACCCCTACCCGACCCTGGCCCAGTTCCAGGCCATGGTGGACCGCGGCGAAATCGGCTACTTCATCTCCGGCGGGATGGGCGGGATGGGCGGCGCGGGCGGCCGCGGGGGCAATTCGGAGGTGGCGACGTGGGTCGCGGCCAACTTCCAGGCCCAGACGGTCGGCACCGCCACCGTCTACAAGCTGGGAGCCTAGGCAGCCATGACTGACACCCTCCGCCCCCTCTCCGCTTCCACCCTGCTCCGGCCCCGAACGGCGGGCGGGGGCCGGCTCCCCCGCACGGCGGGTGCCACCGCCCGGTCCGCGCTCTTGCGGCCGCGGCTGGAACTGGCCGGGCTGCTCCTGGCCACCGCCGCCCTGTACCTGTGGAATCTCGGCGCCTCGGGCTGGGCCAACGCCTTCTACTCCGCCGCGGCCCAGGCAGGATCCCAGGACTGGACGGCCTGGTTCTTCGGCTCCTCGGACGCCGCCAACTCCATCACCGTGGACAAGCCGCCCGCTTCGCTCTGGGTGATGGCGCTGTCCGTGCGGCTGTTCGGGCTCAGTTCATGGAGCGTCCTCGTGCCCCAGGCGCTCATGGGGGTCGGGACGGTCTGGCTGGTCTATCTGGCCGTGCGCCGGGCAGCCGCTCCCGCCACCGCCGACGCCGGACTCGCCCACCGCGCAGGGCTGCTCGCCGGCGCGGTCATGGCCCTGACGCCGGTGGCCGTGCTCATGTTCCGGTTCAACAACCCCGATGCCCTGCTGGTGCTGCTCATGACGGCGGCCGCCTACGCCGTGCTCCGCGCGATCCAGGACGCGCGCCTGCGCTGGCTCCTGCTGGCCGGGGCGTTCCTGGGCTTCGGATTCCTGACCAAACAGCTGCAGGTGCTGCTGGTCGTCCCCGGCTTCGCCGCGGCCTATGTGCTTGCCGCGCCCGCGGGACTGGGCAAACGCCTGCTCCACCTTCTGGGTGCGGGCACGGCGATGGCCGCGGCCGCCGGGTGGTGGCTGGCCGCCGTCGAGCTCGTCCCCGCCGACGCCCGGCCATACATCGGCGGCTCACAGAACAACTCCATCCTGGAACTGACGCTCGGCTACAACGGACTGGGCCGGCTCAGCGGCGATGAGACCGGGAGTGTGGGCGGCGGCAACGGCTGGGGCACGCCGGGGCTGTTCCGGCTCTTCAACAGCGAGTTCGGCGGCCAGATCGCGTGGCTGCTGCCCTCCGTGCTGCTGCTCGGGGCCGGCCTGCTGTGGCTGGGCCGCCGGGCTCCGCGCACCGACCCCGTGCGGGCCTCCGTGATCATCTGGGGCTCCTGGGTGGCCGTCACCGGACTGACCTTCAGCCTCATGGCGGGGATCATCCACCCCTATTACATGGTGGCCCTGGCGCCCGGGATCGCAGGACTCGCCGGGCTGGGCGGCATCCTGCTCTGGCAGCGGCGGGACCAGCCCGCCGTGGCGGCGGTCCTCGCCGCCGCCATCATCGCCGCCGGATTCATGGCCTCCGAACTGCTGGGCCGAACCACGGCGTTCGTGCCGTGGCTGGCCTGGGTGGCGCTCGTGGCGGCGCTCGCGGCCGGCGCCCTGGTACTGGCCGGCGTCACCGTACCCCGGGCCGCATCGCCCGGCATCTTGCGGCGAACGACGGCGGCAGTCGCCGTCGCCGCGTCCCTCGCCGGGCCGCTGGCGTACTCGCTCGCCACCGCCTCGACGGCCCACAGCGGCTCGATTGTCAGCGCCGGGCCGCCAGTATCTGGCCGGGGCGGCGCCGGAATCCCGGCGGTCCTGGGCGGGCTGGGGAACGCCACCGGGAATGCGACCGGCATCGCGCGGGGCCCCGGCGCGGGCGGGCCAGGCGGCATGGGCGGCCTGCTCGGGGCAAGCACCCCCTCGGCAACGCTGGTGACCGCACTGGAAACAGGCGCCGGGAACTACACCTGGGCGGCCGCAGTCGTGGGGTCCAACAATGCCGCCGGCTATCAGCTCGCGACACAGCTTCCTGTCATGGCGGTGGGCGGGTTCAATGGTACGGATCCCTCACCCACCCTGGCGCAGTTCCAGCAGCTCGTTGCCGCGGGACGGATCCACTACTTCATCGCCGGCCGGATGATGCAGGGCCAAACCGGATCCGATGACGCGGCCCGGATTGCGGGCTGGGTGCAGTCGAATTTCAAGGCGCAGACCATGGACGGCACCACCGTGTACCTGCTGGCTGAGTAGGCAGGCTGGGGCGCCGTCCCGGACCGCGGGCTGACCCTAGAAGCTCAAGGACAGGGTGCGGACGCCCGCGCCGGTGAGGTGCGTGGTGACGGAGACCCCGGAGTAGTCGGGGATGTGGAGCACGCCGGGAGGCAATTCGCCGGCGTTGGGTCCAACCGCCACGGTCCGGATGCCGGCGGCGAGTCCCGCGGCGATGCCTGCCGGGGCGTCCTCGAACACCACCGCGTCGGCCGGGTCCACACCCAGCAGGGCGGCGGCCCGGAGGTATCCCTCAGGGTGCGGCTTGCCCCTGGCGACGTCCTCGGACGTGACCGCGGCGGCCGGGACGCCGATACCCGCAGCCGCCATCCGGACCTCGGCCAGGTCCCGCGAGGCGGACGTCACCAGCGCTACGGCATCCGGCGGGAGGCTCGCCAGCAGCTCCAGCGCGCCTTGTACCGGGACAATGCCGCGGGTCTCGGCCAGCTCCATCCGGCCGAGCTCCGCGGCCAGGGCATGGATGTCAGCACCCGCGGGCGCGAACCTGCGGACCGTGTCCATCGCCTGGACCCCGTGGGAGGAGCGCAGGATCTCCCCGATATCCAGGCCGTAGCGACCGGCAAAAGTGGTCCATACCTGCTCCACGATGCTGGTGGAGTCCACCAGCGTGCCGTCCATGTCGAACAAGATGGCGCGGGCGCTCAGGGGCGTGACACTGCGGCGGGATAGTGGGTTCATGACCCCATCCTGCCCCATGCCCATGTTTCACCCGCGCGGGCGGCGGCCGGAGCCGTCACCGCGCGCAATCAGGCGGGATCAGCCGTTGGACCGGCCGGGGATGAACTGCACCGCCCATTTGTTGCCGTCAGGATCGGTGAAGTGGAGGAAGTGCCCCCAGTCCTGGACGTCGACGTCGCTGACGTCCACGCCGTTGTCCTTGAGCTGCTTGTGCGCGGCCTGAATGTCGTCGACCACGAGCTGAAGGCTGGGGGCGGTGCCGGGAGGGGCGTCGTTGAGGCCCTCGCCGATGGCGATCGAGCAGCCGGAACCGGGCGGCGTCAGCTGCACGAAGCGGATGCCCTCCGTGGGCCGCTCGTCGTAGTCGGCGTTGAAGCCGACCTTGTTGACGTAGAAGTCCTTGGCGCGGTCGACATCGGACACGGGGACGAAGACGAGTTCAAGTTTCCAGTCCATGGTGCACAGGCTAGCCGCGGACAAGCAGAACCGGAAGGGCCCGGACGTCGGCCGGCGCGTGGGGCCGCCGGGTCAGCCGGACTGGATCAGCCGGCCACCCCGTAGAGGCGGTCCCCGGCGTCGCCCAGGCCCGGCACGATATAGGACTTCTCGTTGAGTTTCTCGTCGATGGAGGCCAGGACGATGGTCACGTTCGCGTCGGACAGCTCTTCTTCCAGCTTGGCCAGGCCCTCGGGGGCGGCCAGCAGGCAGATGCAGGTGACGTCGGAGGCGCCGCGCTTGAAGAGAAACTTGATGGCCTCGCGCAGGGTGCCGCCCGTGGCGAGCATCGGGTCCAGGACAAAGATCTGGCGGTCCGTGAGGTCCTCGGGGAGGCGCTCGGCGTAGGTGATGATGTCCAGGGTCTCTTCGTCCCGGGCCATGCCGAGGAAGCCGACCTCGGCGGTGGGCACCAGCTTGGTCATGCCCTCGAGCATGCCGAGCCCGGCACGGAGGATCGGAACCACCAGGGGGGTGGGCTTGGTGAAGGCGGTGCCGATGGTGGTGCTGACCGGCGTCTCGATTGTCACCGGCTCGGTGCGGACGTCGCGGGTTGCCTCATAGGCCAGGAGCGTGACGAGCTCCTCGGTGAGCTGGCGGAAGACCGGGGACGGGGTGTTCTTGTCCCGCAGAACGGTGAGCTTATGGGCGACCAGCGGGTGGTCCACAACGAGAGTGCGCATGGGTCAAAACTATCACCCGGACGTTGATGGGCCTCCCGTGGGACCGGATGCATCGGTCCCGTCCTCGGCGCTGGCCGCGCGGGCGCCATGGCTGGTGAGCGGGTGGTCGAACGTGGGAGCGGGACCCGCGTGTTCACGGTGCCGGAGCACGTGGAAAAGCCTGTGCGCAAGGATCACGATCCCGAGCCACGCCAGTCCAAGCACCCAGCCGACAATCACGTCGGTCATCCAGTGGTGGCCCAGGAAAACCCTGCTCATGCCCATGGCGAAGACGAAGATCACACCCGCGGTGATCAGGCCGACCCGCTCAATCGTCCTTTTCACCTGCAGGCAGGCCAGATAGACCACCACGCCGATCACCACCGTGGAGTTCAGCGTGTGGCCGCTGGGGAAGGACGGTGAGTTTTCATACGGCGGAACGGCGTCGGCATGATCCGGCCGGGTCCGGCCCACAAGCTTCTTGCCCAAGGCCGTCGCGGTGGTGGAGACGGCTGCGGCGCCGCCCACGAGGATCAGGGGCCGCCAGGTGCGCGTGATGAACGTCAGCCAAGCCGTCAGAATGCTGGCCAGGATGGGCATGCCGATCCCACCGCCGATGTTGGTGAAACCCGTGACGAAACTGTCCAGGCCGGGGCTTCGCAACTGTTCCATGAACGCCAGCGTGGGCTTGTCCAGGTTCGCCAATCCGACCGAATCCACGACGTTGTCGTAGACCTCCGCACCCAGCAAGGCCAGGACCACCACCACCACGCCGCCAATGAGCATCGTGATCCACAGGGCAGCATAAGGCACCACCCACCTGCCCCAGCGCTGGTTCAACCAGCTTTCGGTCCTGGTACTCACTGCCGTCTCCCGACTTCTTGGTGCTCCCCCGGCTGAGGGGCACAGCTTGCTTATGGTCGAAACTATCATTGACCCATGACTGCCCCGGAGCCCCGCCATGCCGAATGGATGGGCCTTGCCATCGCCGAGGCCCGCCGGGCACTGGCCACGGCGGACGTACCGATCGGCGCCGTCGTGATCGGGCCCGACGGCGGGGTGCTAGGTTCCGGGCGCAATGAACGCGAGGCACTCGGGGACCCGACGGCGCACGCCGAGATGGTGGCCATCCGGGAGGCCGCGGCGCGGCTGCGGCAGTTGCGGGCGCGGGACGGCGAACCGGGCGACGGCTGGCGGTTGGAGGACTGCACCCTGGTGGTGACGCTCGAGCCCTGTGCCATGTGTGCCGGCGCCATTGTCCTGGCCCGGATTCCGCGGGTGGTCTTCGGCGCCTGGGACGAGAAGGCCGGAGCCGCCGGCTCTGTGTTCGACATCCTCCGCGAGCGCCGGCTGAACCATTGGGTGGAAGTGTATGCCGGTGTCCGGGAGCCGGAGTGCGCCGCGCTGCTCCGGGACTTCTTCGCCGGTCACCGGAGCGGCTGAGCCTTCCTATGGGGCCGGCGTCGAGCCTGCGCTACCCCGCGGCGGCGGACGCGGCGAGGGCGTCGATCCGCTTTTGCCGCCCGGCCGGTGAGTCGAGGCTGAAGGCGCGGAAGTCACCGAGATCATCGCGGATCCAGGCTTCAACCTCGGAGATCCGCCGGGTCACCGCGGCCGTGGCACCGTGGAACAGCCACGACACGATCCGCTCCTTGCCCGGCTCGTACTGCCAGAGCCCGATAATCCGGCCGCGGTCCAAGACGGGATGGTCCGGGAGGTCGGCCTGCAGCGCCAGGGAGGCCAGCACGTTCTTGGCGATGCGTTCCCCGTCGGGGAGCAGTTCTGCCGCGTTCCGGCGGAGCAGCGCCAGTGAATCCGTTCCGGCGAGCAGCTGGATCTGCTCTTCGGCGGGTTCTTCAAAGGCGGCGAGACGCTCGACGTCGTCGGGCATCATGAAGAGAACCTCACCGGCGGCGGTGGGCACCTCCACGGCACCGACGGCGGCCAGCCCCGCCTTGCTCTGCGCGCCGGTGAACCCGGTGAACCATTGGGACTGCTTAAGCGTGGCGCCCCCGGTCCAGCCCAGGTACCGCCGGATCAGCTCGGCGCGGGCCGCGTCGCTGTCCAGGGTGCTGGGCGGCAGGTCCCAGAGCTCGTAGGCGTAGCGCTGCTGGTCCAGGCGCCCGTTGACCGGGACGCGGCGGATCCTGCCCTGCGACTGCAGGATCCCCAGGGTCGTAGGCAGTGTTGTGGTGGCGCCTTTCTTCTTGCCTTCTTCACCGAGATTGCGCACGGAATCGCCCAGCTCCTCTTTGAGCTGCTTGGGGTCCATCGGGCCGTCGGCTTCGGCAAGCGCGTGCAGCACCTGTTCCTCGAGGAGCGTGATTTCGCTGCGGTCCACGCCCAACCGGCCCAGGACCCGGAAGGCCCCGGCGGCATCCTCGCCCAGCGTGAGGGCCCAGGCGAAGTCGTCGCGGCCCAGGACGTACGTGCAGCCGCGGGCGGTGGGGAGCTCCAGGATCCGGCGGGCGGCGACGTCGGCGTCCACCTGTTCGCGGCGGATGCCGGCCCGGGCAAAGAGGGTGAGGTAGGGGTTGGCGCCGCCCACCGACCGCGCCCACCCGGCGCGGGCGAAGACCTGCTCCGCGGTGCAGCCGGCCAGCGAGCCGTCCAGGCCTTGTTTGTGCCAGGCCCAGGCGCGCAGCCGCTCGGGGGTCAGGGTCTGCGGGACCGGCAGTTCTGTGGTCAGGGGCTCGGTAGTCATGGGGTCATTGTCCAACAGCTTGTCCGCCGGCGGAATCAATTGAGGCGCCCGGCTTTCCGGATACGTCCGGGCCGACGGCGGCCAGCACGGTCCGGGCGGTGGCATCCCAGCCGGGCAGGCGGCCCCGCGCAGCCGTTGCCGCGTCCCGCCAGCGCGCGCGGAGCCCGGGTTCGGTGAGCCAGCGGCGCAGCAGGTCCGCCAGCGGTGCGGGATCCTCGGCGAGGAGGACGGCGGCGCCCGGCAGTTGGGCTTCCGCGCCGTCGTTCTGCCCGTCGTCGTCCACCAGACACCCGGTCACCCGGCTGCGTGTCCGTTCGCCGGCCGCCAGCGCCTCCACGGCCCCCGTGCCCTCGCGCACCACCACGGGCACGCCACGGGCGAGGGACTCCGTGACCACCAGGCCGTACGTTTCGGCCCGGGAAATGAGCAAGCTGAGGTCAGCGGCGGCCCATTCGGCCTCCATGGCGGGACCACGCAGCTCCCCCGGAATGCGGACGCGGTCCGTGAGTCCCAGGGAATCCGCTCGTTCCCGGAGCTGCGCGGCGTAGGCGGGGTCCGTGGCGTCGGAGCCGATGAGGGACGCGGTCCAGGCCAGGTCCTTGAGCCGTGCGAGCGCCTCCAGCAGGAGCAACTGGCTCTTGTTCGGCAGCAGGGCGGCCACGGCCACCAGATGCGGCGGCTCCGAGCCGGGGGCTGGCAGGGCGGCGTCGGTGCCCGGCAGGGCGACCCGGGCGCCGTCGAACCCGTGCCTGGCCCGGATGCCGGCCGCAGCCGAGCCGCTGGTGCAGATCACGCCGGCTGCCGCGTTCAGGGCCCGGCGTTCCAGGTACGGATGGCCGCCCAGCGGCATGTGCAGCAGGATCCAGACGGGCTGGCCCGCCGCGGCGGCCGCCTCCAGTTCCGCCGGTGCTCCGCAGCCCAGGAGCCCGTCCACCAATATCACCGAGCGGCCGGCACCGGCAGGGGTGCGCAGGAGCCCGGCCAACCGCCGGCGGTCCCCTGCGCTGCCCACCGGCCAGTCGCCGTCGCACGGGCAGGTCTCCACCTCGGCGCCGAGGACCGCGAGCTCCCGGGCGAGTGCCGCGTTGTAGACGTTCCCGCCGGAGTTGTGGCGCACGTTCCCGGGCATCACCAGCCGGATGCTGAGGCCCGGCCGCTGCACCGTGCGGGTCCTAGCTGGCGTCGAAGTCGAGCGAATAGCCGGCCCAGGCATCGGGGTGTTCACGCAGCGTGACGTCCAGGCCCGCCAGCTCGCGGCCGTCGGCGCCGCCGCGGATCCGTGCTGCCACGGCGTCGGCGATGTACCGGGCCAGGGCTTCGGTGGTGCTCAGTTTGCCGGCGAAATCGGGGTGCTCGTCCAGGTTTGTGTAGTTGAGCCCGTCGAGGACGGAATCGAGCACTTTCCCGGCCTCGCCGATGTCCAGGACAATCGCGTCCTCATTCAGGGCCCGGCGCCGGAACGTCACTTCGGCGACGAACGTCGCCCCGTGCAGTCCCTGGGCGGGGCCGAACGCTTCCCTGGGCAGGCTGTGGGCGATCATGAAGTGGCTGCGGACGGTCAGGCTGAACACGGAATTACCTCGTGGTTTCGGTTGTGGGGGCATCGGTGGCGGGGTGTTCCCGGTGTTCCACGTCGGGGTATTCGATGACGTGGCACAGGGCGTCCAGGGTGCCGTCGGAGAGACTCCGCACGACGTCGGGCAGCTCCGTGAACGGGGAGCTGCCCGTCAGGAAGAGGTCGAAGGCCGGGTCCTGCAACAAGGCGACGGCGAGCTCCAGCCGGTCCGCGTTCGTGCGGCGGTGCCGCCGGGAGCGGGCCACGGCCCCGACCTGGCTGGCGCGGATGGACAGCCGGCGGGCGTGGAAGTCCTCCCCCAGCGGCAGCGTGACGCTGCGGTCGGCGTACCAGGACATTTCGATTATCTCGCCCTCGTCGCCCACCAGCTGCAGGCTTCGCCGGAGGCCTTCCTGCGAGGCGGAGCAGTGGATCACGATGTCGCAGTCCGGCAGCGCCTCGTCGGGGTGGCTGAATTCGACGCCGAGCGCGTCCGCGAAGGCCCGCTTGGAAGGGTCGATATCGATCAGCTGCAGCCGTCCGAGCGGGAAGTCGCCCAGGAGCTTGGCGACCATGCCGCCGACGAGCCCGGCGCCGATCACGGCGACGCGGTCGCCCAGGCGGGGGCCGGCCTCCCAGAGACCGTTGACGGCGGTCTCCACCGTTCCCGTGAGCACCGCGCGGCGGGGCGGGACGCCGTCGGGGACCGCGGTGAGGGACGCGACCGGCACGATGAAGCGGTCCTGGTGCGGGTACAGGCAGAAGACGGTCCGGCCCTGCCAGTCCGCCGGTCCTTCCTCCACGATGCCCACGCAGAGGTAGCCGAACTTCACCGGGTACGGGAAGGCCCCCTCCTGGTGGGGGGCGGCCATGGCCGCGGCCACGCAGTCCGGGACCCGGGCATTGTGGACGACCAGTTCGGTGCCCTTGCTGATGCCGGTGAAGAGGGTGCGGACGAGGGCTTCCCCGGGTCCGGGGGCCGCCAGGTCCTCGCGCCGGAGCTCGCCCTTTTCCAGCCCGACGGTCCAGTAGGCGGTGGCCGTGGTCTGCTGCTCAGGAGTGATCATGGTGCTTTCGAATCTAGCGCCCTCCCTGCGCCCGGGGAAAGGACGCAGGCTCCGGCGAGTCGCCGCAAGCCGGCACCGGCCGGGATTTCCGGAGCCGTTTTGGGGAACAGCGCCCTGCTCCGGTACCCTATACAGGTTGGTGACGTGTCCGAGCGGCCGAAGGTGCAACACTCGAAATGTTGTTTGGTGTCAAAGCCAACGTGGGTTCAAATCCCACCGTCACCGCCACGTAGCGAGGCCCCTGCTTCCCTTTATTTATAAGGAAAGTGGGGGCCTTTGCTTTGCCGGGGACTGGCTCATTGACTAGGAATTGGCAAATCTACCCTTGGGCGCTCTCGCCCAGCCAACAGCTTTGCGCTTCAGCCCCGACGTCAAACCTCTGTATCCGCGGGTCATCCGCACTCGCGGGGCGGTCGCCTGTCGAGGACCCAAGGACCTGCGGGCGCCCTCTCGCGCAGCGGTGGACAGTCAATTGCCGGTCGCGCACTGTTCAGGCAGGCCGACCGCCTCGGGCATGGGGAGATAATACGCGCCGGTGTAGCGTGACGTGTCCCCAGTCAGGGCCCAGACCGAGCCGCGCCGGCGGCCGGCGCGGCTGTCAAGGGCTGTCCGGTCGCGCGCGGCCAGGCGGTCCAGGATCGAGGAGATGACATCCTCATGCGTGCACAGCACCGTCCCCGTGCCGCGGGCATTGTCGACGAGCCGCATTGCCCGTTCAATACGGCCATCGGAAAGATCGCTGGCCACTTCCACCGTCAGGGATTCACGGCGTGCCAGCGCCTCAACAGTGTCGATACACCGGGCTGCAGGCGCGGAGAGGATCCGGTTTATCTCGAAGAACGAACCAAGGCCCTCGAGGGAGCGGGCCGTCGTGCGTCCTTCGTGGGCCAGCGGCCGGGTAATTTCGGAGTGGTCCCACAGGTGCCGCGGTGTGGCTGTGGCCCCGCGGATAAGCAACAGCATCCTGTCCCGGGCCGGCACCGCACGGATCCCAAGCTCCCGCTCCAGGACCCCGCCCAGGGCGAGAATCACGGGCCTTTCGCGTGGTTCGCTCAGGGTGCGCAGCGCCGCAGGAAGGCTGAACCAGCGGGCCTCGTCCACTTCATCGTTGGCCGAGAAGACGCCGCCCTGGGCCACGGCGGCCCAGTAGCGGACCGTCTTGAGGCGCCGGCGGTGGTCCAGATAGGTCACCTGCGGCAGCTCCGAACCGGGCCGGCAGACGAGACCCGTCTCTTCGCCGACTTCCCGCAGCGCACATTCCTGGTCTGACTCGCCCGGTTCGGCCTTTCCCTTGGGGATGGACCAGTCCTGATGCCTGCGCCGGTGAACCAACAGCACCTCCAGCGCGCCCTCCCTTCCGATCCGCCAGGGGAGGGCTCCGGAGGTCCTGGGCCTGGCCGACGTCATCTCGCGGATCCCGCCGGGAGCAGGCCGCGGGAGGACCGGATTTCCCTGGGCCCCCTGCAGCCCGTCGAGCCGGCTGTAGAGACCGCCGGCGGCGAGGAGTTGCCCGTGGTTACCGCTTTCCACAACCCGCCCCTTGTCCAGCATGTAGATCTTGTCCGCACGCCCGAGAGTGGAGAGGCGGTGTGCGATGACTATGACGGTCCGTTCGGCCATGAGCCGGTCCATGCCCTCCATCACGTACTGTTCGGAGATGGCGTCCAGGCCGGAGGTGGGTTCATCAAGAATGACGATCGGTGTATCGCGGACGAGGGCCCGGGCGATCGCGATGCGCTGGCGCTGTCCGCCCGAGAGACTGACGCCCCGCTCGGCAACCGGGGTGTCATAGCCCAGCGGCAGCTGATCAACGAATTCGTCGACGTGCGCGGCGTGGGCCGCGGCGAAAACCCGTTCCGGAGTGGCTGTGTCCGATCCGTAGGCGATGTTGTCATAGATGGTGCCGTGAAACAGGATAGATTCCTGCAGGACCATCGAGATCTGCTGGCGCACCGCGGCCAGCTGGAGTTCGCGGACGTCCCTGCCGTCCAGGAGAACGGCGCCGCCCGTCACGTCGTAGAGCCGCGGAATAAGACTGACCACCGTTGACTTGCCCGCACCGGTGGGCCCGGTCAGCGCAATCATCCGGCCCGGCTCCACACGCAGGTTAATCCTGTGCAGCACCTCGGAACCGTCGTAGTGGAAGTCGACATCTCGCAGCTCCACCAGGCCCGCCAGCCGCGGCGCCGGCGGGGCACCAGGGGGGTCCGTTATTGCCGGGGCGGTGCCGAGGACGTCCTGGAGCCGCTCCGCGCTGACCTGACCCCGGCTCATGACCGTCGTCAGCTTGGAAAGTTCCTTCATCGGATCGTAAAGGGCCTTAAGGTACGCCAGAAAGACCAGCAACAGCCCCAGCGTCATCGAACCGTCCAGCACCCGCTGCACACCCGCCCACAGCACGACGACGGTGCCGAATGTGACGATGACATCCACCAGCGGGGACAGTGCTGCCTGGAGCCGGACCAGTCTCAGGCCCGCATTCATCCGCGCGGCATTGCGGAGCTGGAAATCGGCCTCATGACGCGCCTCGCTGGAGGAGGACTGCATAACCCGCACCGAGGAGAAGGTTTCCGTCATCGTGGAGGCAATGTCGCTGTCCCTTCTCCGCGCAGCCCGGGACGCCGCCTTGATGCGGGGGCGGTACATCAGCACCGTCGCGAACAGCACCGGTGAGACCGCCAGGGCAATCATGGCGAAGCCCGGATCAACCACCACGCAGATCGTCGTGATGAAAGCCAGAATGAGGATGTTGGGTACCAGGACCGCCAGCATTGAGATGATCATGGCGCGCACGTAGTCGATGTCCGTGGTCGCCCGCGTCACCAGATCCCCGAGCCTCTGCTTGTCGTGGAATGACAGGGACAGCCGCTGGAGGTGGGCGAACACCTCGGAGCGGATGGATGCCATGACCCGCTCTCCGACGCCGTTGAGCAGCCGCGCCCCAAAATAGTTGGCCGCCGCGTTGACCAGGGTGAACACCAACAGGCACGCAATGGCCACGACCAGCAGCTGCTGACCTTCCAGCCCGGCCGCCCCGAACGTTCGCAGAAACTCGTTCTGGCTCGCAGCGCCGGGAGTCTTGAGCACATCATCGACGATGACCTTCAGGGGCCACGGCATGGCCACCTGCAGGGCAGCCGCGAGGACCACCAGGGCGGCTCCGGCGGCCAACACCGCGGCACGCGGTGCCAAGGCGCGGCGGAACCGCCAAAAAGTCACAAACATCCGGGACGCCCTCGCCCGGGGAAGCCCCCGCGCCGGCAGCGCCGGGCGAAGCGACCGCATGCGGCGACGGGGTTGAAGCGGGTCTCTGCACCCGGCCGCTGCTCAACGGTGTCCGTCTCCCGCAGATCCGAGATGTCGGCGATCTCCATTGAGCACCCTCCCCCTGTACGCGGATGGCCCGCTCAAGGTGTACCGCCTGCGCCGCCGCCTGTCTAGTCCGCGCTGGTGGCCAGGTCATAGATTGAGCCCCGTCGTGATGCTCAGGGGACCTCCCTCGCGCTGAGCGCTTTGACCATGCGCTCGTGACGCTCCGGCAGTTCGTCGATCACGGGGGTGAGGGCCCCGAGGTTCAGCACGCCCCGATGCCCGAGGCGACTCAACTGGTTGATTCACTCCGGCCCGCTTCACGTCGCTCCGGGCAGCGTCCAGCACCCTGAGCTGCACCGCAGCGAGAACAACCGGAGGAGGCACGGCCGCCCAGTCTCCGCCTTCTCGACCAACGCGAGTTCAGCTCCGCTGAACCGCGTATCGATCCGGTGGATCCTCGGCTCACAGCTCATCGGCGCCATCAACGTGGGCTGTCACCCGCTACGCAGGCAGACGAATGCTCGTTACGGTGGCGGCCACACTGCTTGACACCCCCACCAAACGCAGGATATGTTCTATCTCACATCAACTAACGCGCGTTAGTAACGCGCAACAGTAGGTTCGGTTAGACTCTCATCCAATATTCATCCCCACTCACTAGACATCGGACGGTCAATGGAGACGAACCCACGGCAGGCCAAAGTGACGATGCAGGATGTCGCGAACCATGTCGGAGTTTCTCGGACGACGGTTTCCTTTGTCCTGAATGGCGGAACGGGAAACGGAATTCCAGAAGAAACCCGTGACCGCGTCCACCAGGCTGTGACCGAACTGGGCTACCGCCCGAACGCGGGAGCCCGTGCGTTGGCATCCAAGCAGACCAAGCTCTACGGGCTGATCACGGAAATCGTGATCGCGCCATATGCCGCCAACATTGTCCGCGGCGCCGAGGAACAGGCCGCGCGGGAGGGTAAGACGCTTCTTATCGCCAGCACCGACGGCAGCAGTGACGCCGACCGGCGGGCCATCGAGACGATGCTCGAGCACCGCGTCGAGGGTCTGATCTATGCAACAAGCTGGCATCGGGGTGTGCGGCTGCCTGCAGTTGCGGAAGAAGTGCCGACGGTCCTGGTTCACTGCTTTGACGAAGCAACAAAACTGCATTCCGTCATTCCGGATGAGGCTCAGGGTGGCTATATTGCCACGATGAGACTCATCCGGGCCGGACACGACCGGATAGGGCTCATCAACCTTGATCCCGTCATTCCGGCCGCCATCGGCCGCCGGGCCGGTTACGTCCGAGCACTTGAACAGGCAGGCATCGGCCTGGATGAGAGCTTGGTCATCAACGAGGACGGCGAGGCAGACCAAGGCTACCGCGCAGCAGCTGCCCTCCTGGATGGCAGCCGGCCCCCAACAGCGATATTCTGCGCCACTGACCGCATGGCCATGGGCGCTTACGACGCCATCAAGGAACGAGGGCTGCGTATTGGTGACGATATCTCCGTGGTTGGCTTCGACAACCAGGAAATCATCGCCAACTACCTGCGGCCAAGCCTGACGACCGTCGCGCTGCCGTTCCGGCAAATGGGGGCAACCGGCGTCGCGATGCTGGCCAAACTGGCAGCGAACCGTGATCTGGCCCCGCTCCAACGCATTGTCGAATGCCCTCTGGTGGAGCGTACATCCGTGCGCCTGCCGGTCCCGGCATTCTGATGTTCACTCCCCGCTAACCTCATCTCCCTTTCACCGACGAAACGAGCTCCCTCATGCCCAAAATCAACCCCAAGAGGTCACTGGCCGTTGTTGCAGCCACACTGGCGATCGGCGCGCTGGCTCTCACCGGCTGCGGCGCCGGAAACACATCCGGGAGCACAGCCAAGGGTGGGAGCGCGTCCAACGGGCTCCTGACAATCCCCCGGGAGGACACCGCAACGTTCACCAGCAACTTCAACCCGTTCTCCCCGAATGCCCTTCCGATGACGCAGCAGTCGGTTTTCGAACCCTTGCTGATCGTCAATCCCGTGAAGGGGGAGCCTGTACCGTGGCTCGGCGCTTCGTGGAAGGCGGACGAAGACGGCAAGGGAGTGACATTCACGCTCCGCGACGGGGTTAAGTGGTCGGACGGACAACCCCTGACTGCCGATGACGTTGTGTATACCTTTGACCTTCAGAAGAAGATTCAGGGCGGATTCGACTACTTGGCCAAGGTCTCCGCCGTCGATGCGCACACTGTCCGCTTCGATTTCAACAAGGCCTACGCTCCCGGGCTTTACGAAGTCGGCCAGCAGGTCATCGCCCCCAAGCATGTCTGGTCCCAGATCGCAGATCCGGCCAAGGCCACAAACGACAATCCGGTAGGCACCGGCCCCTACACCCAGGTCTCCCATTTCCAGACACAGTCATTCGAACTGGATAAGAACCCCAACTACTGGCAGCCGGAGAAACAGCAGCTCACCGGCATCAGGATGCTGGCCTTCGCCGGCAACTCCGGGGCCAACCTCGCCCTGCAGAACGGTGACGTGGACTGGAGCGACCAGTTCATCCCCAACATCCAGAAAACCTTTGTCGACAAAGATCCGGCACACCGGCACTTCTGGTACCCCACGACCGGTGGCACGATCAACTGGCAGCTGAACACCACCAAGGCCCCCTTTAACGATCCGGTCGTACGCAAAGCACTCAGCATGGCCGTGGACCGCGATCAGGTCGACAACCTGGGCATGTCGGGCTACACGCATCCGGCCGACTGCACCGGCCTCAGCGACACCTACGCCAGCTGGCGGGACCAGAGCATCGTTGACAATTGCGACTGGACCAAGCTGAATGTGGACAAAGCCAACCGGATGCTCGATGACGCCGGCTACAAAAAGGGAACCGACGGCATCCGCACCCTCAAGGACGGCAAGCCGTTCCAGTTCAAGTTCTCTGTAGGATCGGCATCTTCGGACTGGCTGTCCGTCGGTCAGATCATCTCCAAGAACATGGAAAAACTTGGCGTGAAAGTCGAGGTCAACTCCCCGGACTGGTCCCAGGTCGTCTCCGGATACACTGACGGATCCTTCGACAGCGGCATCGTTTGGAGCAACGCCGGCGCAACGCCGTATGAGTTCTACCGCGGCGTAATGTCACAGAACGTTGTTGTACCGGTCGGCCAAAAAGCCAACGAAAACTACCACCGATTCGGCGACCAGGAAGCGACCGCAACCCTGGACAAGCTGGCGGCAACGGCCGACCCGACAGCGCAGAAGACCCTCGTCAACACCCTCGAGACACGCTTCAACGACGTCGCCCCGGTGATCCCGCTGTTCTCGGGCCCGGCATGGGGCGCCTACACCGACCAGCGATTCACGGGCTGGCCCAGCAACGACAACCCGTATGCCACTCTCTCGGCCCGCTCCGCCACCACAGTGCTGGTTCTGACCTCACTCAAGCCGGCGCAGTAGCCATCTGGTGGCTGTCCGGGCAACCGAACCCGGACAGCCACCAAAGCCGCCGCACACACGGCACCCGCACCGTTACCACCTGCCGGACCCGGACCGATCCCCGGGCGGCGCAACAATCATCAAGAAAGAAGCGGAATCATGGTATTCCTCCTCCGCCGCCTGGGGTTCTACATCATCGCCTTCTGGGCCTGCATCACCTTGAATTTCTTCCTCCCCAGGCTGATGCCCGGGGACCCTGTCAGCAGAATGTTCTCCCAGGTGCAGGCTCAGATGCGCCCGGACCAGGTGGATGCGCTCCGGCGGCTCTTCGGCCTGGACGACCGGCCCCTTTGGGAGCAGTACCTCGCCTACATCGGCAACATCTTCCGCGGGGACATGGGCATCTCGCTCTCCAGGTTCCCGTCCCCCGTTTCGGAGGTGATCGGATCACAAATCGGATGGACCCTCCTGCTCGGCGGCACCTCCCTGGTTATTGCCGTCATTCTGGGTAATTTCCTCGGCGTTCTGGCAGCGTGGCGGCGGGGAAAGTTCCTGGATTCCGTTTTTCCTCCGTTGCTGATTTTCGTAGGATCATTTCCCTATTTCTGGCTGGCCATGGCCGCTCTTTATCTGTTCGGGATAACCCTGGGCTGGCTGCCTCTGAGCCATGCCTTTTCCACAGGCCTCAGCCCCTCGTTCTCCCTTGAATACATCGGCGACGTCGCTACTCACCTGATCCTCCCGGCCCTGACCATTGTCCTGGTCTCCATCGGCGGGTGGATGCTGGGGATGCGCAACACGATGATCGCAACCACCGCTGAGGACTACATCACGATGGCCCGGGCCAAGGGACTCCGTCCGGGACGGATCATGTTCCAGTACGCGGCCCGCAACGCCATGCTGCCCTCCGTGACGTCGTTCGGCATGTCCCTCGGATTCGTCGTCGGCGGCGCTCTCCTCACCGAAACCGTGTTCGCGTACCCGGGCATCGGCTACCAGCTTCTGACCTCCGTCCAGGCGCTGGACTACCCGCTGACCCAAGGCATCTTCCTCACCATCACCGCCGCCGTGCTGGCAGCTAACTTCCTGGTCGACATCATTTACGTACGGCTGGACCCCCGGGTCCGGGTCAGCTAGAAACAGGTCCCCCATGTCACTTACAGACTCAACCCCTACCGCGACCACCACGGCCGGCAACCCCGCCGTCCTACTACCGGAACCTCCGGCACCCGGACGTCTGGCCCACGGCGGCTTCGTCCACGGCATCCTCACGAACAAGAAAGCCCTCTTGGGGCTGGCCATCCTGGTCATATTTGCCCTCCTGGCGGTGCTGGCACCCCTCCTGGCACCGGGAAACCCCTCCGACTTCGGCCCCGAAGCGTCCCTGGCACCGTCCGCTGACCACCTACTCGGAACCACCTCCAAGGGCCAGGACGTGCTGGCCCTCACCTTGTGGGGATCGCGCAGCTCGCTGACGGTCGGATTCATCGTAGGTCTAGCGGCGACCTTCATCGGTTGTCTGATTGGCATCGCCTCCGCGTACTTCGGCAAAGCCATCGACGAATTACTTTCACTGCTGACCAACATTTTCCTGCTCATCCCCGGACTTCCGCTCCTGGTCGTTCTCGCCGCGTTCCTGCCGCCGGGCCCCGTCACCGTCGTCATCGTCCTGATCATCACCGGCTGGGCAGGCAGCGCCCGTGTGCTCCGCTCCCAGGCCCTGTCGTTGCGCAGCAAGGATTTCGTGGCCGCAGCCGTTGTCACCGGCGAGAAGGCCTGGCGCATCATGTTCCGGGAAATCCTGCCCAACATGGCCTCCATCGTCATGAGCACCCTGCTCGGCTGCGTCATCTACGGCATCGGCGCCCAGGCCGGCCTGGAGTTCCTGGGGCTCGGCGATACCGGGTCCGTCAGCTGGGGAACCAACCTTTACTGGGCAAACAACGACGGCGCACTGATGACCGGCGACTGGTGGGTGCTTCTGCCCTCAGGTGTTGCCATCGCCGTCGTCGCATTTGCCCTGGCCATGGTCAACTACGCCGTTGATGAGATCACCAACCCTCGCCTGCGCGCGGAAAAGAAAGGCTGACAGATGGAAACCCTGACTGAAGAGGACCGGGGAAACGTCGGCCGTGCCCCGGCCGACCCCGTGCTGAGCGTGAAGAACCTGCAGGTTCAATACACCGCGGAGAGCGGAAACGTCACCGCCGTGGATGGTGTCAGCTTCGATATCGGCGCCGGAGAAGTGTTCGGCCTCGCCGGCGAATCAGGCTGCGGCAAGTCCACCATCGCCAACGCGATCATGCGGCTTCTGCAGACCCCGGCAAAGATCACAGGCGGGTCCATCGAGCTCGCCGGAAGGAATCTCCTGGACCTGGGCGAAGAAGAACTGAGACGCACCCGGTGGCGGGACGTCGCCATGGTCTTCCAAAGCGCGATGAACTCCCTGAACCCCGTCATGACCATCGGAGATCAGATCGTCGATGTCTTCACCACGCACGAAAGGATGCCCAAGAAAGCTGCCCGGGAACGTGCCGCGGAGCTGCTGAAACTTGTCGACATCAGCCCTGACCGCCTCAAGTCCTACCCCCACCAGCTCTCCGGCGGAATGCGCCAACGGGCAGTGATCGCGATAGCACTGGCGCTCAATCCTTCCCTTCTCATCATGGACGAACCGACCACGGCCCTGGACGTGGTCGTTCAGCAGGAAATCATGCACCAGATCAAGGAACTTCAGCAGCGGCTTGGGTTCTCCATTCTGTTCATCACCCACGACATCTCCCTCATGGTCGAGCTCTCCCACCGCATGGCGGTGATGTATGCGGGAAAGCTGGTCGAGATCGCCCCTTCCAAGAAATTGCTGGACAACCCTCTCCACCCCTACACGAACGCCCTGATGGGAGCGTTCCCTCCGCTGACCGGACCGAGAGTGGAGTTGACAGGCATCCCGGACGCCCCGCCAAACATGGCCCACCCCCCCACCGGGTGCCGCTTCCACCCCCGGTGCCCGCTGGCAATAGATGCCTGCCGCACCATCGAGCCGCGGCTCCTTCCAGGAGCCGAAAACCACGATGCAGCGTGCCTGCTCGTACCCGAATATGTCCTCCCCCGCGAAAGGTCACCCCGATGAGCCCCGCAGACAGCACCTCATCCCGCCCGGAAACGGCGACCGGGCCCCTGGTCCAGGTCCGCAACCTGAGCAAGGACTACCATCTGGGAAGCTTCCCCTTCCGTTCAACCGTACGTGCCGTCAACGACGTCTCCTTTGACATCAACCGCGGCGAGATTGTGGCACTCGTCGGGGAATCCGGCAGCGGAAAGAGCACCATCGCCCGGATCCTCGCCCGCCTCGAACAACCCACAGGCGGCCAGCTCATCCTGGACGGCCAAGACATCTTTGCCACCGAACGTCGCAGAGCGTCGATGAAATACCGCAGCAAGGTCCAAATGGTCTTCCAGGACCCCTTTGGATCCCTCAACCCGGCACACCGCATCGAACACTTCCTGACGCGTCCCCTGCAACTTCACCGAGAAAACGACAGCCCGCAGGCCCTCAAACTCAAACTGCGTGACCTAATGGCAACAGTCGGTCTGGGCGAACAGATGCTGGACCGATACCCCCATCAGCTGTCCGGCGGACAACGGCAGCGCGTCGCCATCGCCAGAGCCCTGGCCGTGGAACCGGAAATCATACTGGCCGACGAACCCACCTCGATGCTCGACGTCTCCGTCCGCATCGGGATTCTCAATCTGATGCGCAAACTCCGTGATGAACGGGGCGTGTCCATGCTCTACATCACCCACGACCTCGCATCCGCACGCTACATCGCGGACACGACCATGGTGATGTGCGCCGGGGACCTGGTCGAGGGGGGCGAGAGCATCGAGCTGATGGCCGCCCCCCATCACCCGTACACACAGTTGCTGCTCTCCGCCGTACCCGACGCCCGCAGGACCCAGACCGTCCGCCCACCGAAGAGGGACGCCACAGGGCGGAACGCTGCCCGGGGCACCGGCGAACGGATCACCCTGAGCAAATCCCATTGGGCGCTGAAAGTGCCGGAGCCCGCCCACTGACGGCCCAATCCGCCGTCCGAGAGGCCGCTTTTCCTGCGGAATCATCCCCGCGCAGCTTCACTGCAGGCTGCCGAAAACCCAGAAAGAACCCCATGACGAACCCCCCTGCCACGCTGTCCGCCCAACCCGACGTGATCGTTATCGGCGAAGCACTTATCGATATAGTCCACACGGGGAACGGCGTCACCGAGCACCCGGGGGGCTCACCCGCCAATGTTGCCTACGGACTTGCCCGTCTGGATGTTTCAACCGGGTTCCTGACGTCAATCGGTACCGATAGCAGGGGAGCCGCCATCAGCAGCCATCTCAGCGGTGCGGGCGTCTATATCCTTCCGGGCTGCCAGTCCGCGGCCTCTACATCGACCGCCACAGCAACGCTGGCCGACGACGGGTCCGCAAGCTATTCTTTCAACCTCGCCTGGGAGCTCCCGCCGGTTGCCCCGACGTACCTGCCCACGATCCTGCACACCGGGTCAATCGCCAGCTTCCTCGCACCGGGAGCCTCAGGCGTGAAATCCCTCCTGCAGCACTGCGCAGGAATCAGCACCATCACCTATGACCCGAACATCCGGCCCGAACTGCTCGGCAGCCAACACGAAGCCAGAACCATCTTCGAAGAGCTCGTTCCCCTCACCGACGTAGTGAAACTCAGCGACGAGGACGCAGCATGGCTGTATCCGCGCAATTCGCCGGAGGAGGCTGCCCGCCACATACGCGGACTGGGCACGGAGCTGGTCGTGGTCACCCTCGGATCAGAAGGATCCTTCCTGCTCACCGCAGAGACGGAAATCACTGCCCCCTCAGTGGAAACCGTTGTCGCGGACACCATCGGTGCAGGGGATGCCTACATGGCGGCCCTCATCCTGGGGCTCCTGACCAGCGGAGGAGAGGGCCTGGCTCCGCCCGTTCTCGAACAGATCGCCCGCATGGCAACCATGGCAGCCGCCATTACGGTGGGCCGCCCAGGGGCGGACCTGCCTTCCTTGGCGGAAATGCAGGCCCTGGTCGGCTGACCACCGCTTTCCGTTACCAACACTGCGGCCAATCTGACGATCACCGTCAGATCCTGACTCTTCCTTTGCCCCATTCCGAACCTGAAACGAGTGCACCTCCCATGACGGCCGCGACCACCACACACCCGGAAGCTTTCCGGCCCGCCCTGCACTACACGGCCCGGAACACCTGGCTCAATGATCCCAACGGCCTGATCCACAACCAGGGCCTCTACCACCTCTACTACCAAAACAACCCCTTCGGAAACACCTGGGGAAACATGTCCTGGGGCCACGCGACGTCGGAGAACCTCGCCCACTGGACCGAACAGTCTGTCGCCATTGCCTGCGACGAGCATGAGGACATATTCTCCGGCAGCATCGTGTTCGACAGCCAAAACAGCAGCGGGTTCGGCACCGAGACGGCGCCCCCGCTGGTGGCCATTTACACTAGCGCCTACAAGGAAGCCTCGCCGTTGCACGGCGTCCAGGCGCAGTCGCTGGCCTACAGTCTCGATGGCGGCTTCACCTGGATAAAATACGCTGGCAATCCCGTGCTCAGCCGCAACTCGGCCAACTTCCGTGACCCAAAAGTCTTCCGTTATGACGGCGGGGCGGACTCCTACTGGGTGATGGCGGCCGTCGAGGCCCACGACTACAAAGTAGTCCTCTACAAGTCCGAGGACCTGAAAACCTGGGAACACCTCAGCGATTTCGGCCCTGCTAACGCCACCGGCGGCATCTGGGAGTGCCCGGACTTGTTCGCTTTGCCCGTGGACGGCAATCCGCTGGAGCTGAAGTGGGTCCTGACGGTGAATCTGAACCCCGGCGGGCCGAACGGCGGGTCAGCCGGGCAATACTTCACAGGAGATTTCGACGGCGTCAATTTCACTTCCGACTCCACCGTCACCCGCGGGGAGCAGGACCCCGACCGTCTACAGGAATACAACTGGCTGGACTGGGGGCGGGACTATTACGCCGCAGTCTCCTTCAACGACGCTCCTGACGGCCGACGGATCATGATCGGCTGGATGAACAACTGGGACTATGCCAACCAGATCCCGACTTCACCCTGGCGGAGCCCAATGTCTCTGCCCCGGGAACTCTCCCTTGCCACCGTTGGCGGCCGCACCAGGCTGGTCCAGAACGTCGTAGAGGAAGCCGTATGCCGCGATCAGGCGCCGGCAGTTAAGGCCGGCCCGATGCGTTTAGTTGAGGAAACACGCCCGATCCCAGCCGCCACACACACGGTTCAGCTCATCGAAGCCGAGTTCACGGCAGGGACGGCCGAAGAATTCGGCCTCATCGTTCGAGGGAGCGGCGCGGAAGGAACCCGAATCGGCATCAATCCCGCCCAGGGCCGACTCATCCTCGACCGGACCACCTCCGGCGACACCGGCTTCCACGATGGATTCGCCTCCGTTGACACCGCGCCAGTTGACCCCCGGGACGGCCGATACAGCCTGAAGATCTACGTCGACCACTGCTCCGTTGAAGTCTTCGCCCAACGCGGCGAGCTGGTGCTCACCGACCTGATATTCCCGGACAAAACAAGCACCGGAGTCTCCATCTACGCCCACGGCGGCTCCGCAACACTCGAGAGCCTGACGATCACGCCCCTGGCATAGGCCAAGCGGGCCTCAGATGGCACGCGCAAACCGGAATACGGCCGTAGCAACAAGACCTGGAAGAAACACGAGCATGGAATACCGCAAACTTGGATCCTCCGGCATGTACATCAGCGAACTGGCCTATGGGAACTGGGTCACCCACGGTGAGCAGATCGACCAGGCCGCGGCCTGCGTCCGGCAGGCCCTGGATCTGGGCATTACCACCTTTGACACCGCCGACGCGTACGCGGGCACGTGCGCGGAACACACGTTGGGTGAAGCGTTAGCCGGTGTGCGGCGCGAAAGCGTCGAGATCTTCACGAAAGTCTACTTCCCTACGGGCGAGGGCCGGAACGACCGCGGGTTGTCCCGCAAGCACATCATGGAGTCCATCAATGGCTCCCTGAAGCGGCTGCAAACCGGCTACGTGGACCTCTATCAAGCCCACCGCTACGACTATGAGACGCCGCTGGAAGAAACCATGCAGGCCTTCGCCGACGTCGTCCGGCAAGGAAAAGCCCTGTATGTCGGCGTCTCCGAGTGGACCCCGGAAGAAATCCGTGCCGGCGCCGGACTCGCCCGGGAACTTGGCATTCACCTCATCTCCGACCAGCCCCAGTACTCCATGCTCTGGCGGGTCATCGAAAAGGAAGTCGTGCCCACCTGCGAGGAGCTGGGCCTGGGACAGATCTGCTGGTCACCCATGGCCCAAGGCGTGTTGACCGGAAAATACATCCCCGGCCAAGATGCCCCTGCAGCATCCCGCTTCACAGGTGAGGACGGCGAGCTCAAGTCAGACAACCGCTACCTGACCGAAGACATCCTCGCCCGCGTCCAGCAACTCAAACCGCTCGCCGCGGACGCCGGCCTGTCCATGCCGGCACTCGCCGTCGCTTGGGTACTGCAAAACCCCAACGTCTCGGCGGCCATTGTCGGCGCCTCACGCCCCGACCAGCTCATAGACACCGCCACCGCCGCCGGAGTGAAACTTGACCTTGCCCTGCTGGCCCAGGTCGATGACATCCTGGATCCGGTCGTTGAACGGGACCCCGCCAAAGTGGAGTCCTTCAGAACCCGTCCGTGAATTGAACTACCGGCGCTAGACCCGTCGACGCCGTAAACGGGCCACGGACGGCTCCATCACTCGGCTGCGATGGAACCATCCGTGGCGGGACGTTGGCTGCTCGGACATTCAGTCGATGTCGGAGTGCACGTCCCACCGTCAGGCTAAATCCGGGCCGGGCACTTCGCAATCGGCCGGCGTGATTTAACCTTGGGAAAACCTTGGGTCGCGTTGGCGTCGCCCTCGGTCGCGGGCGGCCCCGCCCTCCGGGAGTGTCCACCCCGGGGTGGATGCTCCCGGCGCTTCCTGCATGGCACGATTCTTCCCATGTCTTACACAACCATTGACCGTGTGGCGACCGTCACCGAACACCGGGAACTGGCGGGCCACGTCGGCTGGGAGGACTCCTTCCGCTGGGAGGCCATGCCCGGCTCGCTGGCGGGATCCTGCTGCGGCACGGTGGTCCTGGACGAGGGCGGAAACATCGTGGCGATGGGACGCGTCGTCGGGGACGGGGCCTTTTTCTTCTATGTCCAGGACGTCGCCGTGCACCCGCAGCATCGTCGGCGGGGTCTGGGCACGACCATCGTGCAGCGGCTCCGTGCCCAGGTGACGGCGCTGGCCGGGGGAACAGCCTTCCTCGGGCTCTTCTCCACCCCTGAGGCGGAACAGTTGTATCTGGGCACGGGTTTCGCCGTTCAGCCGGGCCTGACCGGAATGTGGCGGCTCGTGGGCGGGGAATGAGGCTGCGCGGTGGTGGAGAATGCGTTCATGACCAATGACGCTCCCCGCCCGGTCTACTTCCTCTCGGACAGTACGGGCATCACCGCAGAAACGCTCGGCAACACGTTGCTGACGCAGTTCCCCGAGAACAATTTTGACCGCATCACGATCCCCTTCATCACCACACCCGAGCAGGCGCGCTCCGTCGTCAAGATCATCGACGGCCTCGCCGCCACCGGCCTCCAACCGATCGTCTTTTCCACTGCGGTCAGCACCGACATCCGGCAGACCCTGGCGACGTGCAAGGGCATCATCGTGGACCTCATCGGGACCCATGTCGGACAGCTGGAGCACGCCCTCGGCTCGCCGGCGAGCGGCGAACCCGGGCGGGCGCACGGCCTTGGGAACGCGGCGCGCTATCAGTCCCGGATGGCCGCCGTCGAATATGCCATGGAGCACGACGACGGCCAGAGCCTGCGGGCGCTCGAAAAGGCGCAGGTCATCCTGGTGGCGCCGTCCCGCTGCGGCAAAACACCGACCACGATGTACCTGGCGCTGCAGCACGGGATCTTCGCCGCCAACTTCCCGCTGGTGGACGAGGACTTTGAAAAGGAGGGGCTTCCCAAGCCCCTGAGGCCCTTCGTTTCGAAGTGTTTCGGCCTCTCCTCCAACCCCCTGCGGCTCAGCCAGATCCGCACCGAACGGCGCCGGGGCTCACCGTATGCCTCGCTGCGGCAGTGCGGCTTCGAGCTGCGCAGCGCCGAGCGTTTGTACGTCTCACATGGGATTCCGTACCTGAATTCAGCCAGCGTCTCCGTGGAGGAGATGGCGGCGACAATCCTGCAACGGATGAACCTCAAGCATTAGGGAAAATTTTCACAAACCCCGTGTGGCGCACGTCATGTGGAAACAGCGCTAAAGACCTGTCACTGTGGACAGGACTTGCGCCCATCAACCGGCAATCGCCGCGAGCGGGGCGGCGCCCCTGCATGCCACCCTCTGCAAAGGAGCAGTAACTATGACGACAGATATCCTGTGGTTCTCAGAACTCGGACTCAAGGACCTGGATCGGGTCGGCGGCAAGAACGCCTCCCTCGGGGAGATGGTGCAGAACCTGACCTCTGCCGGCGTCCAGGTGCCCGACGGTTTCGCCACGACGGCGGACGCGTACCGCCGCTTCCTGGCCGATTCGGGCCTGGACCAGAAGATCGCCGACCGGCTGATCGGACTGGACACCGACGACGTGACGGCGCTGGCCTCCGCCGGCCAGGAGATCCGGTCCCTGATGCGCGAGACGCCCTTCCTGGCGGACTTCGAGGCGCAGATCCGCGACTCCTACCAGCAGCTGGTCGAGAAGCACGGGAGCTCCGAGGACCTGTCCTGGGCCGTCCGTTCCAGCGCGACGGCGGAAGACCTCCCCGATGCCTCTTTCGCCGGGCAGCAGGAGACCTTCCTGAACGTCCGCGGCATCGAGAACATCCTGCACGCCATCAAGGATGTCTTCGCGTCCCTCTACAACGACCGTGCCATCGCCTACCGCGTGCACCACAAATTCGAGCACGCCGAGGTGGCACTCTCGGCGGGAATCCAGCGCATGGTGCGCTCCGACGTCGGGGCCTCCGGCGTCATGTTCACCATGGACACCGAATCGGGATTCAATGACGCCGTCTTCGTCACCTCCTCCTACGGCCTCGGCGAGGCCGTCGTCCAGGGCGCCGTCAACCCGGACGAGTTCTACGTCTACAAGCCCGCACTGCAGGCCGGCCGTCCCGCCATCCTCAAGCGCGGACTCGGGGAGAAGGCCCTCCAGATGACGTACACCACCAGCCGCGAAATCGGCCGCACCATCGACTTTGTCCCGGTTGAGGCGTCGCTGCGGAACCGCTTCAGCCTCACGGACGACGACGTCGAGCAGCTCGCCCGCCACGCTGTCGCCATCGAGAACCACTACGGCCGCCCCATGGACATCGAATGGGGCAAGGACGGGATCGACGGCGGCCTGTACATCCTGCAGGCGCGCCCGGAGACCGTGCAGTCGCGCCGGGCAACCGGCAGCCTCAGCCGTTTCCGCCTCAACGGGACCGGCCGGGTGCTGGCCGAAGGCCGCGCCATCGGCCAGCGCATCGGGGCCGGTAGCGTCCGCATCCTCACCTCCATCGACCAGATGGCCGCGTTCCAGACCGGCGACGTCCTGGTCGCCGACATGACCGACCCGGACTGGGAACCGATCATGAAGCGCGCCTCCGCCATCGTGACCAACCGCGGCGGACGCACCTGCCACGCGGCCATCATCGCGCGGGAACTGGGGATTCCCGCCGTCGTCGGAACCGGGGACGCCACGGACTCCCTGTCCGACGGAATCGACGTCACCGTCTCCTGCGCCGATGGTGAGACGGGCGTCATTTACGAAGGACTTCTCGACTTCAACGTCGAGGAAACCGAGATCACCCAGCTGCCCGAGGCTCCGGTCAAGGTCATGATGAATGTCGGCACCCCGGAACAGGCGTTCACGTTCGCCCAGCTGCCGAACCACGGCGTGGGCCTGGCGCGGCTGGAGTTCATCATCAACCGCCAGATCGGCATCCACCCCAAGGCCCTGCTGAACCTGGACGAGCAGCCGGCCGACGTGGCCGCGGAAATCCGGGAACGGATCGCCGCGTACGACGGCCCGCGCGACTACTACATCAAACGCCTCGCCGAAGGGGTCGCCACCATCGCCGCGGCTTTCGCGCCCGAGCCTGTGATTGTGCGCATGTCCGACTTCAAGTCCAACGAATACGCCAACCTCCTTGGCGGGCCCGCCTACGAGCCGCACGAAGAGAACCCCATGATCGGGTTCCGCGGCGCCTCACGCTACCTGGAGCCCTCGTTCCGGGACTGCTTCGACCTCGAGTGCGAGGCGATGTCGTTCGTCCGCAATGAGATGGGCCTGACCAACGTCAAGCTGATGATCCCCTTCGTGCGCACCGTCGACGAAGGCCGCGGGGTCATCGACCTGCTCGCGGAGAACGGACTGCGCCGCGGCGAAAACGGACTGGAAGTCATCATGATGTGTGAAATCCCGTCAAACGCGCTCCTCGCTGACGAGTTCCTGGACCACTTCGACGGCTTCTCCATCGGCTCCAACGACATGACCCAGCTGACCCTGGGCCTGGACCGGGATTCCGCCATCGTCGCCGGCAGCTTTGACGAGCGCGACCCGGCCGTCAAGAAACTCCTGAGCATGGCCATCAAGGCTTGCAAGGAGCGCGGCAAGTACGTGGGGATCTGCGGCCAGGGACCGAGCGACCACGCCGACTTCGCCGAGTGGCTGGTCAGCGAAGGCATCGATTCCGTCTCGCTGAACCCGGACACGGTGGTGGACACGTGGCTCCGCCTGGCGGGCGCCGCCCAGGCAGCCGAGGCACTGGCCGCCGATTAAGAACTAGCCGATGACGTCGCGGGGCATGCTTCATGCCTCTCGCCACGGACGACTACACCCCGGTCTTCGGACCGGGGTGTTTTCTTTTCAGCCCTGGCCCGGGGCCCGGTATCCCAGGGCGGCGCTGGCTGTTTTTCCCGCTGCAGCGACCATCGGACCGAGCCTCGGAACGTCGTCGCTGCTGACCCGCTGGGTCGGAAAGCCCAGGCCCAGGACCGCGGCGAGCTGGCCGTCATACCTGAACACGGGGGCGCTGATTGACCCGACGTCGCTGTTGCGTTCACCGAAGGCGGCAAAAAACCCCTGCGTGCGGGCCAGCTCGGCCTGCTCGTCCAGCTGCGTCCAGCTGACAGGGGTCGACGGCGTAAACGGGCTGAGCTCCGTCCCGAGCAGGGCCTCGCGGGCGCCGGGATCGAAGGCGAGGAAGATCTTCCCCGGTGCGCCGGCGTGTATCGGCATGACCTGACCGACAAGGAAGGGGCGCATGACGACGTGGCGGGTCTCCGCCACGGCCACCACCGTACGGTACGCGCCGTCGCGCATGTACAGGCAGGCTGATTCCCCGGTAGCGTCCCGGAGCTCCTGAAGGACCGGCCGAACCAGCCGCACCACATCCAGGCCCAGTGTGCCGGGGGCTGCCCATTGGACCATCCGCAACCCGATCCTGTAGCGGTCCCCGTCACGGTCCAGGAACCCTTCGCGGACCATGTTCTGAACCAGCCGCTGGCACGTGCTGGCGGGCAATCCGGTGGTGCGGGCGATCTGCTGAAGCGTCGGCTCAGGGGACTCGATGGAGAAGCAGTTGAGAATTTCGCTGACCTTGCGCAGCACAAGGATCGGAGTTGTCCCTGCGCCCTGTTCTTTCGCCACCGTTTCGTTCGCCACTGTTTCTTTCGCCGCTGTTTCTTTTGCCACCGGGCTGCCGCCTGCCACCTGCCACCGACTTTCTTCTCGAGTGTTCATCCTAGCCAGCCGTCCCTGCTCCGGGGCCATGACCGTTGACACATTCAGGATAAACCCGCAGGATGGGTTGGGAAACCACAATGTGGGTTTAGTTCATGCCAGCCACAGGCAGACGCATGAAGATCCCGATAAGGATATGGAAGCGGCAATGACAGCACCTGAAGCACAAGGCGCCCACCAGGCGTCCGGAAACGGTGGGGGGAGCTCAAGGATCGGCCTGATCGTTCCCAGCTCCAACACGACCATGGAGACCGAACTCCCGGAGATGTTCCGTCGGCAATCCGAAGCCACCGGGCACTCCTACACGTTCCACTCCGCCAGGGCGACCCTGAAGAGCGTGACACCTGAAGAACTGGCGGCCATGGTCGCCAAGGCCGGTGAATGCGCAACGGCCGTGTCCGACGCCGACGTCGACGTCATTGCCTACGCGTGCCTGGTGGCCGTGATGGCCCAGGGGCCCGGAGCCCACGAAGGCTCCGAGGAGGTCATCGCCGAGGCAGCCGCCGGGAACGGGCATCCCGCTCCCGTCACCAGCAGCGCCGGGGCGCTGGTCCGGACCCTGCAGGCAATGGGCGCACGCAAAGTTGCCATGGTCACCCCGTACCTGCCCGAGCTGACCAAAATGGTCGCCGACTACATCGAGGGCGCGGGGATCGAAGTGCAGGACGTGATCGGCCTTGAGGTGGCGGACAACCTGGCGGTCGGCCGCCTGGACGCGGCCCAGCTGCCCTCCATAGCCGCACGCCTGAACCACACGGGCATTGACGCCCTGGTGCTTTCCGCCTGCGTCCAGATGCCTTCCCTGGCAGCCGTCCAGGAAGTGGAGGATGCGCTCGGGATCCCCGTCGTCACGGCGGCCACAGCCACAACCTACGAAATCCTCCGGGCACTCGGCCACGACCCGGCCATTCGCGGCGCCGGACGACTGCTTTCCGGCCTCATGGCGCCCGTCGCCGCAGCCTAGTCGCCAGCAAACAAATCCAACGTGGGCAGCACGCCCACACGCGTCAGAACAATGGAGTGATGATGACAGTTCAGGAAGTGACCCGTGCGCAGGCCGTACGGCGTGCCACGATCGCAAGCGTAGTCGGGACCACGATCGAGTGGTACGACTTTTTCCTCTACGGCACGGCGGCGGCGCTGGTGTTCCCGCAGCTGTTCTTTCCCGGCCAGAACGCCTTCGCCGGCGTCCTGGCGGCGTTCGCCACCCAGTTCGTCGGCTTCATAGCCCGCCCTGTGGGCGCGGCCATCTTCGGGCATTTCGGTGACCGGATCGGACGCAAGACAACGCTCATGGCCACGCTGTTCCTGATGGCTTTCGGCACCGTGCTCATCGGCCTGTTGCCGACCTACCAGAGCATCGGCATCGCTGCGCCGATCATTCTCGTGCTGCTGCGCATCATCCAGGGGATCGGTGTCGGCGGCGAGTGGGGCGGCTCGGTCCTGCTGAGCATGGAGTGGGGCCACGAGAAGCGCCGCGGCCTCTCCGCCAGCTGGCCGCAGATGGGCGTGCCGATCGGACTCGTCCTTTCCACCGGCGTCGTCCGCATCACGTCCGGGATCACGGGTACTGAGGGCTTCGCCGCCTATGGCTGGAGGATTCCGTTCATCCTCAGCATCCTGCTGATCGGCGTCGGCCTCTTCGTCCGGATGCGCGTCGTCGAAAGCCCGGAATTCGAGGCCGTCCGCAAGGCCAACAAGGTGGTCAAGAACCCCCTGATCGAGGTCTTCAAGCGCCAGCCCAAGCAGGTCCTGCTGACAGCACTGGTCCGCACTTCGGAGCAGGCGCCGTTCTACCTCTTCATTACCTTCGTGCTCACGTATGCAGTCAAACAGCTCAAGCTCAACAGCAACTCGATCCTGGACGACACCCTCATTGCCGCCGCGCTGGGCCTGATCAGCATTCCGGTCTTCGGCCGGCTTTCGGACAGGTTCGGGCGGCGCCGCGTCTACGGGATCGGCATTGTCCTGACCGCCGTCTTCGCCTTCCCCTACTTCGGCCTGCTCAACACCGGCAATGCGCTGCTGGTGGGACTCGCGATCATCCTCAGCCTGCTGCTCCACGACGTGCAGTACGGGCCGCAGGCGGCCCTGATTGCTGAAAGTTTCGACGCCGATATCCGCTACACCGGGGCCGGCATGGGCTACCAGCTCGCAAGCGTCGTCGCCGGCGGACCCGCCCCGCTCATCGCGGCCGCCCTGCTGCAGGCCACCGGCGACTCCACGGCCATCTCCATTTACATCATCATCTGCTGCGCCATCAGCATGCTCGCGTTGATCCTGCTGCCGAAACTCTCCAAGTCACTCGCTGCCCCGGCGCCGGCACGTGTGGAGGGCCTGGTATGAGCGTCCACAGCACCGGAGGGCACGGCACAGACGTGATCAATGAGGCCGCCCCGGGCTGGAGCGCACGCGGACGCGAAAGGCCCGCCGCGCGGGCCGCCGGACTGCCCTCGGCAACCGATCCGGGCTCTGCCCTGGGCGATCTGGTGGTACTGGACCTCACCCGCATCCTCTCCGGCCCTTTTGCCACCATGACCCTCGCCGATCTCGGTGCCGACGTCATCAAGATTGAACAGCCCGGGACCGGCGACGACACCCGGCAATGGGGGCCGCCGTTCCAAGGCGACGAGGCGGCATATTTCCTCTCGGTCAACCGGAACAAGCGCAGCCTCGCAGTCGATCTCAAATCGCCGGAGGGCCTGCAGATCGTCCAGGAGCTTGCGCGCCGGGCTGACGTCGTGGTCGAGAACTTCAGGCCCGGAACAGCCGCCCGCCTGGGACTGGGCCATGAAGAACTGTCCCGCGAGAACCCCGGGCTCGTGTACGCCTCCATCAGCGGATACGGGCAGACCGGCCCCGAAGCCGACCGGGCCGGGTACGACGCCATCGCCCAGGCACGCAGCGGCATCATGAGCGTCACCGGCGAGACTGAGGGACCCCCGGTCAGGGTGGGCGTCAGCAGCGCCGATCTGGTGGCCGGCATGTGGGCCACCATCGGCATCCTCGCAGCCCTTCATGAGAAACAGCGGACCGGGACAGGCCAGTGGGTGGACATCAGCCTGCTGGACGGTTCCGTTTCCTGGCTGACCTACGTTTCGAGCGGGTATTTTGCCAGCGGGGAAATCCCCAAGCGCTACGGATCGGCCCACCCGACCATCGCCCCCTACCAGGCCTTCCCCACGGCGGACGGGTTCGTCATGGTCGCCGTCGGAAACGACAGCCTCTGGCGGAAGTACGCCGCCGCCGTCGGCCGCGGCGATCTGGCCGCGGACGAGCGCTTTGCCACGAACCCGTCGCGGGTCGCCCAGCGGGAAACCCTGATTCCGCTGCTCGAAGGCGTCATGCGGGAACGGACCACCGCTGAATGGGTGGCCGTCCTGGATGCGGCGGGAGTCCCGGTGGGACCGATCCAGACCGTGGACGAGGCCTTGCGGGATCCGCAGGTCCTTGCCCGGGACATGGTGTCCGAGCTCGTGCACCCGACTGCAGGGCCCATGAAAGTGGTGGGCTGCCCCGTCCGGCTGACAAGGACGCCACCGTCTGTCCGCACGGCCCCGCCGACGCTGGGCCAGGACACGGACGACGTCCTCGCGGGGCTGGGCTTCAATCCGGACCGGATCCAGTCGCTGCATACGAGCGGGGCAGTCCAGTGACGGCCGCCGCGGAGCAAAGACTTGACCTTCCGCCCGCTGCCGCAGCCGGCCATGTCGCCGTCCTGGAGGTGGGAACAGGTGAACGGTTCAATGCACTCAGCTCCCCCCAGTGGCGTGCGCTTGAAATGTCCGCGCGCAACCTGGCAGCCGATCCCTCAGTCCGGGCGGTCGTCATACGCGGCGCCGGCGGAACCTTCTGCTCGGGCTCGGACCTGAGGGAGTGGCAGGACGCCACCGGAGCCGACGTTTCCGACGCCTTTTCCGCCATCGAGGGGGCCCTGCAGGCCATCGAGTCCATCCCCGTTCCCACGGTGGCGATGGTGCAAGGCGTCGCCACGGGGGCCGGCTGCCAACTGGCGCTGGCCTGCGATCTCCAGGTCCTCGAAGCATCCGCGCAGATCGGCATGCCGATCGCACGGTTGGGCATGCTCATTCCACCGACCTTCGCCAACCGGATGTCCTTGCGGATCGGTCCGTCCCGTACCAAGGATCTCCTGTTCGGCGGCAGGCTGCTGACCGCCATGGAGGCCCTGACGATCGGCCTGGTGAGCACGGTCGTGCCCGCCGGCGGCGCCCCGGAGGAGGTGGCCCGGCTGACGGGGCGGTGGAGTGCGATGTCGCAGGCGTCCCTGCGGGCGTCCAAGGCCGCCGTGAATGACGGACTTGCCCCGCTGGAGGGCCCGGCCCGCGCCCTGCCGCAGGGCCCGGCGTCGGACGGCGAGGAATTCTTCCTTCGGGTCAACCGCTTCCTGCGCCGCAAACGCGCCTAGGGTCCGCACCAGGGCCTGTTGACCGCGGGCCCGCGGCTGAGTACGGTCGTGCGCATCTACCGGGCTCGCGACGTCACCAGCAGGAGGCTCCGATGGGCAGCGCAGACTACGAGTTCACGACCGTGTGGCGGGTAGCGGGGTCTCCGGAGGAAGTTGCGGCCATACTCGGTGACGTCACCACGCTGCCCCGTTGGTGGCCGTCCGTCTACCTCAGCGTCGAACCGGTCGCCGGCGCACCGGAGGGTGGACGGGCCGGGCTCCCCCGGCCCGTCCGGGTCCATGCGAAGGGCTGGCTTCCTTATACGCTGCGCTGGACCCTCACGGTCACCGAGCCCGTGACGAGCCACGGCTTCGCGCTCACGGCGGCCGGGGACCTCATCGGAACAGGCCGCTGGACCTTCGAGCAGGACGGCCCGGAAACCGTCATCACCTATGACTGGCGGGTCAAGGCCGCAAAGCCGCTGCTGCGGCGGCTTGGCTGGATACTGAAACCAGCGTTCGCAGCCAACCACCGGTGGGCCATGGCCCGCGGCCAGGAGAGCCTCGCCCTGGAGCTGCGCCGCCGCCGGGCACTCTGACCCCACTCGGACCTCCGGGCCGACGGGCGCCACCCGTCTGGCGGCTGGACGCCTGCACAACAAGGCCCCTGCGACTCAGCCGTTTGGCCATTGAATCCGGCAACCTCCCCGCGGTTAGCTAAGTCACATCAACATTCCCCCGTGACCCCAGGAATCATCGTGACTCTGCAATACTTCCGGGCCGCCAGCGGCCCCGCCCGCTGGGACGACGTCAACGCTCCGGCAGCCCTGGCACAAACGGCCAGCGCATCACAGGGCGCCGTCGCCCTCGCCGGGATGGACACGTGGCCGGCCGCCAACGGATCCTGCCCGGACGACTGCCATTACTGTTCGGGACCCGAAACGGACTAGGAGGAGGATCTCCCCGGATTCCCGATAGAATCTGGGGAACGCCGGCCGCTAGCCACCAGGGAGGACTTCGTGCGCAAACACTCCGCCCGGACTCCTTTCCATTCCCTCCGTGCGGCCATGATCGCCACCGCCATGGTGACGCTTGCCGCCTGCGCCCACGTCCTGGCCGGCGGCCAGCTTCCGGCGGCCGGGATCCTGTTTGCCATCGTTGCACTGGCCGGGCTCGCCAGCACCGCGGCCACCCGCCTCAAGCTTGGCTTCCCGGCTGTGGGGGCCTTTCTTGGCGCCGGGCAGCTCGTCCTGCACGAGGCCTTCACAGCGTTTGGCGGATCGGTCCCCGGACCGGCGGGCATCGCCGGTCCGCACCACGCGGCCCCGGCCATCCCCGCCAGCGCGCTGGGCCATCTCCAGTCCCATGCGCCGGATTCACCGCTTGCTGTGCTCATGATTGCCGGCCACGCGCTGGCCACCCTCGCCTGCGCGCTGCTTCTGGCCCGGGGCGAGGACGCCTTGTGGGCCCTCGCCGCTTGGCTCCGTCCGCTGGTCCAGCTCCCTACCCCGGTGCGGCCCGAGGCGGGCGCGGTTCCGGCGGCCACCGGCTGGCCGGAGGCCGGTGTCCCGCTGCCCTGGCGGAACGAGCGGCCGGACTGCCGCCGCGGCCCGCCCGCCGCCGTCGCCCTTCCCTGACATCCCCCCGGCTGCGGCCACTCTGCCTGACCTTCGCAGGCTATTCCGCCGCGCCGTCCCGCTTCTGCGCCCCAGCCTGTAGTGCTGCGCGCACGCCTGAAAGGCAACCCCTCTTGAAACGATCACCGAACATGTCTACGCTCCGGCTGCCCCTTCCGGCGACGGCCGCAGCCCTGGGTACTGCGGCCCTGATGCTCGCCGGGATATCCGCCGCTTCCGCGCACGTCGAAGCCACTCCCGACTCGACCGCCGCCAATTCCTACGCCCTGCTCACCTTCGCGATCCCGCATGGCTGCGACACCTCCGGAACCACCAGGATGAGCATCACGCTGCCCGTCGAAATCAACGATGCGCAGCCCACGGTCAACCCGAACTGGACCGCCCAGAAGGTGGTGGAGCAACTTCCCGAACCGAAGAAGATGGCCGATGGCACGTCCGTCACCAAACGGACCAGCCAGATCATCTACACGGCCAAGGCGCCGCTGGACCCGGAGCTCCGCGACACCCTGGTGCTCTCGGTGAAACTGCCGGACGCTGCGGGGAAGACCCTCTACTTCCCCACGCTGCAGACCTGCCAGCAGGGGCAGACCGACTGGTCCCAGATCCCGCAGCCCGGCCAGGACGAGGAAGCCCTCAAGGCGCCGGCACCGTCCGTGACGATCACCCCGGCAGCCGCCGACGGGCACAGCGCCCACGCGGCCGGCTCCGCGGCAGCCCCGGACACGGCAGTCCCAACCGCAGCGGTGACTGACGACGGCGCCGGTGCCCGGAGCTGGGCCGGACTTGCTGCCGGCCTTGGCGGTCTGCTGCTCGGCGGGCTGGCGCTGGTCCGCAGCCGCACGAAAAGGGGACTCGGCGCGGCCGGTTCGGCACCTGATTCGGGACGCAAGGAGTAGCTGACCTCGGTTGATGCCCGGAAATTACAATCCGGGCATCAATCAGGCTCCGCCGTCGTGGCGTCGTTGACTAAGGCAACTCCGGCCACGAAAGTTGAGCCATGAGGTCTCAGCGAATGAAAAACGGACTGCTTGTCACGACGGCGGCTGCCGCAGCAGCGCTCCTGCTCAGCGGCTGCGGGGCCAGCCAGCCGCAGGGCCAGGCATCCAGCTCCCCGGCGCCGTCCGCCGCGAGCACCCCGAGCCAGTCCGACGCTTCGGGCGCGGCCCAAGGCCCGAGTGCGACTGCTTCCACCGCCCAGGCTGCGCAGCCGTCCACGCAGGCGGGACCGGCCCTGTGCAAGGCAGCAACCCTGGCGGCCAGCACGGACTCCACCGGTGGCGGCGCGGCCGGCAGCGTCTACATGAAGTTGATCCTGACGAACTCGGGCACCCAGCCGTGCTTGTTGAAAGGCTTCGCGGGCGTCTCCCTGGCAGCCGACGCTAACGGCGAGCCGATCGGCGCCGCCGCCACGCGTGACGAATCCACCCCGGTCGCGGACGTGCTGCTCGCGCCGGGGCAGGCCGGATCTGCGGTGCTCCGCTACACCCAGGCCCGCAACTACCCGGACTGCACGGTTGTGTCCGCCGCCGGTTACCGGATCTATCCTCCGGAAGACACCGCATCGCTGTTCCTCGCCCAGCCCACGGACGCCTGCAGCAATGCGGGGATCAACCTGCTGACCATCGGAGCCTTCCAGGCCAAGTAGCCTGTGCCGGGCATACCGGGACGGCACCGCGCCGGAGACCGCGGCGCGGAAGCGGCTCGGATACCGCGCACTGATTCCGGCGCCAGCACCGGCGCCAAATAGTGTCGGTGCCGTAAGGCATGATGGAAGAATGAAGGGGCAGGAGCTCGCCGGCGGCACACTTGCGGCCGACGCCATGGACCGGTTCAGCCGGCCGACCCGGGACTGGTTCCTGGGTGCCTTCTCCGCGCCCACCCCGGCCCAGAACGGCGCCTGGCACGCCATCTCCTCCGGTTCCCACGCCCTGGTGGTAGCCCCCACCGGCTCCGGCAAGACGCTCGCGGCGTTCCTTTGGGCCTTGGACAGACTGCTGGTCTCCGCGCCTGCCGAGCCCGATCAGCTGCCCGGCATGGCCGCGGAGGCAGGGAAGGGCGCCCGCCGGAAAGCACCCAAGCGGAAAACCCGGGTGCTGTACATTTCCCCGCTGAAGGCCCTCGGCGTCGACGTCGAACGCAACCTCCGCGCCCCGCTGATCGGCATCACCCAGACCGCCAAACGCCTGAACCTGCCCGCCCCGCTGATCACCGTGGGCGTCCGGTCCGGGGACACGACGACGGCGGACCGCCGCTCGCTGCTCAGCCACCCGCCGGACATCCTCATCACCACGCCCGAATCGCTGTTCCTGATGCTGACCTCCAAGGCGCGGGAGACGCTCACCGAAGTGGACACCATCATCATCGATGAGGTCCATGCCGTGGCCGGGACCAAGCGCGGCGCGCATTTGGCGGTGTCGCTGGAACGTCTTGACGCCCTGCTGCCCAAGCCTGCCCAGCGGATCGGGCTCTCGGCCACGGTGGAGCCGCGGGAGCTCGTGGCGCAGTTCCTGGCCGCTTCGGCACCGGTGGAAATCGTGTCGCCGCCGTCCCGGAAGAACTGGGACCTGACCGTCTCGGTCCCGGTGGAGGACATGTCCGACCTGCCGGGCGCCGCGGCCGCGTTCGACTCCGGGCCATCGTCCGGGCTTCAGCCGCAGGCCTCCATCTGGCCGCACGTTGAGGAAAAGATCGTGGACCTGGTGCTGGCCAACCAGTCCACCATCGTGTTCGCCAACTCCCGCCGGCTCGCCGAACGGCTGACCGCGCGCCTCAACGAGATCTATGCCGAACGCCAGCTGATGGCGGCCGGCGGCGGCTGGGACGCTTCGGGGGAGGCCGGGCCCGCAGGAGGCGTGCCCGCGGGCGGCGGTTCAGTGCCGGCGTCGAACGCGACGCCCGCGCACATGATGGCCCAGGCCGGGAGCACGGCCGGCGCCGATCCCGTCCTCGCCCGGGCGCACCACGGCTCCGTGTCCAAAGACCAGCGCGCCATGATCGAGGACGACCTCAAATCCGGGCGGCTGCGCTGCGTTGTCGCCACGTCCTCGCTGGAACTGGGCATCGACATGGGCGCCGTGGATCTCGTCGTGCAGGTTGAGTCGCCGCCGTCGGTAGCCAGCGGCCTGCAGCGCGTAGGTCGGGCCGGGCACCAGGTCGGGGAAATCTCCCAGGGCGTCCTGTTTCCCAAGCACCGCGCCGACCTTGTGCACACCGCCATCACCGTGGAACGGATGCTCGATGGCAAGATCGAACGCCTCAGCGTCCCGGCCAACCCGCTGGACATTCTCGCCCAGCAGACCGTTGCTGCCACCGCTCTAGGCGCCATTGATGTGGAGGAATGGTTCTCTACGGTCCGGCGTTCCGCGCCGTTCGCCTCGCTCCCCCGGTCCGCCTTCGAGGCCACCCTGGACCTGCTGGCCGGACGGTACCCCTCCGACGAGTTTGCGGAACTCCGGCCCCGGATCATCTGGGACCGCAATGCCGGCACCATCGAGGGCCGGCCCGGTGCGCAGCGGCTGGCCGTCGTCTCCGGCGGAACCATCCCGGACCGCGGACTGTTTGGCGTCTACATCATCGGCACCGAGGTGGAAGGGACGGGCTCCACCGGCGGTGCAGGCGCCGACGGCAGGGCCGCCAGCCCGGCCGCAGCCGCGGCGAAGGGCGGCCGTCGCGTCGGTGAACTCGACGAGGAGATGGTCTACGAATCCCGGGTCGGGGATATCTTCGCCCTCGGTGCGACCAGCTGGAAGATCGAGGACATCACCCACGACCGTGTGCTGGTCTCTCCGGCCTTCGGGCAGCCCGGCAAGCTCCCCTTCTGGAAGGGCGACTCCCTCGGGAGGCCCGTGGATCTGGGCCGGGCCCTGGGCGCCTTCGTCCGCGAACTGTCCGCGTCCGACGTCGGGCCCGCCACAGAGCGCTGCAAGGCCAGCGGCCTCGACGACTACGCGGCCAACAACCTGATCCAGTATCTCGCCGAACAAAAACTCGCCACCGAAGTGGTTCCCAGCGACACCACCCTGGTGGTGGAGCGCTTCCATGACGAACTCGGTGACTGGCGGGTGGTGCTGCACAGCCCCTTCGGCATGCCGGTCCACGCGCCCTGGGCGCTCGCCGTGGGCCAGCGGCTGCACCAGCGCTACGGGATGGACGGCTCCGCCATGGCAGCCGACGACGGCATCGTGCTCCGCGTACCCATGATGGAGGACGAGCCTCCCGGCGCCGAGCTGTTCCTTTTCGAACCGGAGGAACTGGAGCAGATCGTCACGGCTGAGGTCGGCGGGAGCGCCCTCTTCGCCTCCAGGTTCCGCGAGTGCGCCGCCCGGTCGCTGCTCCTGCCCCGGCAGACCCCCGGGAAACGGCAGCCCCTGTGGCAGCAGCGCCAGCGTTCGGCCCAGCTGCTGGATGTCGCCCGGAAATACCCCACATTCCCGATCGTGCTGGAAACGGTGCGCGAATGCCTGAAGGATGTCTACGACCTCCCCGCGCTGAAAGACATTGCCGCCTCGATTGAACGACGCGAGCTCAGGATCGTTCAGACCACCACCCAGCAGCCCTCACCGTTCGCCAAATCCCTGCTGTTCGGCTATGCCGCACAGTTCCTGTACGAGGGCGATTCCCCGCTGGCCGAACGCCGGGCTGCCGCGCTGGCGCTGGACTCGACCCTGCTCAATGAGCTCCTCGGCCGCGTGGAGCTCCGCGAGCTCCTTGATGCCAGTGTGATCGACGCCACCGAGCGGGAACTGCAGCGGCTGACGCCGGACCGGAAAGTGCGCGGGCTGGAGGGGGTTGCTGATCTCCTGCGCCTCTTGGGACCGCTCACGGCACCCGAAGTCGCCGTCCGGATCGAGCCCCCGCAGGGCGGGGACGCCGCTGAAGCCGAGCCGGTCGCCAGAGCTGAGCCGGTCGCCAGAGCTGCTGGTTCCGGGGTGAAGCCTGCCGCGGAGGCCGGGTTTGTCGAAACCCCGTCCCTCGTCGCCGAAGCAGGCACCCACCTCGCGGCCCTGCACCGGGCCAACCGCGCCATCCGCGTGAACCTCGCAGGCGCCGAACGCTACGCGGCAGTGGAGGACGCCGCCCGGCTGCGGGATGCGCTCGGCGTTCCGCTACCCATGGGCGTGCCCCTGGCCTTCATTGAACCGGTCGCTGATCCGCTGGGTGACCTCGTCTCGCGGTACGCCCGCACCCACGGGCCCTTCACGGCCGCGGAAGCCGCCGCCCGGCTGGGACTGGGTGTCGCCGTCGTCGGCACCGCGCTGAAGCGTCTCGCCGCGGACGGTCGTGTGGTGGAAGGCGAGTTCCGCCCGCATATCTCGCCCCCGGAAGTACCAGCCGCCGCAACGGAACCGGGCACTGAAGCGGGCCACGACGCCACGCCGGCACCAGCCGTCCCCGCCGTCCCCGCCGCCCAGACGCTGGCCGGATCCAGCGAATGGTGCGACGCCGAGGTCCTGCGCAAGCTCCGCCGCCGCTCGCTCGCCGCACTGCGCGCCGAAGTGGAGCCTGTCGACGCCGCCGCGTATGGCCGCTTCCTCCCGGCCTGGCAGAACGTCCGCACCCCGGGCAGCCGCCGCGGCCAGCCGGCGCTTCGGGGGCTGGACGGGATCATCACGGCAATCGACCAGCTGTCCGGCGTGCCGGTTCCCGCCTCCGCCTGGGAGCCGCTGGTCCTGGCCGGCCGGGTCGCCGACTACCAGCCCGCCATGCTGGACGAACTCATGGCGGCCGGGGAGGTCCTATGGTCCGGCGCCGGCTCCCTGCCGGGAAATGATGGGTGGGTGAGCCTGCATTTGGCCGACTCGGCCGAACTGACGCTGAACCCTGCCGTGGATTTCGAGCCAGGCGATGCCCAGCAGCGTCTGCTGGACCACCTGCAGAACAACGGCGGCGGCTACTTCTTCCGGCAACTGGCGGAGATCGCCGGCGGCATGGACTCCGTCCTCAGTGACCAGGCCGTGGTCTCCGCGCTCTGGGACCTCGCGTGGGCGGGCCGGATCACGGGCGACACCTTTGCCCCCGTCCGGTCGTTGATCGCCGGCGGCCACACGGCCCACCGGCAGGTCGCGCGTGCGCCGCGGGCCCGCGCACCGCGGATGAGCCGGCTGGGACGCGCCCACGGCACCGGACTCCTCGGCTCACCGGGGCTCACCGGCGGCCGCTACGGCTCGGTTGGCGGTGCGGCGCCAACACCCCCGCTGGCCGCGGGCCGCTGGTCGGCGTTGCCGGCCCCGGAACTCGATCCCACCATCCACGCCCGCGCCACAGCCGAGCTCCTGCTGGACCGCTACGGCGTGGTCACGCGGGGCTCGGTCATGGCGGAGAACATCCTGGGCGGCTTCGGCCTGATGTACAAGGTGCTTGCCCGGCTGGAAGAAGCCGGGCGGTGCCGGCGCGGCTACTTCATCGAACACCTTGGGGCGGCTCAATTTGCCGTCCCCGCCACGGTGGACCGGCTCCGGTCCTTCACGGAAGACACCCAGCTGTCCAAGGCCGAACCCGTGGCCCTGGCCCTCGCGGCGACGGACCCCGCGAACCCTTACGGCGCTGCCCTGCCGTGGCCGGGCCTCAGCATCGAAGCCGGGACCGGCCACCGGCCGGGCCGGAAAGCCGGCGCCCTGGTGGTCCTGGTCGACGGCGCCCTGGTCCTCTATGTCGAGCGCGGCGGCAAGACCCTGCTCGCGTTCGACGACGACGCCGGGATCCTGGCCGCGGCCGGCGCCGCACTGGTCGGGGTCGTGACCCGCGGTGCGGTGGACAAACTGATCATGGAAAAGGTCAACGGCCACGGCATCCTGGACACACCCGTCGCCGCGGCCCTTGCCCATGCCGGCGCCTACTCCACCCCGAAGGGACTGAGAATCCGTGCCTGAGGGTGACTCCGTCTACCGTGCGGCCGCGCAGCTGCAGGCCGCACTCGCCGGCCAGCGGCTCATCTCCTCCGACTTCCGGGTGCCACGCTTCGCCACCCTCAAGCTGGAGGGCTGGACGGTGACCGAGGTAGTGCCGCGCGGCAAGCACCTGCTCATGCGGGTGCAGGGTCCCGCACAACAGGACGGGCTGACCATCCATTCGCACTTGAAGATGGAAGGGGCCTGGCAGATCTACCCGCCCGGAGGCCGGTGGCGGAAGCCCGGATTCACGGCCCGGTGCGTGCTTCGGACCGCGGCGGCTGACGCCGTCGGATTTTCCCTGGGAATCCTGGAGGTGGTGCGGACCTCGGAGGAAGACTCGATCGTCGGGCACCTCGGCCCCGATCTCCTGGGCCCGGACTGGGACCTGGCCGAGGCCGAGCGGCGCATCCGTGCCGCCCCGGACGTCCCGATCGGCGTCGCACTCCTGGACCAGCGCAACCTGGCGGGCATCGGCAACATCTACCGCTGCGAGGCGTGCTTCCTCTCGGGGGTCCACCCGGCATCACCAGTATCCGCGGTGCCGGACCTGGCGGCCATGATCACCCATGCCCAGGTCCTGCTGGCGGCCAATCGTGGACCGGGCCGCCGCACCACCGTCCTCAATCCGCGCGGCGTGCCCGTCGGCCGGACATCGGGCCTGCCCGGCTACTGGGTGTACCGCCGCGAGCACCAGCCCTGCCTCAAGTGCCGGACCCCGGTCCGCCGGGGGGTCCTGGCCAAGGACACGGGCGCGGAGGAGCGGGACATCTACTACTGTCCGACGTGCCAGCCCCTCCCGGGGACCGGCCCGAGCCCGTCACAGCTACACGCATGACGCGGCAACGAGCCTGCGACGCGCCAAATATCCAGGGCCACCCGAACTCCGGTAGCGAACGGGGATCTGCACGTCGCGGGAAAAGTACCGCGTCGTCAGCTTGCTGGCATGGACGCGGGCGGCTGGGCGGCTGGACGGGACGGCTGGGCGGCCGGACGGGACGGCGGGACGGCGGGGCGGCTGAATGCGGCCGTGGCTGGACGGGCGGCTGAACGGTAGCTCAGGGCGCGGCTACCGCCGGATCGCCGGCCACCGCCGGAACCTCGGGTACTTTCACTTCCGGCGCGGTGAACCGCGGCAACAGCAGCTGCACCAGCGGGCCGATGGCCAGCGCATAGACCACCGTGCCGACGCCGATGGAACCGCCCAGCAGCCAACCGGCACCCAGCACCACCACTTCGATGCCTGTCCGGGACGTCCGCACCGACCATCCCGTGCGCCGGGCCAGGCCCGTCATCAGTCCGTCCCGGGCCCCGGGGCCGAGACGGGCGCCAATGTAGCAGGCGGACGCGATCGCGTTGAGCAGCACGGCTCCGGCGAGCATGCCGATCTGTCCGCCGAGATGCGAGAACTCCGGGATCAGCGCCAGGCCGAGATCCGCGAAGACTCCGACCAGCACGGCATTGCAGAGCGTGCCGACCCCGGGCCACTGCCGCAGCGGGATCCACAGGAGCAGCACCAGGAAGCTGACTGCCACCACCACGGTTCCGATGCTTAACCCGGTCTTGACCGCGAGGCCCTGATGGAAGACATCCCAGGGGTCCAGCCCGAGTCCCGCCCGGATGAACATCGCCAGGGAGACGCCGTACATGGCGAGGCCGAGCAGGAGCTGGAGGAGTCTGCGGGTCATCATGGAACCCATCCTCCCGGATAACTGGCCTTGTAATCCATATCCAGTTTGAGATACTGGCCTTATGTCCGGTTCCCTCACGTCCAGTTCACTCGCCCGGCTCCTGGGCGAGTGGAACCTTGGCGCCGCCCCCGCCTACCGCGAACTGGCCGACGTCGTGCGTCTCCTGGTCCTGGACGGCCGCGTCCCGCTGGACGTCGCGCTGCCGAGCGAACGCTCCCTGGCTGCCACCCTGGGCATCAGCAGGACCACCGTGACCGCCGCGTATTCCTCGCTGCGGGAACAGGGCTTCCTGAGCACGGGCCAGGGCAGCCGCGGCCGGACCTGCATTCCGCACCGCGGGCCGCAGCCGCGCGACCGCAAGGGCCGAGGCCCGAACGGAGAACCCCACCTCAGCGGTGCGCCCGGCCTGGCCGTACCGGACGGGCTCCTGGACCTGGCCTACGCCTCCCTGCCCGCCAGCGGCGAAGTCGTCCACCGCGCCTTTGCCGCCGCGCTGACGGAATTACCGGCGCTGCTGCCGGGCTTCGGCTACGACGCCCTCGGAGTCGCTGCACTGCGCGAGGCTGTCGCAGGCCGATATTCCGCCGCCGGGGTGCCCACCACGGCCGAACAGATCCTTGTGACCTCGGGAGCGCAGCACGCCCTGAATATCGTGCTGCGGACCCTGGCCGGCCGTGCGGACAAGGTCCTCGTGGAGCACCCCAGCTATCCGAACGCGCTGGATGCCATCCGTGCCGCCGGATGCCGGCCCGTACCGGTGGCCATGCCGCCCGCCGCCGCGATGGGTCAGCCCGGCTGGGATCTCGAGGCCATGGAGGCCGCCCTGCGGCAGCAGCGGCCGGCAATGGCCTACGTTGTGCCGGACTTCCACAATCCCACCGGCCGGCTGATGTCCGATCCCCAGCGGCGCCGGCTGGTCCGGGCAGCTGCTGCGTCCGGAACCGTGCTGGTGGTGGACGAGACCCTGCGGGAGCTGAACCTCGACGCCGCCCCCTCCACACCGCTGGCCGCCTTCAGTCCGGCGGTGGTGTCCATCGGTTCCCTCAGCAAATCGCACTGGGCCGGCCTCCGGACCGGCTGGATCCGGGCCGGCGAGCCGCTCATCCAGCGCTTCGCCGCCTCCCGCACCACGATGGACCTGGGCGGTCCGGTGGTCGAGCAGCTGGCGGCGGCCCATCTGGTCAATGCGCTCTCGGAGCCACTCCCGGCCCGGCTGGCGGCGCTCCGCGACAACCGGGACACGCTCCTTGCGCTCCTGGCCGACCATCTGCCCACCTGGCAACCGGAAAGGCCCGACGGCGGCCTGTCCGTGTGGTGCCGCCTCCCAGTTCCGATCAGCACGGCCCTGACCGTGATCGCTCCGGAATTCGGCATCCGGCTCGCAGCCGGACCCAGGTTTGGCGTGGGCGGCGCCTTTGAGCACTACCTGCGCGTGCCGTTCACCCTTCCGCCGGAGCAGCTGGAGACCGCCGTGCTGGCCCTGCGCGCGGCCCAGGACCGGCTGGAGGCGGCGCCACAACTGCGGCGCAATCCCGCAACCGTGCCCGCCGCCGCCATCGCCTGACCATGGCGCCAGCAGGGCCGCCCGGCGATTTCTTGCCGGCAATGACCTGGCGCCGCCGAATCGATCCTGCGCTGCGCAAATGACCTGGCGCCGCCGAATCCGGGTCGCGCCAGGGCATTCGCGCGTCACCAGAGAATATGCGCGTCGCGAGGTCAGGCGTAGGTCTTCGCCAGGAATCTGCCCCAGGCCTTGGCCGTCGCTTCCGAGTCCCCGCGCCCGCTGAAATCGTGGACGGTCATGCCCACCGGCGCGCCGAACGCATTGCGGCCAAAAAATCGGTATAGCGCATCGGCCGTGCGCAGGCCGAGGAAATTTTCATTGGAGAAGTCGACTTCCCCGGACAGCCGGCCCACGCCGTCGGGCTCGAGCTCGACCGGGTCGCCCACTACCGAGCCGCCCACGCCGAGTGCCCTCTTCAGCCGCATGAAGCCGTCCGGGGCCTGCGACGCAGCGGGCGCCTGGACGTCCGTGAAGACCACGGGCCTGCCGTCGAAGTACTGCAGGTACTGGCCCAGGGTGTGCAGGTAGAACGCGGTGTGCTTGCTGGCGCCGTCGTACTGCTCGTCCCAGTTGTCCGTGAAGATGCCACTGTGGACATAGTGCAGCCGGGCGCGGCCGCCGTCGAGCGGCTCCAGCACGTGTTCCAACTGGTTGAACCAGCCGTCAGGCCCCTCCATCCGGGACACGAGGTGAGTGGGGTGCTCATCCACGGTCCGGACGGCCGGCCACTGGTCCGTAGGGAACATCCACGCCGGGGTGCCCTCGGTGACGGCCTCCCAGACCCGCTCCGGAGTGCCGGGCAGTTCGGTGTCGCAGACGATTTCGAAGTTCCGTTTGTCAGTCATTGTCCTGCTCCTTTGCGGATGGGGTTCTGGGTGATGACTTCAGTGCCGGATGAAGGGCGACGACGATCCTGTGCCTTCGGCCGCCGCCCGCCGAAGCCGTTGCCTCGGTGCTCGCACCGCCGTCGTCCGCCCCGTCGTCCGCCCCTGTGCCTGTTGTCCCGGAGCCTGTTGTCCCGGAGCCGGTTCCGCCGCTGTGGTATTTGTCCACGAGCCGCGTCACGGCGACGCCGAGCTCCTCGGCGAAGGCAGCCCGGTCCGCGGCGGAACGAAAGATGATCTCGCCGTCGATGGCAAAGGTGGCGAGTTTCTGCCGGGCCGCCGAGGCGCCTGCAATCAGCTGGCCCATTTCCTGGACCATGCGGCCGGCGAGCGCCAGCAACCAGAAAGCGGAGAACCGGTCCGAGAACCGGTGCGGGTCCGGCGCTACGGACGCCAGCGCCGCCGGGGAAATCAGGTAGGAGGCCGCCGTCGCCTGCAGGATGCGTTCGGTGACGTTGCCCCTGCGGCGTTCCTCCACGAGCTCCACGAGACCGTGCCGCTCGAGCGCCTTGAGGTGGTAGTTCACCTTCTGCCGCGCCAGCCCCACTTTAGCGGCAAGCTGCGTGGCGGACCCGGGCTCGGAAAGCTCCCTCAGAATGCGCGTCCGGATCGGGTCCAACGAAGCCTCCGCCGCGGCCGGGTCCTCGATCACTTCGATGTCTAGCATGCATCAATCATGCTCACCGACAATTTTATTTGTCAAGAACTTTTTTCTCTTCCGTGGACGGTGCGTCCTCGCTGGCCGAGTTCTCCGACTTCGCCGAGTTCGCCGGAAGTGTGCGGATTCGCCGGAAGTTTCCCTGCGAACCCGCAGGCTTCCGGCGATTTGGCGCCCAGATCGGGGCACGGACCGGCGCACGGAGCGGCCCGGCGGTGGAGGGGTGCATCGACGGGCACGGAGCGGCCCGGCGGGGAAAGCACCACCTGACGGCACGAAGCAGGGCCAGGCGGGGCCGTGGTCGGTTCCCGGGGCGACGGGCCTAAGGGGCGGACACGTAGAATGGACCGGTGATGCAATCCCCTCTCCCTGTGCGCGACGGCGTCAACGCGACCCGCCTGCGCCTCCCGGACGAGGGCCCGTGGGACACCGCCATGGACTACATGATGCACCGCTGGGGGCACATCGACCCGCAGGGCATCGAGGACCGGTTCGACGCCGGCGAGATCGTCGGCGAAGCCGGCACCGCACTGGACCGCGCCACCCCGCTGCGGGACCACACCTTCATCTGGTACTACCGCACGCTTCCGCCGGAGAACCGCATCCCGGTGGAGCTGGCCATCCTGCACCAGGACGACCACCTGCTCGTGGTGGACAAGCCGCACTTCCTTCCCACCACGCCCGGGGGGACCTACATCCAGGAATCCGCGCTGGTCCGGCTCCGGAACCAGCTCAACCTCCCGGACCTCATCCCCATGCACCGGCTGGACCGGATGACCGCCGGGATCCTGCTGCTGTCCACGAATCCCGAGACCCGGGGCAAGTACCAGGTGCTCTTCGAGAAGCGCCAGGTCCAGAAGGAGTACGAGTGCGTGGCCGCCGCGGAGCCCGCACCCGGACATCCGGGCGTCGATTTCCCCGTGGTGGTCCGCAACCGGATGACGAAGTCCCGCAGCTACCTGCTCGCCCAGGTGATCGACGGCGAGCCCAACGCGGAGACCCGGATCGAACGGCTGCGGACGTTCACCGCCGGCCGGGATGAGGACGCACCCGCCGAGGGCGCACCGGGCGAGGACGCACCGGCCGAGGGCGGCCCGGCCGGCGTCAGCCCGGCCGAGCGTGAATCCGCAGGCCAACCCCGGCGACTCGCGTTGTACCGGCTCGAACCCCATTCGGGGAAGACCCACCAGCTCCGGGTCCACATGGCGTCGCTGGGCCTGGGCATCATCAACGACGCTTTCTACCCCGAGCTGCTGGACAAGGCCCCGGACGACTACTCCAGGCCACTGCAGCTCCTGGCCCGCGGCATCCGCTTCGTGGACCCCATCACCGGCAAGCCGGTGGAATACCGCAGCGGACTGGACCTCAGCCAGGCCCGCTAAACCCGTCACGTCGCCGCACCCGGCTGCGGACGACCGCCCGCAGCCGCCACGCAGCCGGAAGTGCGGTACCTTGTGCCCATGGACTTGGGCAATGCGGACAGCTGGGGTGCCGCGATCTATCTCTGGATCTTCCCCTTCGTCGTCGGCGACGCCATTTTTCCCCCGATCCCCTCCGAAATGCTGGTCATCACCGGCGGCGCGCTCTCCGCCGAGGGACGTGCCAACGGCTTCCTCGTGGCACTTCTCGCGGCTCTTGCCTCCTGGCTCGGCGACCTCATGGTGTTCCAGCTCTTCAAACGGCGCCTGAGTCATGTCCTCGACCGCTGGAAATGGGGCCGGACGTTCCACGCGGGAGTCCACGCGGCCATCGCCCGGGCGGGCAGGTCCTCCACCTACGGAGCGATCATCGGCGTCCGCTTCATCCCCGGCGGCCGGCTCGCGACGACGGCCGCGGCAGGAATTGCCAACGTATCCACCCGCGGCTTCAGCCTTTGCGCTGCCCTCGGCGGAGTCCTCTGGGCCATCTGGTCCGTCGCACTGGGATATTTCACCGGTTCGGCCACAAGGCTGCCGTTCTGGGCCAGCTCCCTGATCGGCGTCGGCGTCGGGCTCGTGATCGGCGCCGTCGTGGGCGTCATCGTCACGAGACGCCGGGGCAGCCGCTCCCCCGCGGATTCCCACGCCAACGACCCCGACGAGGAACTGGACTTCTGACCTTAGACTGGCGCCCAGCGGCCGCGGCTGCGGCGGAGCACGGTGAGTGTTCCGGTCAGGGCAACGAGTTCGACGGCGTCGCGCATCATCGCCGCGGATTCCCTCGCCTGGTCGTTCTCGCCACTGTAGGAGGCGGGGTCGACCAGGAAGCGCAGGTTCAACCGTGGGACGCCGCCGGCCAGATCGAGCTGGTTCGATTCCACATGGTGCCTGGTCTCCAGCGCTTCCACGGCCGCCGCCATCACGGCTTCCGGCGGGTTGCCCGGCTTGAGCCCGGTGATTTTCAGTCTGGTCTGGAACGACGGCATGGAACAACCCTAGCCGCCCCTCCGATCCTCCCGCAGATCCTGCCCGAATCCCACAGATGCTCCCTCAGGTCCTGAGGGAGCATCCCGAAACCACCCGCCACACCTGAGGGAACGTCCCGAAACCACCCGCCACACCTGAGGGAACGTCCCGAAACCACCCGCCACACCTGAGGGAGCGTCCCGAAACCACCCGCCACACCTGAGGGAGCGTCCCGAAACCACCCGCCACACTTGAGGGAACGTCCCGAATCCACCCGCCACACCTGAGGGAGCGTCGAAAGGGGTGGAGGTTAGCCGGTGTTGCGCAGGCCTGCCGCCACCCCGTTGACGGTGATCAGCATGGCCCGCTGGAGGCGCTCGTCGATCTCGGCGCCGGACAGGCTTTCCCCTGCTGCAGCCTCCGCGCGGACGCGGCGGAGCAGTTCCACCTGCAAGTAGCTGATCGGGTCCAGGTACTGGTCCCGGATCTCCAGGGAGCGCTTGAGCGTGGGCTGGGCATCGAGGAGCAGGTCCTCCCCCGTGAGGTTCTGGACCTCGGCAACCGTGAGCTCGTATTCGGCGCGGATGGTGCGGAACAGGTGGTGCAGGTCCCCGGGCACGAGGGTGGAGACGTAGTAGCCGGCGATGTCCATGTCCGTCTTGGCCAGCGTCATTTCCACGTTGGAGAGCACCGAGCGGAAGAACTGCCAGCCGTCCATCATCTCCACGAGCTGGGCCGCGTGCCCTGCCTCCCGGGCGGCTTTGAGGCCGGACCCGACGCCGAACCAGCCCGGGACGATCTGCCGGGACTGGGTCCAGCCGAAGACCCACGGGATGGCCCGCAGGCCCTCCAGCCCGGCGCCGGAATCGGGCCGCTTGGACGGCCGCGAGCCGATGTTCAGTGAGCCCAGCTGCTCCACCGGTGTGGAGGCCATGAAGTAGGCGGGCAGATCGGGATCATCAATGAGGGTCCGGTACCGCGCGAAGGCGGCGTCGGAGATGGTCTCCATGACGTGGCCGTACCGTTCCCGCTGGTCCTCCGAGGTGCGCGGGGTCCGGTGCAGCGCCGAACCCTGCATCACGGCGGCCAGCGACAGTTCAAGGTTTTCGCGGGCAAGCTCGGGCAGCGAGTACTTGTCAGAAATGACCTCGCCCTGCTCGGTGAACTTGATTTCGCCTTCCAGCACCCCGTTCGGCTGGGCCATGATGGCGTCGTAGGTCGGACCGCCGCCGCGGCCCACGGAGCCGCCGCGGCCGTGGAAGAGCCGCACCCGGACGCCGTGTTTCGCCGCGATGTCACGGAGTTTGCGCTGGGTCTTGTGGATTTCCCACTGGCTCGTCATCACCCCGGATTCCTTGTTGGAGTCCGAGTAGCCCAGCATGATTTCCTGCACGTCGCCGCGCAGCCGGACCAGTTCGCGGTAGGACGAATCGGAGAGCAGCTCGTCTACGATCTCGGCCGAGGCACGCAGCTCCTCCACGGTCTCCAGCAACGGTGCGAAGCCGATCCTGGCGTAGGGCGCCTCGCCGAAGAGGCTCACAAGTCCGGCCTCGCGGGCGAGCACGGCCGCGGCCAGGACGTCGTCCGCGCCGCGGGTCATGGAGATGATGTACGTCTCGATGACGTCGGGGCCGTAGGTGCGCAGGGCACGGCGGATCTCACGGAAGACGTCGTAGGTGCCGTCTGCGACGCCGTCGAGCTTGATCGGGTGGCCGGAGAGCGGCCGGCGGGAGGCAAGCTCCGAGCCGAGCACCTCCAGACGCTCGGCACGGCTGAGCTCCGCGTACCGGACTCCCGGGCCGCCGAGGCGGTCCATGAGCTGGCCGACGGCGTCGTGGTGGTGATCGGCGTGCTCGCGGATGTCCAAGGTGGCCAGGTGCAGGCCGAAGGAGGCGATGGCCCGGCGGACGCGGGCCAGGGCGCCGTCGGCGGCAAGCGCCCCGTGGTGGTTCCGCAGGGACCGTTCCAGCAGGCCGAGCTCGCCCAGGAGCTCCGCGGTGGCGGTGTAGTCGCGGCCTGGCTCGTGCGACGCCCCGGCAGCCACGCGCCGGGCGGTGTTGAGCAGTTTGGCCTTGATGCAGGTCAGCTTGAGCCTGTAGGGTTCCTGCGCGTTGAGCTCGAGGACGCGGCGGTCCAGGCCGGGCAGGTTCCCCAGGTCAACGTCGATCGAGTCCAGGAGCTCCTGGTCCGCCCCTGCGAGCGCCGTGGAGTTGGACAGGATGGAGATGAGGCCGTCAATGAGGGCGATGCTGATCCGCACCGCGTGCTGGTTCTGGATCTGCAGGATCTCACGGGTGACGGCGGCCGTGACGTTCGGGTTGCCGTCCCGGTCACCGCCGATCCAGGAGCCGAACCTGATCGACGCCTTCCCGGCGGGGAGCGTGACACCGTGCTCGCCAAGCAGTTCCGAGAGATCCGAGAGCATCTCGGGCAAGGCGTCACCGAGGATGCCCGTGAGGTAGTAGATGGCGTTCCGCGCCTCATCGACAGGAGTGGGCCGGACCTGGCGGAGCTCGTCCGTCTGCCACATCTGGTCGATGACTTCAGCCAGGTGGCGGTCCTGGCGGCGGCGCGCGGAGGTGCCCTCCTCCGTGGATTCGGCCAGGATGTCCGAGAGCCGGCGGATCTTGTCCAGCACCGAGCGGCGGGATGCCTCGGTGGGGTGGGCGGTGAAGATGGGGCGGACATCGAGTTCGTTCACGACTTCCTGCAGCACCGTGGTGCCGGCCTGGTCGGCGATGTCCGTGACGGCCTTGGCGAGCCAGCCGTCCTTTTCCGCCCGGGTGCGCAGGCCGCGGACCCGGTGGACCTGCTCGGCGGCGTTGGCGAGGTGGAAGTAGAACGCGAAGGCGCGGACCAGGTCGGTGGCCTGTTCCAGGGGCAGGGAGCCGAGCAGCTCACGGACCTGGGCGACGACGTCGTACGAGCTCCACGGGCCGGTGGCGTCCGCGCCGCCCCGGGCCGCTTCCTTGGATTCCTTGGTCAGCAGGCGCACCTGCTCCACGAGCTCCAGGAGCTCGGGGCCGTGCTGGCGGACCAGGGACTCCCCCAGGAGGGTGGAGACCCGGCGGACGTCGGCCCGCAGTTCGGCGGCGAGATCGGTATCGGAATGCATTGCAGTGTCAGCCATGGAAACGTTTCTTTCGAGGGTTCGACTTGGCTCGTACACTGCGCTGGATACTGTGAGCCCGGTTACTTCTTCCCAAGGAATGTTACCCGCCGCCCGGGCAACGCTGGAATCCGTCTCAGATAGTGTCAGGCGCGCCCGGACCGGCGCACGAGGCCCGCACAGTTCGCAGTTGGTGCCGTTCCGAGGCGTCGGAACGGCACCAACTGCGCGCCGATTGGGGCCGCAGGCGGGGCTAGCGGGCGATCTTGAAGTTGAAGTCGCCGGTACCCAGCGCGCCCCAGAGCCGCAGCCAGATCGGCATGATCATTTCCGCGCCGCGGGCGCTCGTAATGTCGCCGAGGTCGATCACGTCCCGGTGGCCGAGGCCCTTGAGGATCTCCGTCACGGCCGCCTTGGCATCGGCGTCGTTTCCGGAGACGAACACCGAGTGGTCCCCGCCGGCCACGTGGGCGGGATCGACCATCACGCTCGCGGTCATGGTGTTCAGGGTCTTGACGACCTTCGCTTCGGGGAACGTCCGCTGGATCTGTTCGCCGAGGCTGTCCGTGTTCACGGGGTTCAGCGACGGCGGCATGCCCTGGGAGAAGTCGAGGGGGTTGGAGACATCCATGATCACTTTGCCCGCCAGGTTCCCGGCGGCGCCCAGCGCCTGGAGGGATCCTCCGCCGTTGGTGGCGTTCACGATGAGTTCGCTCCCGTCGGCAGCGTCCGCGAAGGTGGCAGCAGCGATGTGGCCGTGCGCCGCGTGCCACTGGACGAACGGCGGGGTGCCCATCATGTCCGGCTCGGTCCTGGCAAGCGTCGCCTGCGGATCGCGGGTTCCGATGGCAACATCGTGGCCGAGGCCTGCCAGCGCGCCTGCGATCGCGCGGCCAACCATGCCCGTTCCCATTACAGCAATCTTCATAGCATCCTCAATCTGAATCGATGAAGCAGACAGGTCCGTCTACCGTTGAGCCTGACGCTATCAGACGGACCTGTCTACTGCAAGCATAGACAGACTTGTCTGTGTACCATTGAGTCATGACGCCGCCCGCAGCCACCGCCACCCCGGGTGCCCGCACACCCGCCGGTCACGCCAAGGAGAAGATCCTGGCCACCGCCTTCCGGCTCTTCTACGCCCAGGGGCTCAAGGCGGCCGGAATCGATACGATCATCGCCGAATCCGGCGTCGCCAAGGCCACGTTCTACAAGTACTTCCCTGCCAAGGACGACCTCATCCTGGCGTATCTGCAGAAGGTGGACGGCATCTGGACCGGCCAGCTCCACGCCGCGGCCGAGGCAGCCGGACCGGACCCGGCCGCCCAGCTGACAGGCCTCTTCGACGCCCTGGGAACGGCGTGCCGCCGCGACGGCTACCGTGGCTGCGCCTTCATCAACGCCGCGGCCGAGTCCGCGTCCGGCACCCGCGTCCATGAGCGGACCGTGGCCCACAAACAACGCATCCGGGCATGGATCCAGGACCTGGCCGTCCGCGCCGGGGCGGCGGATCCGGACCAGCTCGCCCGCAGCCTCACCCTGCTGCTCGACGGCGGCCTGGCGAGCGGCGTGCTCGACGGCGACCCGGCCGCCGCCGCCGCGGCCCGCGCCGCTGCCGCCCAGCTGGTGAACCTCAGCCTCGGAACCCCATCCAGCCCAACTGACTCTCAGCAGGGGCCGTTTTGAGGCCTCAAAACGGCCCCAAGTGCGAGCTAGTTGGGCTGACACCCCCTGGAGGTGCCCGTGAATGCTTCTGAACCCGGGGCTGGCTCGAGGCCCGCACCTGATTCAGCGACCAACCCCCGGCTCGCCCGCTGGCAGCGCTTCCGGCACAACCGCAACGCGGCCCTCGCCGCCGACCACGGCTGGCTGACCCTGACCTCGTTCCAATGGCTGGAGCACCGGCCCGCCGCCGTCGACCTCACCCCGGGGCTGTGGTCCACGGACGGCACGACGGCGTTCCTCACCGCCACTGCCGCCGACGGGCTGACGCTCGTGGAGACCGGCGAGCCCGTAGACGGCACCATCAGGGCGGCGCTGTCGGATGAGGAATCGCTGATGTGGGTGCAGTACGGCGGTGAGGACGGCCGCCAGGTGGTGGTGGAACTTGCCATGCGGGCGGACCAGTACGCGATCCGCACGCGGGATTCAAAGTCGCCGGTCTTCACCGAATTCGACGGCGTGCCCACCTTCGACTTCCGGCCGGACCTCGAGGTCGAGGCCAGGTTCGTGCCGTACCCGGAACCCGTGGACGTTCCCATCGGCACGGCCAACCCGCTGGTGGACGGGGTCCACCGCTCCGTGGGCGAGCTCGTGTTCCGGCTTCCGGGCAAGGACCACGAGTTCCACCTTCAGGCCGAGGAGGAGAAGCTCGGCGCGTTGACGGTCACGTTCCACGACGAGACCAACGGGGAATCCACCGATGAATGGCGCAAGGTCTCCACGGCCCGGCCCCGCGTCGATGCCCTGGGAAACCGCACCGTGACCCTGGACTTCAACCGGGCCATCAACTACCCCAGCGCGTTCACGCCGTACGGGACCTGCCCTATGCCGGTGAAGAACAACAGCCTGGATTACCGGATCGAAGCCGGCGAGAAGGAGCCCGCCCTTTTCTAGGCGACCGTGTTCTAGACGATCGCAGACACCCCGGTGATGGCGCGCCCCGTGATCAGGGTGTTGATCTCGTACGAGCCCTCGTAGGTGTAGATCGCCTCGGCATCAGCGAAGATCTTGGCCATCCGGTAGTCGGTGACGATCCCGTTGCCGCCCAGCAGGGACCGTCCCATCGCCACGGTTTCCCGCATCCTGGCGCTGACGTAGGACTTCGCGAGTGCCACCTGGGCCATGTCGGCGGCGCCCTTGTCCTGCAACTGCGCAATCCGGACCATCATCCCCATGCTCGCCACGGCGTTGCCGAGCATCGTCACCAGCTGCTGCTGCACCAGCTGGAACTTCGCCAGCGGCCGACCGAACTGCCGGCGTTCGACGGCGTACTGCCGGGCGACGTCGAACGCCGCCAGCTGCTGCCCGACGCCCTGCCAGGCCACCATGATCCGCGAGCCGCGCAGGAGTTCGTTGGTGTCCTCGAAGCTGTTGATGCCGGCGAAGCGGTCCGCCTCGGCCACCCGGACATCCGAAAACACGATGTCCGCGTTCTGCACCGTGCGCAGGGCGATTTTGTTCTCGATCCTGCTGCGGCTCACTCCGGGCAACGTGGCATCGACGATGAAGCCGCGGATGCCGCCGTCGGCCTCGTCCCGGGCCCATACGAGCATGTAGTCGCAGAAGGTCCCGTTGCCGATCCAGCGCTTGGCGCCGTTGAGCACCCAGCAGTCACCGCCACCGTCGGCTCCCCCGGGGATGCGCCGGGCCCGGGTCTCCATGCCGCCGGCTACGTCGGAGCCGTGCTCCGGCTCGGTGAGCGCGAACGCGCCGGTGGTCCGGAGGTTCGCGGCGTCGGCGAGCAGCCTGGCCTTCTGGTCCTCGGAGCCGAAGCCGTACAGCGACTCCACGAAGAGGTCGTGATGGACCAGGAAGAACGTCGCTATGGAGGTATCCACCCGGGTCATCTCCGCGATCACCAGCCCGGCGAACAGGTTGCTGTAGCCGCGCTGGGCGGGGGCGCTGAGCTCCAGCGCCGCCAGCTTGGGCAGGATATCCGCGGGAAACTCTGCCTTGTTCCACCAGTCGGCGGCGAAGGGGGCGACCTCGCGGGCCAGGAACTCCCGGAGTTCGTTCAGCTTCTCCTGCTCGGTTGCGCTGAGCAGGGATTCGAAGTCGAAGAAATCAGCCGTGGGCAGTCCCGCCGTGGAGGCTGCGGACGGGGCGGCCGGAGCGGTCACTTGGGTCCCATCCGGATGGCGCCGTCGAGGCGGATGGTCTCGCCGTTGAGCATGGCGTTGTCCACGATGTGCGCGGCCAGGTTCGCGTACTCGGCCGGGCGGCCCAGCCGGGAAGGGTGCGGGACCTGGTGGCCGAGGGAATCCTGGGCCTCCTGCGGCAGGCCTGCCATCATGGGGGTCTCGAAGATACCCGGCGCGATCGTGACGACGCGGATCAGCGAGCGCGCGAGTTCCCGGGCAATCGGCAGCGTCATTGCCGCCACGGCGCCCTTGGAGGCGGCATAGGCGGGCTGTCCGATCTGGCCGTCGAACGCGGCGACCGAGGCAGTGTTGATGATGACGCCCCGTTCCGGACCCCCCAGCTCCGTGACGGCCGGCTCGGTGGCCGCCATCGCGGCGGCGGCCAGGCGGATCACATTGAAGGTACCCACGAGGTTGATCTGGATGACGCGGTTGAAGTTCTCCAGCGGGAGCACGCCGTCGCGGCCCAGGACCTTGCCGGGCGTGCCGATTCCGGCGCAGTTCACCACAATCCGCAGCGGGCCCGCAGCGACGGCGGCGTCGACGGCGGCCTGTACCTGCTCTTCGCTGGTGACATCTGCGGCGACGAAGACGGCCCTGTTGGCACGCCCCGCGGACGTACCAACATCCGGGGCCACCGCGCCCACCGCACTCCTGGAGTTCAGTTCGGCGGCGAAGGCATCCCCGGCCGAGCCGGGCAGGTCCACCAGCACCACGGACGCGCCGGCGTCGAACAGGCGCCGGGCTGTCGCGGCCCCCAGCCCCGAGGCCCCGCCGGTAATCAGCGCAACAGTACCTTTGATGTCCATGCATCCTCCTTGATGTGGAACCCGATTCCGGCCGTGAAGTGCCGCCGTAGACTGCGCTGCAGCCGCCGGCCTCCAAGGAACGTTAGTTAGTGAATGTTAACTGGAATGCGCACATTCCGCACCTTCGCCCCGGCGGTCCCGGCACCAAGGACGGCGACGATGCCGGATCTTCAGCGCCGCCGCAACTAGGCTGGGGCCATGACCCCCGCAGACCCCCCTGCCCGCCCCAACTGGTTCTTCCGCGCCGACGAGGCGGCCCGGTCAGTGACGAGGCTGTTCGGTCAGCGGCTTTTCTTCCTGCCGGAGACGCACATCGCCGCCACCGTGCGGCCCTCCAGCGGGCTGAAGAACCTGGGCCGGCCCTGGCATTACTGGTGGCAGGCACACTACCTGGACTGCCTCGTAGATGCCGCCCACCGGGAACAGGGCAGCGGGTTCCGTCCCAAGGAAAGGTTCGACGGCGAGAACCGGCCCAGCGCCGGAAAGCTCGCCTCCCAACTGCTCACGGGCATCCGGCTGCGGAACTTCTTCACCGTGGTCAACAACTACTACGACGACATGGCCTGGCTGGCCCTTTCCGTCCTGCGGCTGAAGCAGCTTGCCGAAGAAGCCGGCAAACCGGGCGGCCCCCGCAACGCCAGGGTTCTGCAGCGCCTCACACTGCAGTTCGAATCCGCCGCCACGGACGATCTGGGCGGCGGGATCTTCTGGAGCAAGAAGCGGGACTTTAAGAACACCCCCGCCACGGCGCCTGTGGCCCTCTTCTGCGCCCGGTCCGGGCGGCCGGACCGGGCGCAGGCCCTGCTGGACTGGCTCGACTCGCGGCTCTACGACCCGGAACAGGGCATGTACCAGGACGGGCTCCGGATCACCGGCACCGGCGACACGGTCCTGGAAGGCGCCATCTACACCTACAACCAGGGCCCCGTCCTCGGCGCCCTCCTGGAGCTTGGCGGCGATGCCAACCTGGCGCGGGCGTCGGCCCTCGTGGCCTCCGTGGCCCGGAGCCTCACGCTGCCGGCCACGCCGACGGGACGCAGTGCCACGGTGCTGCGCTGCGAAGGAACCGGCGACGGCGGCCTGTTCACCGGGATCCTGGTCCGCTACCTGGCGCTGGCCGCCGCCGACGAACGGCTCCCTGCCGAGACCCGCGCCACCGCATCCACGCTGGTGTACGACACCGCCGAAGCCTTCTGGGAAGGACGCCGCATCGTTTCCGCCCAGGAACCCCTGGCGCGCAGGGGCGGCCGGCTGGTCTTCTCCAGCCACCCCGACGTGCCGGCGCGCCGCAGGTACCCGGCGGGCGCCGCCGTCGAACTTTCCACCCAGCTCCAGGCCTGGATGGCACTGGAGGCAGCCGCTGCAATCGGGGGGAGACCCGAACATCTTGCGCCGCGATCCGCCCCAGAGGGGCCTATCGGGAATTAAGTCACGCAATAGTTGCGTAATTCCTGTGATCCTGGTCACTTAACAGGCGTCCGGGTTGGTTGCTTAGGTTTGGCTAACCTACAGTTTTTGTTAGTGAGCATGCCCTAACTTCCCCGCTCACGGGGGTTAGGGCTACTAACCGTTTCCTGGCAGAAAGTAGCCCCATGAAGATCCGCACCAACGCGCTGGCGGGCATAGCCCTTGCCGCCGCCGCAGCCCTCGGCCTCTCCGCCTGTGGCTCCGGGGCCTCCCCCTCCGTCAGCAGCGCGGACGGCAAAGTGTCCGGCGAAATCACGGTCTACAACGCCCAGCATGAGGCCCTGACCAAGGAATGGGTGGACGCGTTCACGGCGGAAACCGGCGTCAAGGTCACCCTCCGCCAAGGTGACGACACTGAAATGTCCAACCAGATCGTCCAGGAAGGCCAGGCCTCCCCGGCCGATGTCTTCCTCACCGAGAACTCCCCCGCCATGGCCCAGGTCGAAACCGCCGGCCTGTTCACCGACGTCGACAAAGCCACCGTCGACCAGGTGCCCGCCCAGTTCCGCCCCTCCACCAACAAATGGACCGGCATCGCGGCGCGCTCCACAGTCCTGGTCTATGACAAGACCAAACTGAGTGAGGACAAGCTGCCCACGTCCATGCTGGACCTGGCCAAACCCGAGTGGAAGGGCAAATGGGCGGCGTCGCCGTCCGGCGCCGACTTCCAGGCGGTCGTTTCCGCCCTGCTGGAACTCAAGGGCGAAGCCGCCACCAAGGACTGGCTCAAGGGCATGAAGGAGAACTACAAGTCCTACAAGGGCAACAGCACGGCCATGAAGGCTGTCAACGCCGGTGAGGTCGACGCCGCCCTGATCTACCACTACTACTACTACGGCGACATGGCCAAGACCGGCGAGAACTCGAAGAACGTCACGCCCTACTACTTCAAGAACCAGGATCCGGGCGCGTTCCTTTCGATCTCCGGCGGCGGCGTGCTGAAGTCCTCCAAGAACGCGGCGGCAGCCCAGGCATTCCTGAAGTTCATCACCGGCAAGAAGGGCCAGGAAGTGCTCCAGAAGGGCACCTCCTTCGAGTACGCCATTGCCTCCGACGTCCCGTCCAATGACAAGCTCGTGCCGATCAAGGACCTGCAGGCACCCACCGTGGATCCGGCCAAGCTCAACTCCGCCAAGGTCACCGAGCTGATGACCCAGGCGGGACTGCTGTAACCGAGGTGACAACCAAGCTGGCGGTTCCCGGCAAATCCGGGGACACAACGACGGCGGGCCGGGGCACGCGCCCCCGCCCGCCTTTCGGCGTTTCTGTCGTGGCGATCGTGGCGGTGCTGATCGCCGTGTTCTCGCTGATTCCCCTGGGCTACGTCATCGTCATGACGGCGTCCACCGGCTGGGAGACCGCCGTCGGCCTGATCTTCCGGGCACGGGTGGGCGAACTCCTGCTGAACACGGTCCTGCTGACGGTGGTGACGGTGCCGCTGTGCCTGGTTCTCGGCGTGGGCGGCGCCTGGCTGGTGGAACGCACGCACTTGAGGGGCCGCAAATGGTGGGCCGTGCTCCTGGCCGCGCCGCTGGCCATCCCCGCCTTCGTCAACAGCTATGCCTGGGTTTCTGCCGTTCCCTCCCTCGGCGGCCTGTGGTCCGGTGTCCTCATCGCCACACTGTCGTATTTCCCGCTCGTGTACATCCCCGCCGCAGCGACGCTCAGCCGCCTTGACCCGGCGATCGAACAGTCCGCGGCCTCCCTGGGCCTCGGCGCGTGGCGCGCCTTCTTCCGCGTGGTGCTGCCCCAGCTCCGCGTCGCCATGACCGGCGGCGCCCTTCTGGTCTCCCTGCACCTGCTGGCCGAATACGGGGCCTTCGCCATGATCAGGTTCGACACCTTCACCACCGCGATCATGGTGCAGTACCAGTCCACCTTCAACGGCACCGCCGGTAACATGCTCGCCAGCGTGCTGGTCTTCCTGTGCCTCATCCTGCTGCTCGTCGAAGTGCGCAGCCGTGGCAGTGCCCGGTACGCCAGGGTCGGGTCCGGCGCCCAGGCCCGCGCCCTGCGCCTGCCCCTGCGCGGCTACCAGCTCCCCGCCCAGCTCTCCCTGCTCGCCCTCACCGGGCTGGCCTTCGGCCTTCCGCTGACCTTTGTCCTGCGCTGGATTGTCGCCGGCGGCCCGGGGATCTGGGCGGCGGATGAGTTTTTGCCGGCGCTGCTTCAGACACTCGCGTACGGCGTGGCCGCCGCCGTGGCAACGACCGCCGTCGCGTTCCCCATGGCCTATCTGGCCGTGCGGCATCCCAGCTGGTTCAGCAAGTCGCTGGAACTGTCGAACTACGTCACCAGCTCCATGCCCGGGATCGTGGTGGGGCTGGCGTTCGTGACGGTCAGCATCCGGATGGTCCCCAGCCTCTACCAGACGGCCGGGCTGCTGATCGCCGCCTACGTGCTGCTCTTCCTGCCGCGGGCGCTGGTCAATATCCGCTCCGGCCTGTCCCAGGCGCCCAAGGAACTCGACGAGGCGGCCCAGGCGCTGGGCAAGCCTCCGCTGTTGTCATTCCTCCTCGTGACGCTGCGCCTCACCGCCCCCGCCGCCGCGGGCGGGGCCGCGCTGGTGTTCCTCGGAATCGTCAATGAACTCACGGCCACCTTGCTGCTCTCGCCCAACGGCACGCGGACGCTCGCCACCGAGTTCTGGAGCAAGAGCAGCGAAATCGACTACGCCGGCGCGGCCCCCTACGCGCTGCTGATGATCGTGATCTCGGCACCCATGACCTATCTCCTCTTCCAGCAGTCCAAGAAAGTAGCCGGACAGTGACCGAGCGTTCCGTTTCGCACAACTCCTCCGCACGGCTCCCGGAGCCCCGGATCGCGGCATCCGTGGCCCCCAGCACCAACAGCCACCTGGAGGTCGACGCGGTCACCAAGAACTTCGGCCCCCAGTCCGTGCTCAAAGGCGTGAACCTCTCCGTGGCCAAAGGCGGAACGACAGCGATCGTCGGCCCGTCAGGCTCTGGAAAGACCACTCTCCTGCGGCTGATCGCCGGCTTTGAGCACCCCGACACCGGCACCATCTCCCTCAACGGTAACAAGGTGGCGGGCGACGGCGTCTGGGTCCCGGCGCACCGGCGCCACGTCGGTTACGTGGCACAGGACGGCGCCCTGTTCCCGCACCTGACAGTCGGGCAGAACATCTCCTTCGGCCTCGACGCAGACAAACTCCCCGGCGGACGGCGCGGCGTCAAAGCGCGGGTCGGCGAGCTGCTGGACATGGTCTCCCTGGACGCGGCCATGGCGAAGCGCAGGCCCCACCAGCTTTCCGGCGGCCAGCAGCAGCGCGTCGCGCTGGCCCGCGCGCTGGCCCGGGAGCCGGAGCTCATGCTCCTGGATGAGCCGTTCTCCGCCCTCGACGCCGGCCTCCGGGTGGCCACACGCCGCGCCGTGGGCAAAGTCCTGCATGACGCCGGCGTGACCACGATCCTGGTGACGCACGATCAAGCGGAGGCCTTGTCCTTTGCGGACCAGGTTGCGGTGATGCGCGGCGGGAAACTGGCGCAGATCGGCAACCCGTTCGTCGTCTATACCCGGCCGGCGGACCGGGCCACCGCGGAATTCCTGGGCGACGCCGTCATCCTTGATGCCTGGATGGAGGGCTCACTGGCCACGTGCTCGCTGGGCGGCATCCCCGTGCGCCGTCCGCCGGCCCAGGGACGGGTCCAGCTGATGCTGCGTCCCGAGCAGATCCGCATCGCCGAGGACGGACCCATCCGCGGCGTGGTGGTGGACACGGACTACTTCGGACCCGAGACCACAGTGCGGCTCAAGCTTGCCGTCCCGCCGCTCCTCGCGGCCGGGGCCGTCGCCGATCACCGCTACCCCGGCGGCGGCGAAATCATCACCATCCGGCACTGGAACGCCTCGATCGCGCGCCCGGGAACCGAGCTGTCCCTGCGCGTCGTGGGCGAGGGCGTTGCGTTCCCGATGGAGGACATCGCGGCCGAATAGGCACCCTGCCGGCCGCTGCCTCCGGCTCGCCTAACTCGGCGCGGAGCATTGAGCGCGCCCCGCGCCCGGCATAGTGTGGAGCGCATGACTGTTCAGCCAGGGCTTCACCGCCAGCATTGCTCCATTGCCGCCCCTACACAGCTGTGGCTGGACCCTGACGGGCGCCTGGCGGGCGGCGCGGCCGGCGACGGCGGGTTCACCGGACTGCTCCACGGCGATACCCGGATGCTGTGCCGGGCCCTTGTCCGGGTCAACGGCTTCGAGCCCGAACCAGCCACTGTCGAGGCCGAACCCGGCGGTGTGCTGCGCGTGAGGGGACTCGTCCGCGGCATCCCGGGGCCCACGGAGGATCCCGCCGTCGAACTCCTCCAGGTCTGGACGGTCACACCGGGAGTAGTCAGGCACTCGCTGCACCTGAGCACCTCGCTTGACGCCCTCGATGTGGAGATCGAAATCGAGCTGGCCGCGGATTTCACGGACATGGCCGCCATCCGGCTCAGCCGCTTCCGGGATCCCGTCGAGCCACTGTCGGCGGACGACTCGGCCCTGCGCTGGCGCGACGGCGGCAGGAGCCTCACGGTGGCGGCTGCAGGCAACGTAACACCCGGAGAACGGCTCATCTGGCGCGGGACGGCCGGGCGCGGACGCCCGTTCGAGGCGGAATGGCAGGCCGTGCTGGCCGATGCCGACGATGCCGTGGTGGCCGCCCGCCCGCTGGCCTCACGCCGCCCCCGGACCAGCCCGTCCGGGACTTTGGGACTGCTCCTGGACAACTCGCTCGATGAAGTGGCGGGGCTCCGCCTGGCCACCCGCCAACTTCCGGATGCGCCGTTCCTTGCCGCCGGGGCACCCTGGTACTTCACCTTGTTCGGACGGGATTCACTGTGGGCGGCGCGGTTGCTGTTGCCGTTGGACACCGGGCTGGCCGCCGGCACGCTCCGTGCCCTCGCCGCTTACCAGGGCACCAAGACGGACCCCGCGGCCGCAGAAGAGCCCGGAAAGATCCTCCACGAGCTCCGGTCCAAGGAACTGGTACTCGAGAGCCAGGGCCTGCGCCTGCCTCCGGTGTACTTCGGCGCCGTGGATTCCACCCCACTGTGGCTTTGCCTGCTCGGCGAGCTCTGGCGTGCCGGCCGGGACGACGACGCCGTCCGGGCCCTGCTCCCGAACGCGGGGCGGGCTGCGGAGTGGATGCTCTCTGCAGGCGGCGACGGCGGGTTCCTGAGCTACAAGGATGCCACCGGCCACGGCCTGAGCAATCAGGGCTGGAAGGACTCCCGGGACGCCATGCAGTTCCGAGACGGACGGCAGGCAGAGGGCCCGATCGCCCTGTCCGAGGTGCAGGCCTACGCCTATCAGGCCGCGCTGCAGACGGCGGAGCTCTTCGATGCCTACGGCGAACCCGGCGGCCAGGCGTTGCGGGACTTCGCCGGGGCCCTGCAACAGAAATTCCGCGAGCACTTCTGGGTGGAGGACGATGGCGGGCCCTTCCCCGCCATGGCCCTCGATGGGCACGGCGTCCCCTTGGATATCCCGGGCTCCAACATGGGACACCTGCTGGGCACTGGCATCCTGGACGGGGGCGAAGCCCGGCTGGTCGCAGACCGGCTGCTCAGCCCGGAGCTTTTTTCCGGCTATGGGGTGCACACCATCTCCCGGCGTGCCGCGGGCTTCTGGCCTTTCAGTTACCATTGCGGCTCCGTCTGGAGCCACGACAGCGCCATTGCGGTCCGCGGGCTACTGGCCGAAGGCTTCATGCCGGAGGCACGGACCCTTGCCGACGGCCTGCTCGCGGCGGCGGCTTCGTTCGGGCACCGGCTGCCGGAGGTGTTTGCCGGAGTCCGGTCTGAGGAGTCCGGCGCAGCGGTCCCGTATCCGGCGTCGTGCCACCCGCAGGCGTGGTCCTCAGCGTCCGCCGTGGTTCTCGCCCAGGCGATGGGTGTCGGGTTCTGAGGAAACGGGCGCTGCAGGGCCGGGTTCTGCGGAGCCGGGTGCTGGGGGCTGGGCAACCGGAGTGACCCGGGTGTTCCTGGCCGTGCGCAGACCGTCAGCAAGGATGACGATTCCCGTGACGGCAACCGCCAGGCCCATTGAGGCGAGCACGTCCGTCAGCCAGTGATAGCCCAGGTATAGCCGGCTGAGGGCCACCGCGGCGGTTCCGAGGCCCGCCGCCGCGAAGGCGGCCACCGCCGTCGTCCGCTTCACCCGGCCGGCCACCAGCAGATAGACGAGGACGGACAGGAAGACGCCGGCACCGAAGGTATGGCCGGAGGGAAATGACAGGGCGTCGTCCGGGCCAAGCATGAAATCACTTGCCGAGGGCCTGGCGCGGACCACTTGGTGTTTGATCACCGTGGACACCGCAAATGTTGCCGCCATGGCGCCGATCAGGAGGGCCGGCCGCCAGACTTCCCGCTTCCACACAGCCCACCCGAGGGCCAGCGCGAACCCGATCACGGTCATCCACAGCGGGGACGTCACCGTGGTCACCGCGGTGAGCAGGGCGGTGGCCAGCGGGTTCCGCGACGCGACGAGGCCGTCATGAACGGGCGCGTCCAGCGCCGCCAGCCCGCTGTTCGACTGTACGGCGGCCAGGACGACCCAGAAGACCGCATCCCCGGCCACCAGCAAGCCTGCGGCGCCGAAGAAGATGGCGCGCTGGGAGCGCAGCGGCGGACGGGAAGGGGTGCGCGGCTGGCGCTGGACAGAGAGCATCGATCAAGTCTGCCATCCGTATCTGCAGGTACCCAAGACAACGGCTGGGAACTCGCCGGGGGCCCGCTAGGGGCCGGGCCTCTTGGCCTGCGGATACGGGGTCTCGTGGCGGGCCAGCATCTCCACGAACCCGGCGATCTTCCTCTCCCGGGTAGCGGCCTGCTTGACCGCGTTGGTGCGGTAGATCAGGGCGTACCGGTTGACGGACGTCAGGATCTCGAACATTGCCTGCGCCCGGGGAACGGCGGCGATTGCGGCGGCGAGATCCTCCGGCACCTCCGCCTCGGCCGCGCCGGAGTAGGCAGCCTCCCACCGGCCGTCCGCCTTGGCGCGTTCGACGGCGGCACGCCCGGCTGCGGCCATCTTCCCGGCTGCTTCGAGGCGCTGGATGTGGCCCACGTTGCGGGCCGACCACGGGCTTCTGGGTCCGCGGCGGGTCATCCGCTGGCAATAGCTTTCCTCGTCGCGTCGCCGGAGCTGGCCATCAACCCAACCGAAGCACAGCGCCTCGTCGAGGGCGGCGTCGTAGTCCAGCTCCGTGACCGAACCGCCTTTTTTGTGCAGAACCAACCACACGCCGGGGCTCTGCGCGTGGTGCGCCTGAAGCCACGCGCGCCAGCCGGCGGCGTCCTTCACCAGCAGTTCTTCAAGTTCAATTGCCATTGCGTATCTTCTTCCGGGCAGAGCGCGCGGTGCTTTGGTGGCACGATATCCCTGAGAGCAGGAACCCGTCCACACCGAGGAGAAACCATGCTGCGCGTCCGCCCGATTCACTTCACCTCCCGCCTGGACGAGTGGGAGCGGCTCCTCACCGACCTCGGCATGGTCAAGACCGTTGATGAGCCCACCTGGCGGGAGTTCGACGCCGGCTCCGGCCGGCTCGCGCTCCACCGCGTGGAGGACGGCTCCGCCGGGGACGGCACCACCTCACTCGGCGTCGAAGTCGGCGACCTGGCGGAGTTCGCCCGGCGGACCAACGAGGCGGCGTCCGACGGCGGCACGTCGGCGGAGGTCATCGAGGCTGATCACGGCTCATCCTGCCGCGTCACTGCACGGGACGGCTTCGGCTTCCTGGCCGACCCGGCAACGCGCGCGGCCGATGGCAGCTGGGGCGGCTCGGCGGAGGCAGACCCCGGGCTGGCCGTCGTCGGCGTCTGGTTTGCCGAGCATGCCGCGGCCGCGGCACAGACCCTGCGCAGCATCGGTGCGCTGCCGCGCCCGGTTCCGGGCAGCGGCGGCGCCGACAGCAGCGAGGCGGAGGCGTTCACGACGAAAAACGGCGGCGTCCTGATGGTCGGCGCCGGGCCCGGGTCCGGGCGTGCAGGACTGGGCTTCGAATACGGCGGAGACCTTGGCGCCCTGCGTGAACGCCTTGAAGAGGCAGGGCACGACGTGGCCGTCATCGAGGAATCCGCGGTCCCGACACTCCATGTGGGCAGCCCGGAGGCTGAAGGCCACGCCGCCCACCCACACGCCATCTGGATTTCCGCGGCGCCCTCTGCCGAGTGAGTGCGGCGAGCCGGACACGCGGGGATGGGGTAGAACTTAACCATGAACGTTCGCACCCCTGACCCGAATCCCGGCTGGCTCTCCGACGACGATTTGTTTGAGGCGCGCGGCCGGCTGCCGATGGTCTACGTCGAAGCCGTTCCCGTCCGGCTGGACCCCCTGGGGTTCGTGAACGAAGTCGGCACCCTCCTGCAGGCCGACGAAGACGGCACCATGGTCCGTTCCCTCGTCTCCGGCCGGGTGCTCTACCGAGAGACAATCCGCGCAGCACTGCTCCGCCACATGGAGAAGGACCTTGGCCCGCTGGCCTTCCCGCAGCTGCCCATCAGCCCCGTGCCGTTCACCGTGGCCGAATACTTCCCGTCCCCGTCCCACACGGGCTTCACCGACGACCGGCAGCATGCCGTGGCACTGGCCTACATCATCCCGGTCACGGGCGAATGCACCCCGCGGCAGGACGCCCTCGAACTGACCTGGATGACACCGCAGGAAGTCATGAGCTCGGACGTGCAGCTCGAATTCAGCGGCGGCCGCGGCGCCCTCATCCGGCAGGCGCTGGCCTTCGCCGGCGTCGGCAACTAAGCCCTGCGCGCGGTCCCGGAGCCACGCCCGGGACGCTCGAGGGGTCCCCTGCGTCCCCGACTTCACGCATCCGCCTTTGTAGACTAGTGGGCGGACCGCAAGAGAATTTAAGGACTCCCGATGACCCACCTGCCAGCCTCCCGGAACTACAGCGAACAGCAGGCTGGATCTCTGCAGAGCGGCGACCACCTGCTCCTGCCCGACGGGAACCGCTCGGCCGAGATCCAGCGGGTGGAGGTCGAATCCGACGATTTCGGCTCGCCCGCCATGGTTCTGGCCACCCTCACCGGCGGCGGCGTGCTGCGGATCGCTGCCGGCTCCACGGTCCTGACCACGGGCGCCGAATCCGGACCGGAGACCACGGAAATCGCGGCCGCCGCGGACACCGCCCCGGCCGACTCCGAGGACGCAGGCTCCCCGGTGGCTGCCGGCCGGCTCCCGGCGGAAGGAGGGACTGAGGGCAGCGAGACAGCCGCGCCCGCCGTCGTCGTGCCGCCCTTGCCGGCCGCACCGCCCGCGGTCAGCGGACCCAGCGAGGAGGACCTGGCGCTGATCCCCTCACTCGAAGGCACCCCGGAGTCCGTGGTGGAGGCCGTGGCCGAGGCGCACCCGGGCGCCGTAGGCGTCCTGCTGCTCAGCGAGCGGCTGGCGAAGGGCATCAACACCAAGTCCGGCAGCTGCCTGAAGGACCTCAGCGACCTCGCCCACGAGCTGTTCATCATGTTCAAGGACGCCGAGAACTCCCTCGCCGTCGCCGACCTGCTCAACGTCCTCCCCTTCGACGGCAACCCGGGCCGCTGGGCGTCGGTGGAGGCGTCCCTGGCCTTGTCCAGCTTCATTTGCCGCCAGCTTGGCCAGGAGGAACGCGCGGCAGTCTACGAGAAGTTCCTCCGCACCCCGGACGCCATGGAAGCGGATCCGTTCAAGGCCCGGATCAACGCCAAGGTCCGGCAGCGCTCGCTCAACGAACCGAACCTGTACGACAAGGAAATCTTCCGCTCGATCGATAACTCCAATCCGGACGCGGAACGCGAATGGCGGCGGCTCCGGCTCGAGGCCCTGCTGTTCCTGCGCGCCCACGGCGGCTCGGAAACCATCGGCGCGGTTGAGCTCGAACGCAGGATCGCCAACGAACTCGAATCCGTCCGCTCCTGACCCGCACAGGGGCGCCCGGCGGAGAACTGGAAGCTGCTTGGCCCTACCCGCCCGTGACCGGGCGTTGTAGATTCAGCCCATGACGAACAATCTGAGCGTTGTGATCAATTCCGACGCGCAGCAAGTTTGGACCATGCTGCGCGAGCCGTCCAAGGTGGCACAGTGGCACGGCTGGGAAGCCGATGACCAGGCCGCCGAAATCAACGAAATCTACTTCAGTCCCAACGTGGTCGAAGGCGCGGACCACACCTCCCTCGTGGTCGACGGCGGAGATATCTTCACCCTGAAGCCGGTCCCCGCCGGCACGGAAGTCAGCGTCACCAGGGCCGCGGTGGACCACAATTCCGAGTGGGCCGCGTGGGACGAGGACATCACGCAGGGCTGGCTGACCTTCCTGCAGCAGCTGCGCTTCGTCCTCGAGCGCCACCCGCACGGGAAGCGGAGGACGTTCTTCTTCTCTGTTCCCGGGAGCGGTGGGTCGGCGATCGAAGGATTGGGGCTCGGCGATGTCCCGAAGCCCGGCGAACCCTACTCCCTCACCCTGGCCACCGGCGAGGAAGTTGCCGGCAAGGTGTGGTTCCGCAGCAACCACCAGGTGGGGCTCACGGTCCACCACTACGCCGAACACGGGGAGGGCCTGGTGATCGTGGCGGAGCAGCCCGCCATCCCCGATATCCGGCCCGACGGCGGCTCCCTCGTGATCGTCTCGACCTACGATCTCGGGGCGCATCAGTTGGAGTCGGTCCGCAACTACTGGGACAAATGGCGGGCTGAGAACTACCCCACATCCGAACCCCTGCACTAAAGGTTGACGGCTGTTAGCTGGCACACTTGAACGGTGCCAGCCAATCCTGTCTCCGGTCCTTTGCCCGCCGCGCCCGCCCGGCAATCCGAGTTTTCCTTCCGCGTCGGCAAACGCCTGAGCGAGGCGTGCCCGCCGTCGGCCGGGCAGGTGGCGGAGAACGGCGGGGAGTTCCTGGGCCGGACCGGGACGATCGCCACCCCGCACGGCGAGATCCAGACGCCCGCGTTCATCGCCGTCGGCACGAAGGCCACGGTCAAGTCGGTGTTGCCGGAATCCATCGCCGAACTGGGCGCGCAGGCCGTACTGGCCAATGCCTACCACCTGTATCTGCAGCCGGGTGCGGACATCCTGGACGAGGCGGGCGGGCTGGGCGCCTTCATGAACTGGCCCGGGCCCACCTTCACGGATTCCGGCGGGTTCCAGGTGATGAGCCTGGGCTCGGGGTTCAAGAAGGTCATCGACATGAAGTCGGTGGACCATTCCGGCCCGGACGACGCCGTCGCCCCCGGCAAGGAACGCCTGGCCCACGTGGACGAGGACGGCGTGTGGTTCAAGAGCCACCTGAACGGCGACCGGCACCGCTTCAGCCCCGAGATCTCCATGAATGTCCAGCACCGGATCGGCGCGGACATCATGTTCGCCTTCGACGAGCTCACCACGCTGCAGAACTCGCGCGGCTACCAGGAGGAATCCCTGGAACGGACCCGCCGCTGGGCCGAGCGCTGCATCGCCGAGCACTTCCGGCTGACCGCCGAGCGTGCGGGCAAGCCGTACCAGGCCCTGTTCGGGGTGATCCAGGGTGCCCAGTACGAGGACCTGCGGCGCAAGGCCTGCCGCGACCTCGGCGCCATGAACTTTGACGGCTTCGGCATCGGCGGGGCGCTCGAGAAGGAAAACCTCGGCACGCTCGTGCGCTGGTGCAACGAGGAGCTGCCGGAGAACAAGCCGAGGCACCTCCTCGGCATCTCCGAGCCGGACGACATATTTACCGCTATCGAGAACGGGGCGGACACCTTCGACTGCGTGTCCCCCACCCGGGTTGCCCGCAACTCGGCCTTCTACACGCCCACGGGCCGGTACAACCTCTCCGGCGCCAAGTACAAGCGGGACTTCGGCCCGCTCCAGGAAGGCTGCGACTGCTACGCGTGCCTGAACTACTCCCGGGCCTACATCCACCACCTGTTCAAGGCCAAGGAGATGGTCTCGGCCACGCTGATCTCAATCCACAACGAGCGCTTCGTGGTGAAAATGGTCGACGACGCGCGCCTGGCCATCGAGGCCGGCGACTTCTTCGAGTTCAAGGCCGAGACCCTGGGACGGTACTACTCCTAGAGGCGCCCTGCCGTCCCGCAGCTCTCCGCGGCGTCGAAGTCGCCGGAACGCTGCCCTCCCCGCCGTCGAAATCGCCGGAAAGGCCCGAATTCGCCGGGAGTTCCCGGCGACCCCGCCACGATCCGGCGATCTCGTGCCGCACCACGTCCTGCTGCGTCGGGCGACCTGGCGTTTCTCGCGGGAATGTTCGTAGCGGGCACCGCCGCGACGATCCTGCAACTGCGGTTTGCTGACAACGCCCAGTAGGCTCCGGGGCCGGGCTGTCGTCGACACGGCGGCGGGGGCTGCCCGGGAACCCTAACGGCGCGAGGCGTCAATGAGATCCTCGTCCTTGTCAGTAACGGGCGTCCAAGCATGGCCCTGCTCGTGGTCCAGGTGCGTGGATTTCTTGTTCTTCAGCGCGAAGATGTACACCAGCAGCGAAAGCGCGATCGCCACGGTCACGTAGGTGAAGAAGAGGTCTTCCCGGCCGACGGTCTGGAACGCGGCGCCGATCAGCGGAACCGTGCCGCCGAAGAGCGAGTTGCCGATCGCGTAGCCGAGTCCGACGCCGAGGGCACGGATCGACGCCGGGAAGAGCTCAGCCTTCACCAGCGCATTGATTGAGGTGTAGCCGCCGACGATCACGAGGCCGCCCATCATCAGCAGAAAGGCCGTGAACGGATCCTTGGTGCCGGCCAGGGTGGATAGCAGCGGCCAGGTGAACAGGACTCCGGTGATGCCGAACCACAGCAGCAGCGGCTTGCGGCCGACCTTGTCCGAAATGATGCCGTAGACCGGCTGCAGCAGCATGAAGATGAACAACGCCCAGAAGTTAATCACCGACGTGTCCGTCTTGGCGATCCCGGACGTATCGTTCATGAACTTCAAAATGAAGTTGGTGTACGTGTAGAAGGCGACGGTGCCGCCGAGCGTGACGCCGATGCAGACCAGCAGCGGCTTCCAGTACATGGTGAACAGCAGCTTCATCGAGCCGGGTCGCGCTTCGCCGGCGACAGCGGGGGCCTTGGCTGCCTCTACCTGCTCGTCCGACAAGGTCTCTTCCATCGAACGCCGCAGCCACAAGACCACGAGCGCGGCCACACCGCCGATCGCGAACGGGATGCGCCAGCCCCACATCCCCAGGTCTGCCTTGGGCATAGCATTCTGCAGGATCACGAGGACCAGCAGGGCCATCATCTGGCCGCCGATCAGGGTGACGTACTGGAAGCTGGAGAAGAACCCGCGGCGCTTGGTGGTCGCCGCTTCGGACATGTATGTTGCGCTCGTGCCATACTCGCCGCCCACGGAGAAGCCCTGCAGCACACGGATCAGGACCAACAGGATCATGGCCCAGAGGCCGATGACATCCTGGGTCGGCAGGATCGCGATCGCGAACGAGCCCACGGACATCATCGTCACGCTCAGGGTCAGTGCTGCCTTGCGGCCCTTACGGTCGGCGTAGCGGCCGAAGTACCAGGCCCCGATCGGGCGCATCAGGAACGACGTCGAGAAGACGGCCATCGCTTCAAGGCCGGCCTGGAGCTCGTCCTTGGAGTTGAAGAAGTGCGACTGGAAATACGCTGCGAAGACTGTGTAGACGTAGAGGTCGTACCACTCCACGAGGTTGCCGGCGGAGCCTTTGAGGATGTTGCCGACGGCTCTTCTGGTCTGGGCCGATTCGGACAGTTGGGTGCTCATCAATGAACCTTCCTGGATTCGGCGCCGCCAGTGAGCAACACCGTCGGCCACCCTAGTCCGTGTGTCGCGGAACACGCGGGTTTTGTTCATACTGTTCATGGAATGCCCGTTTCTGGGTTCAATGCGGGCGGTTTTGGCGGGATGGCAGGATGGGATCATGACTTCCGCTGCCTTTGATTCCGCTGCCCTGGCTGTTTCCGATACCGTGCCCTCCCCCGCCGTCGCCCTGACAATCGCAGGCTCAGAAGCCACCGGTGGCGCCGGGGCGCAGGCCGACCTCAAGACCTTCCAGGCACTCGGGGTCTTCGGCATCGCGAACCTGACCTGCATCGTTTCCTTCGATCCCAAGGACAACTGGAACCACCGCTTCGTCCCCGTGGACCCGCAGGTCATCGCGGCCCAGCTGGAGGCAACGACGGCGGCCTACGGTCCCGCTTCGGGCGCGCCGTCCGTGCTGGACACCGTGAAGGTCGGCATGCTGGGCAGCCCCGCGGCCATCGCGACCGTGGCCTCGGCACTGGCTGACGGGCAGTTCGCAAACGTGGTGCTGGATCCGGTGCTGATCTGCAAGGGGCAGGAGCCGGGACATGCGCTGGACACCGACCTGGCGCTCAAGGACCAGATCCTGCCGCTGGCCACCTTCGTGACACCCAACCACTTCGAGGCCGAGTCGCTCTCCGGGCTGGAAATCACCGACGTCGAGTCCCTCAAGGCCGCGGCCGTGCGCATCCACGAGCTCAGCGGGGCCGCGGTGCTCGCCAAGGGCGGCGTCCGCCTGGCCGGGCCCGACGCCGTCGACGTCTATTACGACGGCGAAACGTTGGAGGTCCTGTCCGCCCCGAAGGTGGGCGACGTGGCCGTGTCCGGCGCGGGGTGCTCGCTGGCCGCCGCGGTGACGGCGGAACTGGCCAAGGGGGCGACGCCGCTGGCGGCAGCCCGGACGGCCAAGACGTTCGTGACCGCGGGAATCCGGAACCGGGTGGCCTCGGGCGCCCCGTTCGATGCGCTCTGGCAGGGCGGCCCGCGCTAGGTCCGTGACATCCAGCTCGCCGGAAAGCCGCCAGTTCGCCGGAGCCTCTCCAGTTCGCGGGAAGGTTCCGGCGAACTGGAGAGCTGCCGGCGATGTGGATCCCGGTCGGCCGTCCGTCAGCGCGGGTCCGCAACCTTCCCCATGAAGAGCGGGAGCCCGGTCTCGACGTGGACGATTTCGTACTGGAACGGCCGGTCGAAACGGATCACCTTCATCGGGGCCGCGCCGCTCGACGCCTCCGCGTTGATCTGGGTTACGGCGGCGGCCACGGTGCCCTTCTCCGCCACGGTGATGTTGGCGGACTGCCCGGCCTGCTTGATCTTGAGGCCGGTCTGGATCGAATCGAAGTCGGTTTCGGTTTGGAGCATTTCCCGCAGCCCCAGGGAAGCGAAGACCTTGCGCAGCTCAAAGTTGCTCTTGTGATCCCATCTCGGCAAGTAGAGCTGCGTCGGCGACGGGGCCGCGGAGTCAAGGGCCCGGGCAACGTCCGCGAAGACTTCTGCCCCGGGCGCGGCAGCCCCGGCATCCGGCAGCACGAGCCGCATCACAAACCCCTCGGCGTAGGGCAGCTGCACCGCCTGCCAGCCCGCACCCTGAACTGAGGGAACGTCCTGAACGCCGGACATGGTGGGGACGGAAACCTGCCTGCCGCCCTCCGTCGTGAAGGACAGGTCGGAGGTGTCGGCCGGGTCGAAGGGGGCCTTCCAGGCCGAGGCGAAGTACACCGCGTTGAGCACGCTGAAGGTATTTTTGCGATCGTATTCTGCAGGCGCTTTCTTGATCCGTCGGCCGGTATTCTTGTTCACCCAGGCGTCGATCGCGGGCTTGGTGGCGGCCTCGTCCTGGAAGTCCACGGGGTACCCGCCGGTCCCGTAATACCGGGCGAGGGAGTGCAGATAGTCCTCCCCGGTGGGCAAACCCTTGTCCACGAACAGGCCGTTTGCACTGTGCAGGACGGGCTGGCGCGGAGGATTTTTTTCGTCCACCGAGCCGGGATCGCCGTCGAAAGCTTCGAGGGATGCGAGCAGCGCGCTCATGGCTTCGTCGCGGTGGTTCGCGGGGAGACCCAGGGTCCTGTCCATCTCGGCAGCCGTTTTCCCGGTCGCTCCTGTCCGCAGCATGGCCAGGGCAATCAGCAGGCTGCCCGGGGAAGCAACCACGTTGCCGTTTCCGGAGTCCCCGCCGTCTGCCAGGAGGGCGGCGCCCAGCTTCCGCGCCGACACCCGGAGCTGAGCCAGCTCGGCCGGGTAGTCTGACTGCTCCGCCGAAACGCGTTCGACGCCGTTGGCCTTCAACAGCGCCGGCGGCGATGCCGAACACGCCGTCAATGCCAGCGCAACGGCGGCAGCGGCGGCAACAATCCGTGCCGAAGACTTCCGTTTCATCGCGCCCCCAAGGCCCGCAAAAAGCGATAGTGGAACGGCGGGGATCCGCCTACGGCCAGTCAAGCACCGGGCCTGACAACGCGCGACCGGGCACGAGTCACGATTTGACGGCGTTTCTCGCCGAAGCGCCGGCGTCAGCGCCGCGGCCCCGGCCAGTCCACCCTCGTCGCGGTGCCCGGTTCGCCGGAAAGGTGCGAGTTCGCCGGGAACCTCCGGCGAACTCGAACCGCGCTAGCGCCGCGGGATGTTGCGCAGGTTGCTCCGCGCCATGCTGACGGCCTCACCGGCGCCCCGGTTGAGGACCACCTTGGACATGGCCGTGGCGAAGCCCAGGATCTGGGCGCCCTTGATCTTCGGCGGAAGCGAGAGCGCCTGGGGGTCCGTGATGAGCTCCACCAGCGATGGGCCCGGGTGGGCAAAGGCGTCCCGATAGGCCTGCTCGATCTTGGCCGGGTCCGTGACGCGCTCGGCGTGGAAGCCCAGGGTCCGGGCCACCGCTGCGTAGTTGGCGTCCGGCACGTCGACGCCGAAGTCGGGGAGTCCGTCCACCAGCATTTCGAGTTTCACCATGCCCAGGGTGGAGTTGTTGAAGACCACCACGTTGACCGGGAGCCGGTGCGCGGCGACTGTGATGAGCTCGCCCAGCAGCATGGACAGGCCGCCGTCGCCCGAGACCGAGACCACCTGCCGCCCGGGGTAGGCCACCTGGGCGCCGATCGCGTGCGGCAGCGCGTTCGCCATGGAACCGTGCAGGTAGGAACCGATCAGCCGACGGGTACCGAGGGGGTTAATGTACCGCGCGGTCCAGACGTTGCACATTCCGGTGTCCGCGGTGAAAATGGCGTCCTCCGCCGCCACCTGGTCCAGCAGGGACGCAGCATATTCCGGGTGGATCGGCTCGGTCTTTTCCACTTTGCGGGTGTACGCCCCCACGGCTTTGTTCATGAGCCTGTCGTGCTTCTTCAGCATCTGGTCCAGGAACCGGCGGCTCTTCTTCGCCTCAATCAAGGGCATGAGGGCAGCGAGCGTGGGCAGGATGTCGCCATGCACGGCGACGTCGATGTCGGTCCGCCTGCCCAGTCTCTGCGCGGCCCGGTCCACCTGCGCCGTGCGCGTCCCCGGAAGGAACTGGTCGTACGGGAAGTCCGTGCCGAGCAGGATCAGCAGATCCGCATCTTCGATGCCCTCGGCCGCCGCGCCGTAGCCCAGGAGCCCTGTCATGCCGATGTCGTAGGGGTTCTCGTACTGCATGAAGTCCTTGCCGCGCAGCGAATGGCCGATCGGCGCCTTGATCCGTTCGGCGAGCGCAATGACCTCATCGTGCGCGCCTTCGACCCCCGCACCGGCAAAGATGGCCACCTTGCCGGCGGCGTTGATGGCGTCGGCCAGTTCCTGCACGCTGGCGTGGTCCGGTGTCAGGCTCGCCGGCCGGAATGCCGCAGGGGACGGGGTTTCGGCGGCCGCTTCCAGTCCGGCGATGTCACCGGGAAGGGTGACGACGGCGACCCCGCGGAGCGCGACGGCGTGCTGGATGGCGCTGTGCATCACCCTCGGCGCCTGCTCGGCGGTGCTGATCAGTTCGGAATAGACCGAGCATTCGTTGAAGAGCCGGTCCGGGTGGGTTTCCTGAAAGAAACTGCTGCCGATCTGCTTGCTCGGGATGTGCGAGGCAATGGCCAGGACAGGCGCCCCGGAGCGGTTGGCGTCGTACAGCCCGTTGATCAGGTGCAGGTTGCCGGGCCCGCAGGAGCCTGCGCACACCGCGAGCCGGCCCGTCAGCTGGGCTTCCGCCGCCGCGGCAAACGCCGCGGCCTCCTCGTGCCGGACATGGATCCAGTCAATGCCGCCGTTTTCGGAGCCTCCGGTCTTGCGGACGGCGTCGACAATCGGGTTCAGGCTGTCGCCGACGATCCCATAGATGCGCTGCACGCCGGCAGCCTTGAGTTGTTCGACAAGCTGGGTTGCAAGTTCCTTGGCCATGGGTGCGCACTCCCGCGAGGTGGATCGATGAGCTGACACAGGCCAATATAGTCCGGACCGCTGTCAGCCGCGTCCAGGGAACGCTCCCTCACCTTCCGCAACAGATCGACAAACGCTCCCTCACCTTCCGCAACAGATCCCCGGACGCTCCCTCACCTTCCGCAACAGATCGACAAACGCTCCCTCACCTGGTCTGAGGGAGCGTCTGGCAACTTGTGGCGGGACCTGAGGGAGCATCCCCCAAAAAGCCGCCGGAAGGGAGGGATCGTCAGGCCAAAACGCGCAGGAAGTGAGAGAGGGTCAGTTCCCGGAGTGCGCCTGCAGGAACGAGTAGACCTCGGTTTCGTCCACGCCCGGGAAGGCGCCTGGCGGCATGGCCGCCAGCAAGTGCGAATGCGCCCGCGCCGAGGGCCAGGCGTTGCCCGCCCACTCCGAGGCCAGGGCCGCCGGCGGACGCTTGCAGCAGCTTTCGTCCGGGCAGGTCGATTTGGACCGCTCGGTGGTGTCGCGGCCGCGGAACCACTTCACCTGTGCGTAGGGCACGCCCACGGAGAGGGAAAACTCGCCGTTCGCGGAGCGCTCCGTCCGTGCCGTGCACCAGTAGGTCCCCGCCGGGGTGTCCGTGTACTGGTTGTAGGCGCTGAACTTGTCTGCGACGTCGAAGACCACCCGGGACGTCCAGTTCCGGCAGGAGAACTGGCCCTCGATGGCGCCGGTGTGGTCCTGCGGAAACGTCACGCCGTCGTTCTCATACGCCTTGTAGATGATGCCGCTCTTGTGCGTCTTCTGGAAGTGCGTGCGGATGTCCAAATGCTGGGTGGCGAGATTGGTGAAGCGGTGCGCCGCCGTCTCATAGGACACGGCAAAGGCGTCCCGGATGTCCTCCACGGCGATCTCCTTGGCCTGCTTGGCTTTCTGCAGAAACTCCACGGTGGCCTGCTCCGGCAGCAGGAGCGCCGCGGCGAAGTAGTTCGTCGCCACGCGCTGCATCAGGAAGTCGCCGTAGTTGGTGGGTGTCTGGTGCCCCAATACGTAATGGCCCAGGGCCTGCAGCAGCACCGAACGGGGGTCGTGATCGCTCCGGGCATTTTGTGTGAGATAAATCCGGCGGTTCTTAAGATCCGTCACGGACCGGGTGGAATGCGGCAGGTCGCCCACGTGGTGCAGGCTGAAACCGAGGTGGCCGGCGATGTCCGCGATGACATGGTGCGAGAGCGGGCCGCTCGTGTGGCCCACCGAGGCCAGGACCTTCTGCGCCTCGGCCTCGTACTCCGGGAAGTAGTTGTTCCGTTCGCGCATCATCGCCCGCAGTGCGCCGTTCGCGCGGCGGGCCTCTTCCGGCGTCGCGATCTGCTCGTTGAGCCGGCGCTCGAGCTCGTGCTGCAGGCCCACCATGGACTCCAGCACATCCATCGGAAGCCGCGAGCTGATGCGGATTTTGGGCAGCTTGAGGGACTCGTAGATCGGACTGCGCTGGTAGCGCTCCAGCTCGATTTCGAGGGCCGCGCGGCGGTTTGGCGGTTCCGCGCCGAGGAGTTCGTCGATGCTGACCCCGAGCGCTGCGGCAAGCTGCTGGAGCAGTCCGAGTTTGGGCTCGCGCTTGCCGTTTTCGATCAGGCTCAGTTGGCTCGGTGCTGTCCCGACGGCGGCGCTCAGGTCATCGAGCGTGAGCCCGGCGGCCTTGCGGAGGTGGCGGACGCGGCGGCCCATGCTGATGACGTCGACTTCCGGGGCAGAGGGCAACGACGGTGACGAAGCCGGGCGGTTCCAACTGGCGGGGTGCATTTTTTGAGAATACGTCAAGAAGTGCGGTTCTTTCCACACTCTTGCTCTGGAAAGACCCTTGAAAGTACAGAAAAGTAGGTCTTACGGAAAGATTCACTACCCGGGGATCCACCTGCCAGGCCCGCAGAGACGCAGGCCGGCCGGCCCCGGACCCCACCAAGGAGACAAAGATGACTGCAGCATTTGAGCCCACCCAGCAGCCGTCCGTGCAGGACACGGCAAGCGAGCAGGCCGCCGCCCTGGAGCTCGAGTGGGCCGCCGACCCGCGCTGGGAAGGTGTCACCCGGGACTACAAGGCTTCCGACGTCGTCCGCCTCCGCGGCCGTGTCTCCGAAGAACACACGCTGGCCCGGCGCGGCTCCGAGAAGCTGTGGAAGCAGCTCACCGAAGAGCACAGCACCGGCAACTACACGAACGCCCTCGGCGCGCTGACCGGCAACCAGGCCGTGCAGCAGGTCAAGGCGGGCCTCCGTGCCATCTATCTTTCCGGCTGGCAGGTCGCCGCCGACGCGAACAACTCCGGCCACACCTACCCCGACCAGTCGCTCTACCCGGCCAACTCCGTCCCGACCGTGGTGCGCCGCATCAACAACGCCCTGCTCCGCGCGGACCAGATCGAGTTCTCCGAAGGCATCCAGACTGTCGAGGACTGGATGGTCCCGATCGTGGCCGACGCCGAGGCCGGCTTCGGCGGCCCGCTGAACGCCTACGAGCTCATGAAGTCGATGATCCAGGCCGGCGCCGCGGGCGTGCACTGGGAAGACCAGCTCGCCTCGGAGAAAAAGTGCGGCCACCTCGGCGGCAAGGTCCTGATCCCCACCCAGCAGCACGTGCGGACGCTGAACGCGGCCCGCCTCGCCGCCGACGTCGCCGGCACGCCGTCGGTCATCATCGCCCGCACCGACGCGGAAGCAGCCACCCTGATCACCTCCGACGTCGACGAGCGGGACCAGGAATTCATCCTCCGCGAAGGCGGACAGCCGGTCCGCACCCCGGAAGGCTTCTACAAGGTCCGCAACGGGATCGAACCCTGCATCGCCCGCGCCAAGGCCTACGCCCCGTACTCCGACCTCATCTGGATGGAGACCGGCACGCCGGACCTGGAGCTTGCCCGCAAATTCGCCGAATCCGTCAAGGCCGAGTTCCCGGACCAGATGCTCTCCTACAACTGCTCGCCGTCGTTCAACTGGCGCAAGCACCTCGATGACGCCACAATCGCGAAGTTCCAGCGCGAACTCGGCGCCATGGGCTTCACGTTCCAGTTCATCACCCTGGCCGGCTTCCACGCCCTGAACTACTCGATGTTCGACCTGGCCCACGGCTACGCCCGGCACGGCATGAGCGCCTACGTCGAGCTGCAGGAGAAGGAATTCGCCTCCGAAGCCCGCGGCTACACTGCTACCAAGCACCAGCGCGAGGTCGGTACCGGCTACTTCGACGACATCGCGACCGCGCTCAACCCGAACGCGTCCACTTTGGCCCTGGTGGGATCCACCGAAGAAGGCCAGTTCCACTAACACTTAGCGTTCGACGGCGGTCCTTGCGTCCGGCCTTCGGACCGGTAATGCTCTGCCTGCTCTTCCCCGCGTCGGGGGCCTGACCTCGCTGAGCGAGGACAGGCCCCCGGCACAGGGCCCTTTTACGCAGGCTGCCGCATCACCGGCACCTTCGGCCTCGCGCGCACGTCTCCGACCGCCGTCGAACTTCCTTCTTCTCTAAGGAGATTTGAAATGAACAGCTTCACTGACAGCTTCACTATCAATGGGATTACCTTGACCGCGCAGCCCATTTGCCGGCAGAGCGAGGTTCTCACTCCGGACGCGCTGGCGTTTGTGGCCAAGCTGCACAGGGCCACGGCGGATCGGCGCCTGGAACTGCTGCAGGGCCGCCGGGAGCGGCGCCAGCAGATCGCCAAGGGCCACGATCCGCGGTTCCTGCGTGAAACCGAAACAGTCCGCAACGATCCGAACTGGCGCGTCGCTCCCCCGGCCCCGGGGCTGGAGGACCGCCGCGTGGAGATCACCGGCCCGGTGGACAAGAAGATGACGATCAATGCGCTGAATTCCGGCGCGAAGGTCTGGCTCGCGGACATGGAAGACTCCTCCACACCGTCGTGGCGCAACGTCATCCAGGGCCAGCTGAACCTGACCGACGCGCTGGAGCGGCGGATCGATTTCACGTCCCCGGAGGGCAAGGAGTACAAGCTCCGCGCCGCCGAGGACCTGCCCACGATCGTGGTCCGTCCCCGCGGCTGGCACCTGCCCGAAAAGCACATGCTCATCGACGGCACCCCTATCGCCGGCGGGATCGTGGACTTCGGCCTGTACTTCTTCCACAACGCCCGCCGCCTGATCGCCCAGGGCAAGGGGCCGTACTTCTACCTGCCGAAGATCGAGAACCACCTCGAGGCCCGGTTGTGGAACGACATCTTCATCCTGGCCCAGGACCTGCTCGGCATCCCGCAGGGCACTATCCGCGCGACCGTGCTGATCGAGACCATCACCGCCGCGTTCGAGATGGAAGAGATCCTCTACGAGCTCCGCGACCACGCCGCGGGCCTGAACGCCGGCCGCTGGGACTACATCTTCTCCCTGATCAAGAACTTCCGCACCCGCGGGCCGCGCTTCGTGCTCCCGGACCGCGGCCAGGTCACCATGACGCAGCCGTTCATGCGGGCCTACACCGAGCAGCTCGTCCGGGCCTGCCACAAGCGCGGCGCCATGGCGATCGGCGGTATGGCCGCGGCTGTCCCCAACCGCAAGGACGCCGAAGCTAACGCGATCGCCATCGAAAAGGTCCGCGCAGACAAGACCCGTGAGGCCGGCGACGGCTTTGACGGCTCGTGGGTGGCGCACCCGGACCTGGTTCCGGTCTGCCGCGAGGTGTTCGACGGCGTCCTCGGCGGCCGTCCGAACCAGCTCGACCGCCTCCGCGAGGACGTCACTCCCGACGACCGTGCGCTCCTCGACATCGCCTCGACCACCGGCACCATCACCGAACAGGGCATCCGGAACAACATCGAGGTCGGCATCCGCTACATCGAGTCCTGGCTGCGCGGCAACGGCGCCGTGGCCATCCACAACCTGATGGAGGACGCCGCCACCGCTGAGATCTCCCGTTCGCAGCTGTGGCAGTGGATCTTCTCCCGGGCCATCACGGACGACGGCGACGTCGTCACCCGCGAGTGGGCGGAGGACATGCTCGACGAGGAGTTCGCGAAACTGGAACGCTTCGAAGGCGACCGTTTCGCCGACGCGCGGGACATCTTCGAGGAGGTTACGCTCGGCAACGAGTTCCCGGCCTTCCTGACGCTGCCGGCCTACGACCGGTTCCTTCATGAGGCCCGCGACGGCGCCGACACCGCCAACGAGGACCCCGCGCTCATCCCGGCATAACCGCGCGGCCAAGCCGGCCCGTACAGATTTCCGTCTGCTGGGCTGCCATGCCCTTCGCAACAGGCACCCCGAGATCCGGGCGGCAGCCCAGCGACGGAACACCCTCACCATCGACAACGGAGTCGACATGACAGCCCAGGCCCAGCTTCCCTCCGGAACCTGGGCCTGGGCTGTCATACCGGCGAATGCGGGGCCGCCTCAGTGGGCCTTCGGCACGTGGCGCAGGGACAGGGAGGTGCCGAGGATAAACGCGGCCACAGACCCCAGGATCAGCAGCAGCGCTCCGGTCCAGGAGCCGGAAACCCCGTGCACGTAACCCAGCAGCGTCGGCGCTGCGGCCCCGAAGCAGTACCCGGCCCCCTGGACGACGGCGGACATCCGGCCTGCCGAGGCCTGGTCCCGGGCCAGCCGGATGATGGCGATGAAGATGAGGGTGATGCCGCCGCCCTGGGCGATTCCGCCGAACGAGGACCACAGCCACCACAGCTCCGGGGCCAGCAGCAGGCCCACGGGCACGGTGAGCCACAAGAGCCCGAGGGTGAGGCCCGCCGTCGTCGTGTTGGCGAAGCGGGCCGCGAACGGGACCCCCAGCCCGCCGGCAATGGCAAAAATCTGGAAGAGCGAGGACCCTGCCCCGGCGGCTGAAGGCGCCATGCCGAGCTCGTCGGACAGGAGGCTGGGCAGCCAGGCGGTCACGCCGTAGTAGGAAAACGCCTGGCCCGCGAACCCGGCCGTGAGGCCCGCCGTTATCCATCGCGACGCCGGCTTGCCGGCGGGTCGCGCCGGATCCGTCCCGGGCACGGCCTCTGGTACGAAGGCGCGGCGGCGGACGGCGAGGCCCCAGACTGCGGCAGCCGCGAGCGCGAAAATACCGCACGCCGCGATGGCAGGGCGCCAGCCCAGGAGCTCTGCCAGCGGTGCGGAGACCATGGAGGTCGCGAAGGATCCGACGTTCAGCGCCGCGGTGTAGATTCCCATGGCCGTTCCCTGGCGGGCGGGCGCGAAGTCCCTGCGGATGATCAGCGGGACAACAATGTTGCCGATGGTGATGGCGACGCCGAGAATCACTGTCCCAAGCATGACGAGGGCGCCCCCGCCCGCCGATCGGACCACCACGCCCAGGAGCACGCCGAGCAGGGTCAGCGTGACCGCGAACTCCGGGCCGAGCTTTCGCCCGGCAAGGGAGGCCAGCGGCGCGGCCAAAGCGAAGCAGAGCACCGGGATGCCGGTCAGGAAGCCCAGCTCCACCGGCGAGAATCCGAGATCGTGCTGCATCTGGCCGACCACCGGCGCCACGGCGACAAAGGGGCCCCTCATGTTCAGGGCGATGAGCGCGATAGAGACCAGCAGGATCCAGCCGCGCGGCGCTTTCACGAGAATGTTGGCGCTCATGTGTGCCGCGGCTCGGCCGGCGGGCAAAAATACGGTTTCATCAGTCCCATTGCTATCACGGGCCCGTCACCGCTGCCGGACGGTGACCGAAATGCGACTCCCTACGTATGGTCACCTAGGGTCCACGCCGCGAGGGCGCTGCCGGCACGGACCCCCACACCCGCGCCGGGAAGCTTCCCTGGCGGCGCCTCCCTTGACGTGCCTTCCAGCCGGGGCCGCTACTTGACGGCACCGGCGGTGAGCCCGGCGACGAAATTGCGCTGCAGAAGCAGGAAGCCGACCACGACCGGGACACTGACTACCAGCGATGCGGCCATGATCTGGTTCCAGTAGACGTTCGTCTGTGTGGAATACAGCTGCAGGCCGACGGCCAAGGTCCGGTTGGCGTCTGTGGTCATGACGGAGGCGAAGAGCACTTCACCCCACGAGGTCATGAAGCTGTAGATGGCGACGGCCACCAGTCCTGGCCTCGCGGCCGGAAGCACTACGCGCCACAGGGCGCCCATCGGCCCGCACCCGTCCACCTTGGCGGCTTCGTCCAGATCCCGCGGGATTCCGTCAAGGTAGCCCGCCAGCATCCAGATGGAGAACGGCAGGGAGAACGTCAGGTACGTGATCACCAGGCCGGCACGGGTGCCGACCAGCTGGATTCCCACGGCCGAGTTGATGTTCACGAAAATCAGGAACAGCGGCAGCAGGAAGAGCACACCCGGGAACATCTGCGTCGACAGTACCGTGGTGGAAAAGACAGTCCGCCCCAGGAAGCGGTAGCGGGAGATCGCATAGGCGGCAAAGACCGCGATAATCAGGCTCAGGGTGGTCGCGGCTCCGGCCACGATGACACTGTTGACGAAATACGATGCCAGCGGCACCGTCTTCCACATGTCAATGAACGGGGCGAAGGTCACCGAGGTCGGCCACCAGGTGAAGGCGCCCTGAACGTCGGCCAGGGGCTTCATGGCTGAGGTGACCATGACATAAACGGGCACCACCGTGAAGACGGTCAGAAGTGCAACGACGATGATCCGGAACACCTTGGATCCGCTGGTTTCACGCACGCTTGGACCTCCGGTTCAAAACAAGTAGGTAGATTCCGCTGACCAGCAACAGAAACAGCAGCAGCATCACGGACATGGCCGCGCCCGAGCCGAAGTTCCAGGTAAGGAACGAGGCGTTGTAGATGTGGAAGGAGATCAGGTCCCCCGCAGGCGGCTGGGCATTGCCGAACAGCACGAAGGGTGTGTTGAAGTCGTTGAACGTCCACAGGAACATGACCAGGAGCAGCACCATGTTCACCGGCCGGACCATCGGCAGCGTAATGGAGCGCCACTGCCGGAAGGGCTTGGCCCCGTCAACGGCGGACGCTTCGTAGACATCGGTGGGAATGGACTGGAGCCCGGCCATCAGCATCAGGAACGCGAAGGGCCAGAGCCGCCAGATGGCGACCACGACGACGGCGACGAAGGAGTTGTCGCCGATCAGCCAGAACGGCTTGTCCCCGCCCAGATGAAGGTTGTCATAGATGAAGTGGTTGACCGCGCCGGTGTCCTTTTGCAGCATGAACTTCCAGGCGATGATGCCGGCGTACATGGGCAGGGCATAAGGCACCAGGAAGAGTGTGCGGAAGAAGCCCTGGCCGCGGAATTTGCCCTGGAGGGCCACGGCCGCCGCCATGCCAAGGGTCCAGGAGATGCCAACCACCAGGACAGTGAAGGCACAGGTGACCAGGAAGGACTGCAGCAAGGCCGACCCGACGGCGCCATTGAAGTCCAAGGCAACCTGGTAATTCTTCAGGCCGGTGACGGGCGCATTGCCCCAATTGGAGATAAATGCCTTGGTCAATTTGAGGAAGCTCATCCAAATACCGGTCACCATGGGGATGACGTGGATGACCAGTTCGAAGACGATGGCCGGCGCCAGCAGGGCGTAGGGCAGCCACCAGCCGGACGGGCGCGGCCGGCGTTGCTTGGGCTCGGACTTCGGAGGGGTCTCGGTAGTGACAGGGGGTGCCGTTGCAGCAGCCACGGGAACTGACCTTTCTGTAGGTGCGGGCGACCGGACGGGTGGTGCCGGGGGTTGCCGGCACCACCCGGTGGCGTCAGCCGGCGGCTGCGACCTGCTGCTCCGCCGTTTTCATCGCGGTGCGGATGTCATCAGTGCTGACGGTTCCGCCGGAGGCAATCTTGGCGAACATCTGGTTCATTGCCTTGCCGACGGTGCTTTCGAACTGGTCCTCGGCGGGTACCAGGGGAAGCGGCTTGGCCTTGCTGGCGTAGATATCCGCAAAGGTTTTCGCTTCATCCGCGTTGTCGGTGAAGTTTGGCGTGGCCGCATTGAGCACGGGCAGCGCCGAGAACGGCTTGTCGAGGGCCGTCTGCGTCTCCGCGCTGGTCATGAAGTTCACGAACTTGAGGGCGGCGTCCTTGTTTTTCGTATTCTTGAAGATGGACAGGTTGATGCCGGCAACGTGGCTGGCCGTCTGGGCCTTGGCGTCCGAGGGCGCCGGGAACGGAACAACCCCGTACTTGTCGCTCGTCATGCCGTTGGCGACGATGGAGTTGTCGGCATTGTTCTGGTTCAGGATCATGGCTACCTTGCCGGTGGCAAAGTCGTTGACTGCCTTGGTCCCGTTGTCGTACTGGGCATTGCCGATGTTGACAACCTTGTCCTTCTGCATCAGGTCGAGGTACCGCTCGATCCCGCTGACCACGCCGTCGGAGGAGAACGTCGGTTTGCCGTCCTTGTCGAAGAGATCCGCGCCGTTCTGGGCTGCGTTAATGAAGGCGAAGTGGGCATTTTCGGTGTAGCTGCCTGCGGCCAGCGCAAAACCGTACTTATCGCCGCTGGTGAGCTTCTTGGCGTCGGTGACCAGGTCCTCCCAGTTGTTGGGGGGCGTCAGACCGGCAGCGGTGAACATGGCCTTGTTGTAGTACAGCCCGTAGGCCAACCCATAGACGGGAACCGACGTCGGATCCTGGCCGGCTACCCCGCCGGTGTCCATGGCGGTCTTGACGAACTTGTCCTTACCGCCGATGGCCTTGAACGCCGCGTCGTCGAAGGGCATGAAGGCCCCGGTGGACTGCAGGGAAGCCGCCCACGTGTTGCCGATGTTGACGACGTCGGGCGCCTGGCCTGAGGTGACGGCCGTCTGGATGCGCGTCTGCAGATCGTTCCAGCCGATGACCTCCAGGTTGACCTTGATCCCGGTCTGCTTGGTGAAGTTCTCCAGTTGCGGTGTCAGGACCTGCTTGTCATTGTCCAGGCTGGTGCCCTGGTTGCTGGCCCAGTACGTAATGGTTCCGCCCGATCCGGAAGCGTCCGAACCGGAGGAAGAGGAGGAAGAAGAGTTGCTGTTGCCGCCGCAGGCGGTCGTCGTCAGCGCTAGGGCCGCGATAGCAGCAGTAGCAGCAAGGGTACGAATTTTCACTTCATGACTTCCTTGTCTGAGATTCGCAATGCACATCGAGAGTCCGGCCTCCGGACTTTCCACAAAACTAGTGGAACTTATGTTGATGGTCAATCAAAAGTTCAATCTCAGCTGGTGGAATTTTTTCGGGGATTCCCCGCAGGCCCGGCCCAGGGTTGGTTAAGCCTTTTCGAGGAGGGCTTCGATAGTTGCAGGGGAGAGAATGTCATCAACGACCATGCGGCTCGCACCAAGCACGCCGGCCTGGTCGGCTGCCATCGACTGGACGATGCGCAGGCGGGCAGTAGCCAGCGGCAGGGAACGCTGGTAGACCACCTCGCGGACGCCCGCCAGGAGGTATTCCCCGCCTGCAGCCAACCCGCCGCCGATAACGATCACGGAGGGGTTGAGCAGGTTTACGCACGTTGCCAGCACGTCCCCCACGTCGCGGCCGGCCTGGCGCATGGCCTGGACGGCCTTGACATTGCCGCGGCGGGCAAGCTCGAGTACATCCTCGCCGGTTTCGGCGTGCACTCCCTCGGCGGTCAGGGCGGCGGCCACTGCGGGTCCGGAGGCCAGCGCCTCCAGGCATCCGTAGTTGCCGCACCGGCAAAGAAGGCCCTCCCCGCGCGGCACCCGGACGTGTCCGATGTCGCCGGCGGTGCCGTCAGCGCCGCGCTGCAGCAGGCCGCCACTGATGATACCGGCCCCGATTCCGGTGGCGACTTTGATGAAGAGCAGGCTGTCGACGTCGGGCCAATAGAAGGCCCGCTCCCCCAGCGCCATGATGTTCACGTCATTGTCGACGGCGACGTGGGTATCAAAACTGCGCTGGATATAGTGCGGGACGTCGAAGCCGTCCCAGCCCGGCATGATGGGGGGATTGGCCGGTTTCCCGCTGGAGTGTTCCACAGGTCCCGGCAGTCCGATCCCGATGCCGGCAAGCTCGCGTGCATCCCGGCCGGTCCGGGCCAGCAGCGTGCGGCAGAGTTTCACGACACGGTCAAGGACTGCCTGCGGCCCGGCGGAGATCTCGATGTCCACCCTGGACTCGGCGAGGACCCGGCCGCTCAGGTCGGTGGCCGCGACAAGGATGTGCGTGGCGCCGACGTCTACGGCCATGACTATGCGCGCGGAGGGCTGGAAGGCGAAGCGCGACGGCGGACGCCCGCCGGAGGAAAACGCCTCACCGGCCGGACCAATGAGGCCCAATGACATGAGCGCGTCAACACGGGCAGCGATGGTTGACCTTGCCAGGCCGGTCATGTCGGCGAGTTCAGCGCGCGTGCGTGCCCGGCCGTCGCGCAGGAGCTGGAAAAGCTCCCCCGTTCGCGACTGGCCGCCCGCCGGCGCGGCAGACGCGGGAATGCGGGAGGACTGCAGCTCGGAGACGGGCGGAGTTGACATGGATCAATGTAAGCATGACGGGCTTATTCCTGTCACAATCTCTATTGGTGGCTGACCACGCGCAACTTTTGCTTGACTGTCGACAAAAGCTGTCCTAGCTTTACTGGTGCGGCGGTTCGCAACAATCATTCGCTGCGCACGAGCCAGCAACTGCCGGGATCGGCCTTAGGCCGAAAGCATCTACGCCAGGAGAACCTGTGACTTACTCCCTTCAGCTTTACACCGTTCGCGGCCCCTTGGAAGAAGATCTGGAAGGCACGGTCAAACGCGTGGCCGAACTGGGCTTCACCGCGGTGGAGCCGTACAACTTCGTGGCCACGGCCGACGCCCTGGCGGCCGCCCTGAGCGCGAACGGGCTCACGGCCCCCTCTGGCCATGCCCCCCTGCTCCGCGCCGACCAGGACGAAATCTTCCAGGCCGCGCAGAAGCTTGGCATCGGAACGGTCATCGACCCGCACGTCGACAGCGCCCGGTGGACCACAGAGGCCGACATCAAGGAGACGGCGAAGGCGCTCAACGCGGCAGCCGCCAAGGGCGCTGAATACGGCATCGCCGTCGGCTACCACAACCACGAGTTCGAGCTGGAAAACCGGATCAACGGCCGATCTGCGCTGGAAGTGCTGGCAGAGAATTTGGATCCCCAGGTGGTGCTCGAGGTGGACACCTACTGGGCCGCCGTCGGCGGAGAAGAGCCGGTCGCACTGCTCGAACGGCTCGGTGACCGGGTGAAGTTCATCCACATCAAGGACGGCCCGTTAACCAAGGTGGACAAAGACCAGGTTGCCGTCGGCGCCGGCAGGATGCCGATCCGGGAGATCATCGCTGCCGCCAAGAGCCTCGAAGCCGGGGTCGTGGAACTGGACGATTTCACCGGAGACATCTTCGACGCCGTCGGCGATTCATTGACGTACCTGAAGGCAGGGAAGTAATGGCAACGGCAAGCTCTCCGCGGACCGGTCCCGTCGGCGTCGCCATCATTGGCGCCGGAGTCATCAGCAAGGAATACCTAAGCAACCTCACGAGCTTCCCGGACGTGACGGTCCACGTCGTGGCCGACATGTTCGAAGAGGCCGCTGCATCGCGCGCCGCAGAATTCGGCATTCCCGCCTCCGGCGGCGTCCAGGCTGCCCTGACCCACCCCGACGTCGAAATCGTCGTCAACCTGACCACGCCGGCAGCCCACGTGGAAGTTGCCACCGCTGCCGTCACCGCCGGGAAGCACGTCTGGAGCGAGAAGCCCTTCTCGCTTGACCGGGACAGTGGCCTCGCACTGCTTAAAGCCGCTGACGCCGCAGGTGTCCGCTTGGGCTGCGCACCGGACACGTTTTTGGGTGCCGGCCTGCAGACAGCCCTGCGGATAATCGCCGAAGGCGGCATCGGCGTTCCGCTGACCGCGTTGACGCTGATGCAGTCCCCGGGCCCGGAATCCTGGCACCCGAATCCTGCCTTCCTGTTCCAGGAGGGTGCGGGACCGCTCTTCGATATCGGGCCCTACTACCTGACAACGCTCGTCCAGACCTTTGGCCCGATCGCCAAGGTGGCGGCCTTCGGATCCACCTCCCGGCAGAAGCGCATCATTGGTTCCGGCCCCAAGGCCGGCGAGGAATTCGACGTCACCGTGCCGAGCCACGTCAGCGCGATCGCCCAGTTCGCAGGAGGCGAGTCATCCCAGAGCATCTTCAGCTTTGACTCCAACCTGCAGCGGGCCGGTTTTGTCGAGGTCAACGGGACCGAGGCGACCATTGCCTTCCCCGATCCGAATATGTTCGACGGCGATATTCTGCTGACGCGCCGCGGCGCGGAGGCGCCGGAGGTCATAGCAGCCGTCGGTTCGAAGTCCTCCCGCGGCACCGGTGTGCTGGAAATGGCCCGTGCCATCCGGGCCGGCGTTCCGCACCGCGCCCAGGGGCAGATGGCCTACCACGTGCTCGACGCCATGGTGTCGATCGCCGAATCCATCGAAACCGGGACGTTCATTGACCTGGCCAGTACTGCGTCGGCGGCTCCCCCGCTGCCCGCCGACTGGGACCCTACCGCCGCTACCCTCTAGGATGCCCCCGATGCTGGATCACACGGCCGCCCCTGGCCCTTCACCCCTGGGGGTGGCCATGATCGGCTACGCCTTCATGGGCAAGGCCCACTCAAACGCGTGGCGGAACGTGGCCAGCTACTTCGAGGTTCCGGCCTTCGAACAGAAGGTCCTCGTCGGCCGCGACCCCGTCGGGGTCGCGGCCGCCGCCGCAGAGTACGGCTGGGCAGAGGCGGCCACGGACTGGCGGGACGTGATCGCCCGGGACGACATCGACATCGTCGACATCTGCGCCCCTGGCTGGTTGCACGCCGAGATCGCCACCGCAGCCCTGGCCGCGGGCAAACATGTCCTGGTCGAAAAGCCCTTAGCCAATACCCTGGCCGAAGCCGAAGCCATGGTCGAGGCCGCACAGGCTGCCCGCGACCGCGGCGTGCAGTCCATGGTGGGTTACACCTACCGGCGCGTACCTGCGCTGGCACTGGCAAGGGAACTGATCAGCGAGGGCCGTTTGGGCACCATCCGGCAGGTGCGCGCCAGCTATCTCCAGGACTGGCTGGCCGACGGGCAGGCGCCGATGACATGGCGGCTGCGCAAGGAGTCAGCCGGGTCCGGGGCGCTGGGGGACATCGCCTCGCACGCTGTGGACCAGATCCAGTTCCTCCTGGGCGACACGGTTACAGAAGTCTCCGGCCGGCTGCACACGTTCACCACGGAACGCCCCGGGCCCGCCGGCCCGGAGCCCGTGACGGTCGACGACGCCGCCTGGGCCACCCTGTCCCTGGCCGGGGGCGCCGTGGCCAGCGTCGAGGTCTCCCGTGTCGCGCTCGGAAAGAAGAATTCCCTGTCGATTGAGATTTATGGCAGCCGCGGCGCGCTCCACTTCGATCTGGAGACCATCAATGAGCTCCAGTTCCTTGACGGCACGGCACCCGTCCGCGAACAGGGATTCCGCCGCATTCTCGTGACCGAGCCCGAGCACCCCTACGTCAGCGCATGGTGGCCGCAGGGACACGTGCTCGGCTGGGAACACGCCTTCACCCACCAGGCTCGGGAGTTTCTCGTGGCGATCGGCAGCGGAACCCAGCCCTCGCCGTCGTTCGAGGAGGGGCTGGCTGTCCAGCGTATTCTGGCCGCGGTTCAGGAGAGCGCGGCAGCGAAGAGCTCCACTATCCAGCTGGCAGCGTCCCCCGCGCCCGCCCCCATGACCGAAGGAGCCTGACATGCCCCGCCCGTACACCTTGTTCACCGGCCAGTGGGCCGACCTCCCCTTCGAGGAAGTCGCGCGCCTGGCGTCCGGCTGGGGCTACGACGGCCTGGAAATCGCCGTCTCCGGCGACCACCTGGACGCGTGGCGCTGGGACGAGCCCGGCTACGTCGAGTCCAAACTCGACGTACTCGAGAAGTACAACCTCAAGGTCTGGGCCATCTCCAATCACCTCAAGGGCCAGGCCGTCTGCGATGACCCGATCGATTTCCGGCACGAGGCGATCGTCGGGACCAGGGTCTGGGGCGACGGCGACCCCGAAGGCGTCCGCACCCGGGCCGCCGAGGAAATGAAACTCACCGCACGGCTCGCCAAGGCCCTCGGCGTGGACACCGTGGTCGGCTTCACGGGCTCCTCGATCTGGCAGTACGTCGCGATGTTCCCGCCCGTCCCGGAGAAGGTGATCGAGGCCGGCTACCAGGACTTCGCCAACCGGTGGAACCCCATCCTGGACGTCTTTGACGAGTGCGGGGTCCGCTTCGCCCACGAGGTCCACCCCTCCGAGATCGCCTACGACTACTGGACCACCGTCCGCACCCTCGAGGCCATCGGCCACCGCGAAGCGTTCGGGCTGAACTGGGATCCCTCCCATTTCATGTGGCAGGGCATCGACCCGGTCTCGTTCATCTGGGATTTCAAGGACCGGATCTACCACGTGGACTGCAAGGACACCAAGCTCCGGCCCACCGGCAGGAACACCGTGCTGGGCTCGCACCTGCCCTGGGGCGACCCCCGCCGAGGCTGGGACTTCGTCTCGGCAGGCCGCGGCGACGTCCCCTGGGAATCCTCGTTCCGTGCCCTGACCGCGATCGGCTACGACGGCCCCATCAGCATCGAATGGGAGGATGCCGGCATGGACCGGCTCCACGGCGCCCCTGAAGCCCTGGCCGCGCTCAAGTGGTTCGATTTCCCGGCGTCGAACACCTCCTTCGACGCCGCGTTCAAGCAGTAGCTTCACGAAGCATGCGCCCATCCCCGCTACGGGTCCGGACACGGTCGGCGGAAACGGTCCGGCGCGCCGCCGTCAGGAGTCGCCATGTCGAATGACCCGGAGAGCACTGCCTCAACAGGACCTGCTGCGGAACCAGCATTGGCGCCATATGCGGCCGCGGTGCGGATTCTCATGCCCGGCCAGCGCTGCGAGGTCTGGGTCGCGTCCGTCACGACTGGTTCGCGGGAGCTGATCTTCGCTACAGACGGCCTGCTCCTGGAGGCACCGAACTGGACCCATGACGACGGCGCGCTCGTCCTCAATGGCGCGGGCGCATTGTGGCGGCTGGACCTCCGCACGTGCTCGCTCGGCCGGGTGCCCCTCGCCGGCATCCCCGCCCTGAACAATGATCACGTGCTCGCGCCCGACGGCCTGATCTACCTCTCGGCCAACGACGGCCATATCTACCGGTCGGTGCTCCAGGGCGGTCCGGCAACGCGGATCACAGCAGAGGACGGTATGCTCCATTTCCTTCACGGCGTGAGCCCCGACGGACGTGAGCTGGCGTACGTGGGCATCGAGGCCGGCAATTCCGGACACCCGGGCCGGATCATGACCATGCCGGCCAGCGGGGGCGCCTCCGCACACATCGACGTCGGGCCCGGGCACTGCGATGGCCCGGAGTATTCACCGGACGGTGAGTGGCTTTACCTCAACACGGAAGCCTTCACCAGCCAGCCCGGGCACGCCCAGATCGGACGCGTGCGCCCGGACGGAAGCGGCCTTGAACGCCTGATCGAGAGCGAAACGGTGGACTGGTTCCCGCACATCTCACCCGACGGGCGTTTCGCGTGCTACCTCCGGTTCCCGCCCGGGACCATCGGCCACCCCGCCGGCCTGTCCGTGGAAATCGTCGCGGTCTCAGCGACGGACTGGACCATGCCGCTCCACTCCTGGCCCCTGTTTGGCGGGCAGGGAACTCTCAATGTCAACAGCTGGTCCCCCGGCTCGACCCGGTTCGCGTACGTTGCCTACCCCGTCGGCTGACGCTGCGGTCCACGGGGACTCCCCTTTGCGCAGCGGAATCCGGCGCAAGCGGGCGTCCGCCGCCGAAAGGACGCCTGCCGCGACAAGGCTTCACGGATCGAACGCGGCCCTGCAGCGGACTAGGGTTCTCTGCATGACCCACGTGATCAGGACGGCAACCTCGGACGACGCCGGCAGGCTGGCAGCGCTGGCGGCCGCCACCTTTCCGCTGGCCTGCCCGCCCGGTTCACCCCCGGAGGACATCGCGGCGCACGTCGCGAACACGCTCAGCGCGGACAACTTCCGCACCCACCTGGCAGATCCGGATGTCACGGTGCTCGTGATCGACGCCGACGGCGAGCTCTGCGGATACAGCCTGTTGGTGGACCGGGCCGCCCAGGACCCGGACGCTGCCGCGGCGCTGACCCTGCTGCCCTCTGTCGAACTCAGCAAATGCTACGTCCACCCGGATCACCACGGTCTCGGCGCCGCAGCCGGGCTCATGCACGCCAGCGTCAGCGCGGGGTCGGCCACCGGCGCCCAAGGACTCTGGCTGGGTGTGAACAGCCAGAACGCCCGGGCCATCCGGTTCTACGAGAAATCTGGCTTCCGCCGGGTCGGCACCAGGTCTTTCCGTCTGGGCCACACGGTGGAACACGACTTCGTCATGGAACTCGCCCTCCCCGCTCCGCGGGAGTGATGAACCAGTCAGCCAGCCGGGGAATGCCACGGCAGGGGCGCGGGTTGTCGCCAGCATGAAGATTGAGATCTGGTCCGACGTGGCCTGCCCCTGGTGCTACATCGGCAAGCGCCGCTTTGAAACCGCCCTTGCAGACTTCCCGCATCGTGAATCCGTCGAGGTGCAGTGGCGCAGCTACCAGTTGGACCCTGCCCTTCCGGAGCACTACGAAGGGACCGAACTGGAATACCTGAGCACCCGCAAGGGCATGGCTCCGGCCCAGGTCTCGCAGATGTTCGAGCACGTGGCGGCCCAGGCCGCCGCCGAGGGGCTTAACTACCGCTTCGACGACGTCGTGGTGGCCAACAGCTTCACCGCCCACCGCCTGATCCACCTCGCCGCCGCCCACGGGAAGCAGGACGCCGCCAAGGAGCGCCTGCTCAGCGACCACTTCGAGCGGGGCTTGGACATCGGCGGCCGGGAGTACCTGACGGGGCTGGGCCTGGATCTCGGAATCGACGCCGGCGAACTGGCCGAGCTCTTCAGCACCGATAAGTACGCCGATGCCGTCCGGCACGATTTCGCGGAGGGCCGGGCCCTGGGCATCAGCGGCGTCCCGTTTTTCGTGATCGACCGGAAGTTCGGCCTCTCCGGCGCCCAGCCGGCTGAGACGTTCACGGCAGCCCTCGAGCAGGCGTGGCAGGACAGCCACCCGCTGGCCATGGTGAGCGCAGGCGAAGGATCCGATGCGGATGCCGCCGCCTGCGGCCCCGACGGCTGCAGCGTCTGAGCCCCGCCGTCTGAGCCCCGATCCCGTCGAATTCGCCGGAAGCGTCCGAATTCGCGGGAAGTTTCCGGCGACCCCGAAGGATTCCGGCGAACTCGCGGCCCTCACGGCGGTCCCCGGCCTAGAGTGAGTCATGGATACTTCGGCCGGACCGAACGGACCCCGGACTTCCCTTTTTACGGACCACTATGAGCTGACGATGTTCCAGGCGGCTCTGCGCTCCGGGGCGGCACGCCGCCGGTCCGTGTTCCAGGCCTTCGCCCGGGGGCTGCCGGCTGGCCGCCGGTACGGGATCGTGGCCGGGACGGGCCGGCTCCTTGAGGGCATCGCGGACTTCCGTTTCAATCAGGACGACCTCGATTTCCTGGCCGGGACCGGAGTCGTGCTTGAGGACACGCTGGAGCACCTGGCCGATTTCCGGTTCTCCGGCGACATCTGGGGCTATCCGGAGGGCGAGGCGTACTTCCCGCACTCCCCCGTCCTGATCGTCGAATCGACGTTCGCGGAGGCCTGCGTTTTGGAAACCTATGTCCTGTCGGTACTGAATCATGACAGCGCTATCGCGTCGGCTGCGTCCCGGATGATCAGTGCCGCCGACGGCAGGCCCTGCATTGAGATGGGATCCCGCCGCACGCACGAGGAAGCGGCCGCCGCGGCGGCCCGCGCGGCCGTGATCGCCGGCTTTGCCGGGACGTCCAACCTGGCCGCCGGGCGGCGGTACGGGCTACGGACCGTCGGCACCGCGGCCCATTCCTTCACGCTGGTCCATGACTCCGAGCGCGACGCCTTCGCGGCGCAGCTGGCCTCGCTGGGGTCCGGCACCACGCTGCTTGTGGACACATACGACGTCGAAACGGCCATCCGCACCGCTGTCGACCTCGCGGGAGACGGACTCGGGGCTGTCCGGCTGGACTCCGGAGACCTCGTGGCCCAGGCGCGGTGGGTCCGCGAACTCCTGGACAGCCTCGGCAACATGCATACCAGGATCGTGGTGACCTCGGACCTGGACGAGTTCTCCGTTGCCGCGCTCCGGTCCGCCCCTGCCGATTCCTACGGCATCGGCACATCGCTGGTGACCGGTTCGGGGGCGCCCACGGCCGGCATGATCTACAAGCTGGTGAGTCGTGCCGATGACTCCGGTGAGCTGGTTGCCGTGGCGAAGACCTCGAAGGACAAGATCAATGTGGGCGGCCGCAAGTTTGCGGTGCGCCGCCTTGATGACGGCGGGACCGCCACCCACGAGGTCCTCGGCGTGGGCCACCCGCCAACGGGCGGCAGGATCGGTCGTCCCCTTCTGCAGCAGTTCATGAAGGACGGCGAAATTCTGCCCGGCTGGACCGGGCCGGAAGCGGTGGGGCGGGCGCGGGAGCGGCACACGCTTTCCATGGCGGAGCTGCCCCGGGTGGTCGACCGGCTGCAACCCGGCGAGCCGGCCATCCCGACCATCTATGAGTGACGTGTCATGGCGAGGCGCTTCGTGATGTGTTGCTGGTTGCGCCCGGCGCCCGCCCTGCGGACCGCAATCGTGGAGTCCACGGACACCGTCCAATCGATCTCCCCGGCGGCGTCGGCCTGGGTCAGCAGGACGGCGTGGATCCGGTACCGGTAGGCGATGCCCTCCACGACCTGGCGGTGGTTCCGGAACGGGCGGCCGCGCTGGCCGTCGGGGCTGGGCAGCAACGGCTCAACGCGGGCCTTTTATCGCGTCTGGGCGAGAAAACCTTAAGCCGCGGATGGTTGTGACAGTGCGCGACCCACCTGTGCGGGGGACAGGCGGCTCGGACATTTTCACCAGGACGGTCGCCGCGGCCCGTGGCCGGGCGAAGGCTTTGCGCAGGTTTGTCCATTGTTTGGACGTGTCGCTTGCCCGGTGTCAGGGAAATGATTGAAGCTACTCCGGTGATCCCACGGGAGAACACCGGCAGGATTGGGGGCCGGGTGCTGAAAGGACCCGAAATGGTTTGGCCGACGCCCGGAGCAACGGCGCAAGGGGAGTGTTAATGGCTGGGATGTTCGAGCTTTTTCTGGATGCGGATTCCCGCTACAGGTTCAGGTTGTCCGCGCGTGATGGGGCCGTCATTGCGGTCTCGCGTGGTTTCGCGGACAAACCTGCTGCGGTGGCGGGGATCCGGGACGCGCGTGAATGCGCCGGAACGGCCCTGATCGCAGATCTGAGCCCCCGGGTCGGCACTGCCGCACCGGGCCGGGGCGAGCGTGAGGGAGCAGTGCCCGTGGACGGGCCCCCTGCTGCCGCGATCACGGACCTGAAAGCCGCGTCCGGGCCGGAAGTGGCGGAGTACGCCCCGGATGCGCTGCTGGTCATCGGCGGGACGGGGGCGATCACGTACCTCAATGCCGCCGCGGAGACCCTGTTCGGGTACCGGAAGGAGTGGCTGCTGGGCCGGCACTACAGGACGGTCGTCCCGGGCCGGTTCCAGGGACACAACGAAGGGATCAGGGAGGCGTTCGAGTCCGATACCCGGATGCGCCAGGTGGGTGCGGATCTGGATCTGTTCGGGTTGCGACGGGACGGGACGGAATTCCCGATGGAGGTCAACCTTGCGCCGCTGACTGGTCCCGGGCAGTCCGGGATCGTGGCTTCGATCCGGGACGTGACCGAACGCAAACGCAGCGACACGGCCCTGCGCGAGGCGCTCTCCCTGGTCACGGCAACGCTGGAGTCCACGGCAGACGGGATCCTGGTCGTGACCGCCGACGGGAGGATCGCCGGGGCGAACGAACGGTTCGCGGCCATGTGGGGCATCCCGGCGGAGCTTCTGAACTCCGGCGATGACGGAAAAGTCATGGGCTTCGTCCTGGACCAGCTGACCGACCCGCATGCCTTTATGGCAAAGGTCCAGGAGCTCTACGCCGACCCCGGAGCCGAGAGTCTGGACCTGTTGCACTTCAGTGACGGCCGGACCTTCGAAAGGTATTCCCGGCCGCAGCGGGTGGCCGAGGCCGTCGTCGGGCGGGTCTGGAGCTTCCGGGATATCACCGAACGAGTCCGGGCCCAGAACCAGGCCCGGACGGCCGTATCCGGTCTTGCCCGGCAGGCCGAGGAGCTGAAACTTCTAGCCTTCCGCGACCACCTGACCGGACTGGCGAACCGGGCACTGTTCCTCGAACGCCTCGAGGAGGCGCTGGTCGGCGGGGACCGTTCGCGCATCCACGTCCTGCTCCTGGACTTGGACGACTTCAAGGAAGTCAACGATGTCCTGGGCCACCAGGCCGGAGATGAAATGCTCATTGAGGCCGGTCGGCGCCTCGGACGCTCCGTGGGCCCGGCCGATACAGTGGCACGGCTCGGAGGGGACGAATTCGTCATCCTCCTGCCCTCCACGGACGACCCCGCCACGGTGGCCGCACGTGCCGTGGCAGCGTTGAATGTGCCCTTTGCCCTGCAGGGCCGCGAACTCCACCCCAGCATCAGTCTCGGGGTGACCAGCGCCGACGCCCGGTCCCAGGCCACGGACCTGCTGCGCCGTGCAGACATCGCCATGTACGCGGCAAAGACGGCGGGAAAGAACTGCTACGTGTGCTTCCATCCGGACATGATGACCACGCTGCTGGCCCGCACCGATCTGGAGACCGGTCTCCGCACCGCCGTCGAACGCGGCGAGATCACCGTCCACTACCAGCCCGTCGTCAGCGGTGCCGACGCCACCGTCAACCAGGTCGAAGCCCTGGTCCGCTGGGTCCGTCCCGACAGGATCATTTCGCCCCTGGACTTCATCCCGGCCGCGGAAAGCACCGGGCTGATCAACGCTATCGGCCAGGAGGTCCTGACCCAGACCTGCACCCGGCTCAAGTCCTGGCTGGGACAGGACGGGAAGCGCTCCGTGGCCGTGAACGTTTCGTCCGTGCAGCTTCGGGCGCCCGGCTACGCCCGGACCGTCTTGGACACCCTGGCCGCAGCCGGGATCCGGGCGGGCCAGCTGATCCTGGAAGTCACCGAAAGTGTCTTCATGGACCCCGCACCGCATATCACCGCCCAACTGACGCTACTGCGCGGCCACGGAATCCGGGTTGCCCTGGATGACTTTGGCACCGGCTACTCCTCCCTCGGTCGCCTCCAGGAACTCCCCGTGGACATCCTCAAGATCGACCAGTCCTTCGTCTCCGTCATCATCACAGGGGACGAGGACCTGCCGATCCTCGATTCCATGACCTCGATGGCACACAACCTCGGACTCCACATCACCGCAGAGGGAGTCGAAACCCCCGCCCAGGCCCGCCGCCTGCTGCGCCTGGGCTGCGACTCCCTTCAGGGCTACCTTTTCTCCCGACCCGTCCCGCCACAGGACCTCCCGGCTGCCGAAGAGCACGCCGCGGACCGCTTCCTTGAAATCGACTCAGAGGCACCTAAAACCGCCGCGGAACCAAGCCGCTGAAGCGGACTGGACCCGGCTGCGCTCCGCAGGTCAGGGTCCGGGCCTCCGCGCCGCGGTCCAGCCCGGACCCGTCAGGCGCACGTCCGGCCCCCGGCATCCAGGACACTGGGCGTCGACCCCCGGGTGTAACAAGAAGACGTGGCCAGAGGACGGTGGCGGTTGCTCGCGCCGATACCGGCCAGCATGAGCAGCATCGGATGCCCGTCGTGACGGTTCGTGGACGCCGGGTCTGTTGAGGGGCCGGCCCGTCCGGCTCGGCGGTGAGGATAAGGCGTGAGCGGGCACGACCCCCAAGGAAGTCATACGCCTAAGCGGTTTCGTTCAGTCAGGATGCACACCGCCGCACACGAGGAATGCTACGGTCACCTGTTCCCCCCGGCGCTGTTCGCCGCCCGCCGGGACAGCATCAGGGAACGCATAGACCAACGCGGTCCTTTCCTGGCCAGCGAAGATCCCCGGCTCGTAGCTCATGATAAGGCCGGCGAGGTGGTGGGGCTGGCAGATGCCGGCCCGGCACGGGACCCGGATATGACGGGCGTCCCGGAGCTCTACAGGATCTATACCTTGAACCGTACCCACGGTTCGGGTCTCGGCACCCGGCTCAGGGAAACCGCCATCGGCGACACCCCGGCATACCTCTGGGTACTCGAGGACAACCCCAGGCCCGCTGCGAAGCGTCAAGCTCCTTCTGGGCTTTGGCTCCAAGGAATGCCGCGGCAGCGTCCAGATGGGGGCCACCGGTTATGACATCCAGGCGGGGTCGGACGCCGGTCAGCGCGGCATGGCCGGACAGCGGGACGGCCTGCCGGCACATGGTGTGCAGGCAGGCCGTCAATATTTGAACGCTTTGTACTTTGTTAGTCTCCGGTGCGGGCGTTGGACTCGCCGGAGCCATCCCGCGGTGAGGAGTGGAAGAGTTCCTCGAAGGTGCCCGATGTGGTGGGTGTGCAGGTGTTGGCGAGGCATCCGAGGTGCCACATGTGCTCGATGGTGGAGAGCAGGGTGTAGTGATCGGAGACCTGGTTGGTCGTCTTGTGCGGGCCGTCGGCTGAGTTAATCACGATCATGGGGGCGTGACCGCCGCCGAGGACGGCGCCGTTCTGCCCGACCGGGCTGCCCGGGCCGCCGGTGGATCCTGAGTAGTCGTTCTCATCCCAGGCCAGGACGATGCTGGACTTGGTCGTCTTCCACGTCGGGGAATCCATGATCTGCTGAACGGTCTGCTTGACGTAGCTGTCGCCAAGCTGGATCGCGCCGTGGTCCAGGCCGGAGGCCGGGTAGCCGCACTGTGGCATCCCGACGGTGGCCGCCCCCGAGGGGGAGACTCCGTGCATGTCGTGGCACTAGTTCGGGCTGATCCAGACGAAGTTCGGCACCTTTCCGCTGGCCAGGTCGGTCTTGAGGTTGTTCTCCTGGGGCACGATGTTCTGCAGGCGCGGGCTGCCCGGGTAGTTGATGTCCGAGAAGTACATGAACGGGTTGTGCTTCTGCGCGTACAGATTGACAGTGCCCGAGCCGGTCGTGGGGGCGTACTCGACCTGGGAGCCGACGCTGGGAAGGCTCTCCATGTACGCCTTCCAGCTCAGGCCCTTGTTCTCGAGCTGGTCAACAATGTTCTTTCCCGAGAACATGTGCGGGGTGGACGAGGCGCTGGCGACCTGTGCCGGGGTGAGGCTCCCGGTGACCGCCGTGTCACTGGAGCCGGGAACGAACTCTTCGGGGGCGCACTTTACATTCGCGCCGGCTTTGCAGTCATCCCAGATGCCCTGGTTGCTTCCCGAAATGGTGGCCAGGTAGTTGGGCAGGCTCGGGTGCGTGACGCCGTGGTAGTTCGTCGCGGTGTTGTAGCGCTGGGCGAGGGTATTGATGTGTGGGGCGTCGGCGATGTTGCCGATGACCTGGTCGTAGCCGTGGTTCTCCATCATGATGACGAAAACGTGGTCAGGACCGTTCGCCCCCTGCCCGCCGTCCTTCCCGTTGATCTGCCCGTCCCCCTGCTTGTTGGCCTGGACGACGGTGCCGGACGTTGTTTGCGCGTCCGCGGGTGCAGCCGCACCGACGGCTGCGAATCCGGTGAACGCGACGGTGGCAGCCAAAGCTGTTGCGCCTGCCCTCCGGCTCTTGAGCATGCTGAGCACTGAAGAATCCTTTCGTGTTGCGCCCCGGAGGGCGCCTGTTTCGCGGGTATTGCAGCAAGGTAAGGCTGAGTTAGTGACGGAGTCGACGGCAGCGCTAGCGGCCTTCGCGCCGGCGCCGGTTCGGTTATCTGCCCAGTTGGGGGTCGCTCGTGAGTTGCCGGCCGTTTTCGAGCCGGCCGGCCAGGACGCGGATGAGTTTCGGGTCGGTGGCGGAGGCGATGGTCAGGTCGTACCAGCCGCCCTGGGTCGGGATGACGACGATTTTGCCCTGGCCCGGGTTGAGTGAGAGCGTCTGGGAGCCGGCGCCGTAGGCGTCCTTGAGCGTGAGGGTCGCGCCCGCGGAGCCGGTGTTCTCGATCCGGAACTGCGCGTGCGGGGACTTGCCGTCAGCGGTGACGGTGACGCGGAGGTCCGCTGCCGCCGTCGTGCCTGCGAGGCGCCGGTACCAGCCTGCGGGTCCGTGCATCTGTACGTCGTACTCGGCGCCGAGTGCCCAGGACGCGTCGAGTGACGCCGCTGCACCGATGGTGTAGGAGTACGGGGCCTGCGGGAGAAGGTTGGAACGGACCTGCACGTGCGCGCCGAGCGTACCCCGGTTCCCCCAACGGGCGGTCAGCTTCCCTGCCTCGATTCTTGTTTCGACGTCGAGGGCGTAGCCGAGCGCGCGGGACGGGCGCGTGCCCTTCTCCTGCGCGGGCATGCTGTTCACTGCCGGAGGCGTCGGAACGTAGTCCGGATGGCGGTTATGGTCAGCCGGCTTGTAGGCCGAGGTGTCCGGCAGGGCCGGCGCCCTGCCGCCGCGGCCGGAAAAGTCGAAGGCGCTGGTGAGGTCACCGCTGACCGCGCGGCGCCACGGCGTGATGTTTGGCGACTTCACGCCGAAGCGGGTCTCGAGGAAGCGGATGATCGAGGTGTGGTCGAAGGTCTCGGAGCAGACCCAGCCGCCCATGCTCCACGGGGAGAGAACAATCATCGGCACGCGCACGCCAAGGCCGAAGTGGCCCGGGACGTCCTTGCCGCCGTAAAACGTCGGGGTGCCGTCGTACCACTCGCCGGCGGTCGAGACCGTGGAGGCGCCCGGGATCTGCGGGGTGTTGGGGTGCGGCGGGACGATGTGGTCGAAGAAACCGTCGTTCTCGTCATACATGTAAAGAACTGCCGTCTTGCTCCAGACATCCGCGTTGGAGGTGAGGATGTCCAGGACGTTCGCCGTGTACCAGGCGCCGAAGTTCGGCGGAAAGTTCGAGTGCTCCGTGTAGGCCTCCGGGGCCACGATGTAGGAGACCTGCGGGAGCGTGCCCGACTTCACGTCCTCGCGGAGGATCCGGAACAGGTCATCGCCTGCCTTCGCGTTCGTCCCGGTGCGGGCCTTCTCGTACAGCGGGCTTCCGGGCTGCGCGTTCTGGTACTGCTTGAAGTACAGGAGCGAGTTGTCCCCGTAGTTGCCGATGTACGCATCGTCCGTCCAGCCCCACGAGCCGGCGGCGTCGAGGCCGGCACCGATGTCCTGGTAGACCTTCCACGAGACTCCGGCCTTCTCGAGCTCCTCAGGGTAGGTGCTCCACCAGTAGCCGTTCTCGCCGTTCCACAGGTCGGGGCCGCCGCCCTTGCGGTCCGGGTCGTCGCCGCCGGTGAACATGAAGTAGCGGTTCGGGTCCGTGGGGCTCAGTGCGGAGCAGTGGTACTGGTCGCAGACCGTGAAAGCGTCGGCGAGGGCGAAGTGGAACGGGACGTCCTTACGCTCGTGATGGGCCATCGTTGCATCGGACTTGGCCGGAAGCCACTGGTCATACTTGCCGACGTTGAACGCCTGGTGCGTGAGCGGCCACGAGTGATCAAGGTCCTCCATGAATTGCATGCCGAGATTCGGTGCGTCCGGGTGGTAGGGGAGGACGTCACGGCTGCCGTTGTTCTGGTGCCACACGTCCTTCCCGCTCGGCAGGATCGCGGGGTGTGGATCGCCGAACCCGCGCACGCCCTTGAGCGTGCCGAAGTAGTGGTTGAACGAGCGGTTCTCCTGCATGAGGATCACGACGTGCTCGACATCTTTGATCGATCCCGTGGCCCGGTTCGCGGGGATCTCCGCGGCCCGGGCGATGCTCTGCCCCAGCATCTGCGAGATAGCGGTGCTGGCGGCGCCAGCGGCGGAAAGCTGAAGAAAACGACGGCGGTCAAAACCTGCCATGAGCTGCTCCTAATGCATTGTCTTACTGGTGGCCCCCGACGGAGTCTCCCAGTGTCGGGTAAAAGCCCGGTGTAATCGGGGTGAACAACGCGCAGCATACTTACCTAAACGACGGCGCGCGGCAGCACCCGTCGCCACCTAGGCCATCCCGTCAGTGGAAGGCCAGTCAGCTGAAATCGCGGTGGCGGGCAAGCGCGCCCTCGTTGAACGCGACACCGGCAGTGTCCCGTCAGCAGAGAGCCCCGTACCGCGGCGCTTCCTTCGTCCGCGGCCGGGCACTGCACGGAGGCCAGCGTCAGTGCAGTGACCAGGGATGCGGGGCGCGAAGGGGAAAGCGAGATGTTCTCGCCCCATGGGCACGGCCGGTGCACTCGCTGGCCCGTTGCCCACCACGCGGGATGAACGGACGACGACACCCCGGCTAACGCATGCTGAAACATTGTGGTCTGGAGTGCTTAGGCGGGCGCCCGGGCCGCGGTCCGACGGGAAAGTCAGTCACCCCCGGCCCTAGACTGGACGTCAACGAAAGGCGCTGCAGTCTGTAGCGGACCGGCAGGCCAGCGCGCCGTGCGTCACGTACGAGGATCAAATGCTGGCCATGGTGGGCATCCTGCTCGGCAGCGCATGCGTTGTCCTCATCGCCGGGTTGATCGCCGGGTCAAGGGCTCGGCGGCTCCGATCAGTGCCCCCGGCGACCGGCACAACGCCAGCCGTCGCGGCGCCGACCCACTTTCCCTTGTCGGCCGGCGCCCAGGACGCCATCGCGGCACCCCCGGGGGCGCACACGACCCCGGGGAACTGAGATGAGGGCTCTTCGGACTGCCCGGTGCGCGGCTGCGGCTCTGGTACTGGCCGGCGCTTTGGAGGCCTCGCCTGCCGTGGCGGATGACTGCGGGGTGGTCGTATTACCTGCCAGCAGATCCGCCCGTTGCCCGAGGCCGTCTCCGTGAAGAGCCGGCCCGGCCGAACACCTCCGAACTGGTACCGGTGTTGTCGTCCAGGCTAAGGACCCTGCTGTATCCGATACACCGTCCGGCCATGTTCCCTTCCTAACGAAGAGTGTCAGGTTGAAGCCGGAGACCCCATGCAGCAAATGTCAATAGACCGGTAAGGGGACCCCACGCAAAATGTGGTTAATCCCTGACATCCGATTGGGGTGCGCCCCGAGCGGACGGTCAATCGCTCCCCCCGTATTCCGATCACCTCTGATTTCGAACTCCAGTTCTGACCGCAAGAGCCAGTTTCCGTAATGCCGGTGGACTGGAGCCGGGTGTCGGCCCGGAGGGCCCCGGTCAGGACGGTGCGCAGCTGGCTGACTCCTCGTTCCAGGGCCTCGGCGAGGGTGGTGGTGGCGATCTGGTCGATGGCGTGGCTTTGGCACAGCTGACCGATAATCGTCGCAACCTGTTCCTTCCCGCTTGCCGGTGATGAAACGGCCGGTTCGAGGGCGAAGTCGAGCCGCGTGGATAAGGCCACGGGATCGATGAAGCGGTAAGTCACGTTGGCCTGGACGCTGACGTAAATACTTCCGGAAATGTCAGTTGCGCCCGGCGCGCGCCCTGCGAGCCGCCGCGACGGCCGTGTTCCAGTCTTCAGGCCGCCCAATTTAGTGACAGATCACGCTAAAGTGTCCGTATGCCCAGGATTTCGGCCGCGAGCAACGCCGCCCAACGTGCCGAGACCCAGCGCCGCATCCTAACCGCCTTCGGCGAGCTCCTGTTCACCCACGGACTGCCGGGCCTGACCATGACCGACGTGGCCCGCCATGCCAGAATCGGCCGCACCGCCGTCTACAACTACTATGCAGACATCGAAGAGCTCCTTATCGCCTACGCCCTGGACGAGACGGAGCGGTTCCTCCTGGACCTGCGGGAATCACTGGACTCGCTGGAGAATCCGGTGGAGCGGCTGGCCGTCTATGTTCGTGCCCAGGTGGAGGACCTGAGCCGCCGGCACCTGCCTCCGGGGCCGGCCATGGGCGCTGTCCTCTCGCCGGCATCCTTCGCGAAACTGGCAGACCACGTCGGCGAACTGAGCGTGCTCCTGCAGGGCATCCTCCGCGACGGCATGGCCCAGGGGTACCTGCCCCCGGCGGACATCGCACACCTCGCACAGCTCATCCACGGCACACTGTCCTCGAGTGCCGCCCGGGGCGACGGCGCGGGCCGGGATTCCGAGGCCGAGGCGCGGATTGCGCGGACCGTGCGGTTCATCCAGCTTGGGGCCGGCGCCAGGTTCGACGGCCGCGGCCGTCCCCTTCGCGCCGGCGCCTAGCGACCCACTGACTGAGTACGGCTAGCCGGTGGACGGCAGCGGCGTCGGGACCACGGGCAAGGTGGGATCCTCGACAACGCGCCGGTCCTCGCGGGGGCAGCTAAGCTTGCCCGGCGTCTGGTCCACCAGCTCCGGTTTGGCCAGCTCCTTGTAATCGGCGGTGAGGATAACGTCGACGCTGGGGTCGGTGCGGCCGTCCTGGAAGTAGTCCGAGCCGGGCACGTTGCGCTGGACGCTGAACGCCGCCGACTGGCCCGCGGCCCCTGAGACGACCATCGCGACCCCGCGGTAGCTGGACGTCGTGTTGGCCACGGCGCCCACCATGAACTTGCGGACGGCGAACTCGTCGGCCACGCTCCGCGCCAGGCCCGCCCGGCTGGTGGAGTTGTAGATGTTGAGGTTGATCCTGTCCGGCGGCGTGTAGTCATATGTGGCGGCCGGACACACGGATGCTGCCGCATGGCTTCGCTCCGTCGTCGAAAGCTTGATCTGGCCGTTCATGATCTCCATGGCTACCACGATCGCCGAGACAAGCAAGCCGACGAGCAGGACCAGAACGACGCCATGGAGGATCCGTCGTCGCAACCGGACGGGATTGTCCAGCGTGTCGTCCTGCTCCACGAATGTGGCCCGCAATTCGGAGCCGGTGACAACCCGGTGACCGTGCAGGACGGAGACGTCCGTAGGCTTCCTAGCCATTTATCACCAAAACCCGTGCGTGGATGGCCGTGCGCTGGTGCAGCGCGGTCCGGACAGCACGGTGCAACCCGTCCTCCAGGTACAGCACGCCGCGGAATTCCACGACGTGCGGGAACAGGTCACCGAAGAACGTCGAATCCTCCGCCAGCAAGGCTTCCAGGTCCAGGGTGCGCTTGGTGGTCACCAATTCATCCAGCCGGACCGGGCGCGGCGGCAGGGCCGCCCAATCCTTGGGCGTGTTGTAACCATGGTCGGGGTACGGGCGTCCCTCGCCCACAGCTTTGAATATCACCATGCCAGCCTAGGGAACTTGGCGGACCAAAGGAATCAAAGTCCCCGTCCGGCGGGAGGTTGTAGCCAAATGGTAACCATTTGTCACACCTGACGTGTGCCCGTCACCGTCGACGCGGGGCCCTCGCCCGGCTACACACTTCTCACACCCGAACGCGCGGCTGACAGAATGGGTACATGACTTCACCCGAGACTCCAGCCGTCCCGTCGCCGTCGGCTCCCCCGCTGGCCCTGCTGCTCGACGTCGACGGTCCGGTGGCGAGCCCGGTCACCCGCGACGTCCAGCCTGGCATCATCGCGGACCTGCTGGCCTTGGCCGCCGCGGGGGTTCCCATCGTCTTCAACACCGGCCGCTCGGATGCCTTCATCCGGGAGCAGGTCATGGAACCAATGATCGCGGCGGGGATGCCGGCCGGCATCATCATCCACGCCGTCTGCGAAAAGGGCGCCGTCTGGTTCAGCTACACGGCTGCCGGCCCCGGGCCCGTCCATGTGGACAACGAACTCGCCATCCCGCGCACGTTCGGCGACGACGTCCGCCGTCTCGTCGCCGAGGACTACTCCGCCCACATGTTTTTCGACGAAACCAAACGTGCCATGGTCTCCGTCGAACAGCACATCACCGTCGCCAACGCCGACTACCGCGCCGAGCAGGAACTCTTCGACGCCGATGCCATGGAGCTGATGGTGCGGCACGGTCTCGGCGTCGTACGGCTGGACCACCACGCCCCCGATTCGGACGACCAGATCAACTTCCGTGTGGACCCCACCATCATCTCCACGGACATCGAATCGGTCCGGCTTGGCAAGGATCTGGGAGCGAGCCGGGCCGTGGAGCTCCTGGCCGCCCAAGGCATCACGCCGCAGGCATGGCGCACCGTGGGCGATTCCCGGACAGACTACGCCATGGCGGACTGGCTGCACCACAACGACCACACGGTCAAGCACGTCGACGTCCGGCCCGCCGACGGCGTCCCCGCGAAACCGTACGGGATCCTCACGGCGGCCGATCTGGGCCTTGCTGCGGACGTGATTCACGACGACGCCGGCGCGGCCTTCCTCCGCCACTGGCTGGGCCTCGTCACGGTCTGACGACCGGCCCGGGCGCGGTGTTCCCGCAGTGGCCCAGGCCAGCTTCCGCCGCGATTTTTCGCCGCGCGTTATCATGCAAGTAAGCAGCAAACACTCAGAGAAGCCGGAGCGACGACATCACAGACGCATTGATCCAGGACGAGATCTACTATGGCGGCCAGGCGTCCGAGGACGCCCACGACGAGGTCACCTCGGCGGCCGCCGGTGCCAGGTTCAGGGCCCGCACGGATGTGGTGCGTCGGCGCGGACGGTATGCCCTGATCAATGAGAACCGTACGCCGTACCAGGCCATGGTTGAAGATCTGATGTTCATCCGGTCCGTGCTCGCCGCTGCCGGCCTGGACTACCTCCTGGTCCGCGGCAACAACCACCGGCCGGTCATCGCCGTGGACTGGAAGAACCGCAAGGAGCTCCGGGCTGCGCTCGTGGAGGCCTGCCGCGACGAGCCTTTCTACTCCATGAGCGTCGATGCGAAGAAGAAGTCATCGGTGCTGGTGGCCGACGGGGAGCTCTCCCCCAACCGCCAGTCGCGGATATTCCGGCTGTACCGGCCCCGGGTCGAGCCGGAGGGCGGCTTTGAATTCGGCGCCTCGGCCGGCGTCCAGCTTGAACTTTGGAGCTTCGAAGGGGATCAATTGATCCTCCCGATCGAGAACTCCCTTACCCGTCGCACCATGCTCAGGCAGGACGCGGTCCGCGGCACCGTGGAGCGCTACGGCCACACCTGGCCCACCATCGAGAACATGTTCGCGGACCACGCCAGCGACATCAGCTTTGACATTGATCTGGTGTTTTCCTGGGTGGACGGCTCCTCCCCCGAATACATCGCAGCGCGCCGAGCCCGCATGGCCGGCGTCGTGGTCGGCGAAGGCGATGACCACGAGGCCCGCTTCCGCCAGATTGACGAGCTGAAGTACGCGCTGCGTTCGGTCTACATGTTTGCGCCGTGGATTCGCCGGATCTTCATTGCCACGGACTCCCCCACGCCGTCATGGCTGGCGGAACATCCGAGTGTGACGATCGTGCGCAGCGAGGAGTTCTTCGCGGACCCGTCGGTACTGCCGACCCATAATTCGCAGGCGGTGGAGTGCCAGCTCCACCACATCGAGGGACTCTCCGAGCACTTCCTGTACTCCAATGACGACATGTTCTTCGGCCGGGCCGTGGGACCGGACATGTTCTTCACGCCGGGCGGAATCACCAAGTTCATCGAGGCGGAGACGAGGATAGGGCTCGGCGACAACGACGCCGAGCGCAGCGGTTTCGAGAACGCTGCACGGGTGAACCGCAAACTGCTCTGGAACCGCTTTGGCCGGATCACCACCCGCCACCTCGAACACACCGCGGCGCCGTTGCGGCGCTCCGTCGTGGCCCGGATGGAGCAGGAGTTTCCGACCGAATTCGCCAAGACCGCCGCGAGCACCTTCCGTGCGGCAGACAACATCTCCGTAACCAACTCGTTCTACCACTACTACGCACTGCTCACCGGACGCGCCGTCACCCAGACGGCGGCGCGCGTGAAGTACGTCGACACTACGGCGCGTGCTGGCCTCAACTACCTGCCCAAGCTGCTCGCCAAGCGGAACATGGATTTCTTCTGCCTGAACGACGGCAGCTTCCCTGAGGTCCCGGCGCAGGAGCGGGCAGAGGTTGTGACGGACTTCCTGGAAAAGTACTACCCGATCAAGGCACCCTGGGAGAAGTAGATCCGGACAAGCACTGCTGCCAGTGCCGCGGGTCCGCCGGTCTGCGGGGGTCCTAGTTGCGGGTCGTCACGCGGCGGTGGCCCGGCGTCTTGGCCGGGTCCTCCAGCCGCGCTTTTCGCGGGATCCGGATTCCAGCGGCCGCAATCCGCCGCTGTGCCTCCTCGGCAGAGACGAGCTCTCCCACCGCAGGGGTGTCCCCCAGCAGGACTACCGAATGCACGATCGTGTGTTCGTAGACGTGCACGAGGTTGAAGGCCTGCCCGCCGTCGCGTCCGCGCGTGCCGCCCACAGAAACGTTCAGGTCCTGGGTGTAGCAGGTGGCTGACGCCACTGAGACCGGAATGCCTGCGAACGTCGCGGTCGTGGAGTAGTGCAGATGGCCGCCGAGGATCGTGCGCACGTCGGAATTCCGCAGCACACCGGCCAGCGCAGCCTGGCCGCGCAGTTCAACGAGGACCGCAAGATCCAGCACGGAGGGAACCGGGGGGTGGTGCAGGGCCAGGATGGTCCCGTCGGGGGCCGGGGTGGCCAGTTCCGAGGCCAACCAGTCCAGCTGGGCGGGGCTCAGCTCACCATGGTGGAACCCGGGCACGGAGGTGTCCAAGGTGATGACCCGCAGTCCGTTGATGAAGTAGCTGTGGTCCACCGGGGAGTCATTGCCCGGCTGATCCAGAAGCCCGGCCCGGAAATTGGCCCGGTCATCGTGGTTTCCCATCGCCCAGATAACCTTGGCGCCCATGGCTTTGCAGGCGGGTTCGACGATGGCGCGGAGCTTGGCGTAGGCCTCGGCTTCGCCCAGGTCGGCCAGGTCCCCTGTGAAGATCACCGCTTCGGGGCGCGCGCCCGAAGCATGGACTTCGTCGAAGAGTTGTTTGAGTCGGGCATCGCTGTCTACTACGCCGTGAAGGGGTTGCGGACCGCCCAGCAGGTGGGGATCGCTCAGGTGAAGTAGGAAATGACGTGGCCGGGGGTGCTCGGCCTCGATGAGCTCCATTGCTACCTTCTTGGTTGGGTGGAAGCGGTGCCTCCAGTGTCCCTCTCAGTAAGGACTATCCAACCAGACATTGGGCGAACAATGTACAAACTTGGGCGGGCATGTTTGAAAAATACCGGTTAAGAGTCTGCCGGCCCTCATATTCCCCCACTGGCATATGGGAGGGCTCAGGCGCAGCACCACAGTGCGGCATCCCGCCTAGCGGCCAGCGGCTGGCACCGCCCTGCCCCGCGCGAGGGCGGAGGCCGGGCAGTGCCGCCTGGACGGGGCCCTGGACGACGGGCCCACCCGCTAGCTCAGGTAACCGTTCGGGTTGAGAACGAACTTCGTGGCAGCGCCGGCGTCGAACTCCGCGTAGCCCTTCGGCGCGTCTTCCAAGGCAATGGCCTTGGCATTGACGTTCTTCGCAATGTGGACCCTGTCGTGCAGGATGGCCATCATCAGCTGGCGGTTGTACTTCATCACGGGACACTGGCCTGTTGTGAAACTGAGCGACTTGGCCCAGCCCGTTCCGAGGCTGAGCGAGAGCGAGCCCTTCTGGGCCGCCTCATCCACCCCGCCCGGGTCACCCGTGACGTACAGCCCCGGAATGCCGAGTGCGCCGCCTGCCGCGGTCAATTCCATGAGGGAGTTCAGCACCGTCGCCGGGGCTTCATGGGCTCCGGCACCGTGGCCCTTCGCCTCGAATCCGACGGCGTCCACCCCGCAATCGACTTCGGGGACCCCGAGCAGCTGCTCGATCTGCTCGGCCGGGCCGCCCTTGCTGAGGTCGACCGTTTCACAGCCGAAGCTGCGCGCCTGCTTCAGACGGTCCTCGTTCATGTCACCGACGATGACGACGGCGGCGCCCAGCAGTTGCGCGCTGGTGGCCGCCGCGAGACCCACGGGTCCGGCGCCGGCGATGTAGACGGTGGAGCCGACGCCTACCCCGGCGGTGACGGCGCCGTGGAACCCCGTGGGGAAGATGTCCGAGAGCATCGTCAGGTCCATCATCTTCTCCAGCGCCTGGTCCCGGTCCGGGAATTTCAGGAGGTTCCAGTCGGCGTAGGGCACCAGCACATAGTTGGCCTGTCCCCCGACCCACCCGCCCATGTCTACGTAGCCGTACGCGCTCCCGGGTCGGTCCGGGTTGACGTTGAGGCAGATGCCGGTCTTGCGTTCCTTGCAGTTCCGGCAGCGGCCGCAGGCGATGTTGAACGGGACGGAACAGATGTCCCCGACCTTGATGAATTCGACGTCGGGGCCTACTTCCACCACTTCACCGGTGATCTCGTGCCCAAGCACGAGGTCTGCGGGAGCGGTGGTGCGGCCCCGGACCATGTGCTGGTCGGAGCCGCAGATGTTGGTGGCAACGGTTTTGAGGATCACGCCATGGCGCACCGATCGGCCCACGTTGGCGGGATTGACGCCCGGGCCGTCCTTGAGTTCGAAGCTGGGGTAATCAATGTCGATGAGTTCGACCTTGCCCGGGCCTTTGTAGGCAACGGCTTTGTTCCCTGTCATCTCTTTCCTCCTGGTTCACGGACCCCCGCGATGAGGGCCCCGTTGTGATTCACGAAGTTTTCTGATGCGCCCTCCCGCAGGAATACCCCAGGTGCTGGGCCGGCAGGCAGTCGGGACTGCGCCGCGGGTATGCCCGGAAAGTTGGAGGGTCCGGCCAGTCTAGGCGGGAAGCATGCTTAGGGGTAGGGTCCGTTGTCCCTGGCCGCGGCAGGTCATCGAAACTCAGTCGAGGGCCGCCTGGACGGCCTCCATGACCTGGGGCGCATCCGGCTCGACCGTCGGGGCAAAGCGGGCCACGACGTCGCCGTCACGGTTCACCAGGAACTTCTCGAAGTTCCACTTCACCAGGCCCGGGAGGAGGCCGTTCTTGAACTTCGTCAGCTCGGCGTAAAGCGGATGCTGGTTCTTGCCGCGGACGTCGGCCTTGGTGGTCAGGGGAAACGTGACCCCGAAATTGCGTTCGCAGAATTCGGCGATTTCGGCCTCGGCGGCCGGCTCCTGCCCGGCGAACTGGTTGCAGGGGACTCCGAGCACCTGGAAGCCCTGGTCGCGGAACTTGGTGTGGAGGGCCTCCAGGCCTGCGTACTGCGGCGTGAACCCGCATTGGGAAGCCACGTTCACCACGAGCATCACTTCTCCTTTGAAGCGGCCGAAATCAGTCTCCGTGCCGTCGATGAGGGTCAGGGGAATGGAGTGCAGAGAGGTCATGGGGGTCTTCCTCGCGGTGGTGGTGCTTCGAAGCGGGTGTTCCCGAAATGGTCACCCCTGTCATTCGATACCAACGCGCGCGGGTGTGGGTTTGTGCCCCGGGTGTCCTGCTGCAGCTACCGGCTCGGTGCCGTGGTGGGCTGTGTTGTGGCGGGCTGGGGGGTCGCCGTCTGTTCCGTGCCGGGTTCGGTCGCGGTTGCTGCGGGCGGTTCCGGCGCAGGAGTTGCTGGCACGGGAGGCGTCGGCGCTGGGGCCGCCGGCGCGGCAGTCTGTGTCAGGACGGGCGCGGCGGTGACTGATTGTGTCTGGGCTGCGGTTGGCGCGGGGGGCGGTGCAGGAATGTCAGACGTGGTGGCGGCGGGCGGGGTTGCAGTTGGGGTATCCGCCGCCGGAGTTGCCGGCGCCGGCGTCTCACTGGGCGTGACCGGCGGCGTCACGCTCGGCGTGGGCGTCACGCTGGGCGTGGGCGGCGGCGTGGGCGGCAGGCTCGGCGTGGGCGGCGGCGTTGCCGTCCCCGGCGGTTGCGTCGGCGGCGTTGCCGTCCCCGGCGGCTGCGTCGCACTGGGCGTCGCCGGCGCTGAAGGTGTGTCTGACGGAGTGGACGGCGGCGCGCCGGCGGCCGCTTCAGTTGCCGCAGGTGATGCTGGCGCCGCCAGTGGGACCGCCAGCGGCTCCTGGGCACCGCCGGCCACCACGGGCGTCAGAGCCGTCCGGACCGGGATAGCCCAGCCCAAGCCGGCATTGGAGGCGTTGCCGGCGTCCGGCGCGTAGCTGGTCATCTCGATGGGGCCGAGCGGGTCCACTTGGCTGATGGGAATCATGGACCAATGGAGCGGATCGGTGTGCGCGCCGTTGAGGATGGTCTCGAAGTGCAGGTGGCAGCCCGTTGAGTTTCCGGTGGTCCCCACCCTGGCAATGACTTCACCCACGCGCACAGAGTCCCCCTTCTTGACGGCGATTGCCTCCAGGTGGTTGTAGGTCGTGATGAGGCCGTTGCCGTGGTCGATTTCCACGCGGTTGCCCCCGCCCCAGGGATGCCAGCCCACGGCCCGTACCACGCCGGCGTCGGCCGAATAGACACGCGTGCCGCAGGCGGCGGCATAATCCTGGCCCCAGTGGAATTCACCTGCAGATCCTGTCAGCGGGCTGGTGCGCAGCCCGAAAGGGGATGTCGGCACCAGCGTTTCCAGAGGGGCCATGAGTGAACCAACCGGCGGCCGCTTCAGACCGGCGGACGCCACATTGAGTTCGCCGCCGACCCCCTCTTTCGTCGCCGTCTCGACTGTGGACCGGCTAAATGCCACAAGAGCCAGGGCGTCCGCAGTAAACCCGCCCGGAGCGGCCGATGCACTCGGCATGCCCGGCGTGGCCGGCGACTCCGCAAGGACGTCTGCGCCCGGGTCCAGCGTCGCCGGCCCCACGACGCCTGTCGCGGGCATCGCGCCGGGCACGACGTAGGACACGCCGCCTGCCAGCCCCTGGAACCCGAAGGTCAGGACGGCCAGTGACAGGCAGACGCCTCCGGATATGCAACGCACGGCAATAGTCCGTGCCCTGACCGATCGCTCACTCGATGAGTTTCCCCAGTGTTTTCCCACGATGTGACTCCCGCAGTATGTCCGCCAGACCCCAATCTCGACGGACTCACCTATCTATGTGAACACAGTCGGCCGGGTCTGTGAACCGCCAAAGCCATCCTTTTGAGCACCCAAACCGGGTTCTTCTCACACCACACGTACTCCGTCAGTGGCGGCCCAGTAGTTCCGCACGCAGAAGCAGGTGCTGGGTAACGCACGGGTGGGTAAGAATGAAGTAACCCGGGGTGCGGGATTCGCTGGAGCGTCCGAAGGCGCAGAATTGACTATGCGCAACGTCTTCAGGGAATTGCAGGCCGAACTTAAACAGACCTTTACCGGGACGCGCGACACCGTGCCGGACTGGGTGCCGCGCCTGGCGTACGGCGACGACGCCGGCTATCACCTGCCCGGTTCGGCGGTCTGGGCCGTTCACGGGGACATGCCGACCATCGTGGCCGGCATCCGGGCCCTGTTGATGCAGGCGCTCCACCCGGGGGCACTGGCCGGGGTGCACGATCACTCCCGTTTCCGCGAAGACCCCCTGGGACGGCTGGCCGGGACGATCCGCTGGATCTTCACAGTCTCGTACGGTTCGATCACGGCAGCCCAGGCAGCCTCCGGCTGGGTGCTGCGCCTGCACGAGTCGTACGCGGAAGCTATGTGGACGCTCACGGGATCCGTCGAAGCTACGCTGCGAACGATCCCGAGCTGCTCCGCTGGGTCCACATTGCCTTCACCGATGCCTTCCTCTCCGCCCACAAGATGTGGGGCGGCCCCATTCCGGGGGGACCTGACGCATATGTCCGCGAGTGGGCCCAGGCGGGCCGGCTCATGGGCGTGGACTCTCCGCCGCTCAGCGAGGCGGAAATGCGCCAGCAGCTGGACCGCTGGTACGACGACGGCGAGCTCCGCGGGGATGACCGGGTCGCGGAAACCGTGGCGTTCATTCGCGATCCGCCGCTCCACCCGGCACTCAGGCCCGGCTACCGTGTGCTGTTTTCTGCCGCGGTGGCGAGCCTCGAACCGAAGTACCGGGAGCTGCTCGGCCTCCGGACTGCACGGCTGGGGCCCATTCCGCTGCCGGTGGCGCTGGCCACGCGGGCGACGCTCGCCGTCGTCCATCTTGCCATGGGCCGGACGGGCCCGAGCGAGCAGGCAGCACGTGACCGCCTCCGCCGGCTCGGCTATCCGGGGTGAGGGTTAGCCCGTTAGCCGGGTGCCACAGAATGCAAAAAGGCCCCGGTCCAAGGGACCGGGGCCAACCGCGGAGAATGGGGGATTTGAACCCCCGAGGGCGTTAACCCAACACGCGTTCCAGGCGTGCGCCATAGGCCGCTAGGCGAATTCTCCAGTAGCTTCTGAAACAAAAGCAGATACTAGAATACCTGAACTTTGCGGCATCGCCCAATTGGGCCCTTCCGCCTCCCCCGCGGGACATGCCCCACCTTCGAAACCAGGAGCGGACATAGTCCCATCCCGCCCATCCCCGGGCCCGAAAAATGGGCATGTCCCCCAATCTGGGCCCACCGGACCCGACGCCCGCCCCGACCTCCCCCGCGGGACATGCCACACCTTCGAAACCAGGAGCGGACATAGTCCCGTCCCGCCCATCCCCGGGCCCGAAAAATGGGCATGTCCCCCAGGAAATCCGGGGCCGGATTGGGTGGATTCGGGGCACACTCAAACGTCGGGTAAACTTGCTGACGGCCCCTCATGTGGCGTCATCCTGTTGAACTCCCCCAGGACCGGAAGGTAGCAAGGGTAAATGGGCTCTGGCGGGTGCATGGGGGGTCTTTTATGTCTGTGCCGATTGGTAGGGTTGATCTGTGACTGTTACTACTGCCCTTTACCGTAGATACCGGCCCGATTCGTTCGCGGACGTAATCGGTCAGGAACATGTCACGGAGCCGCTGATGACGGCCCTGCGCAAGAATCGCGTCAACCACGCGTACCTGTTTTCCGGCCCTCGCGGCTGCGGCAAGACCACGTCCGCCCGCATCCTGGCACGCTGCCTGAACTGCGCCGAAGGCCCCACCGATACGCCCTGCGGCACGTGCCCCAGCTGCATCGAACTCGCACGCGGCGGCTCCGGCTCCCTGGACGTCATCGAGATCGACGCGGCCAGCCACGGCGGTGTCGACGACGCCCGCGACCTCCGCGAGCGCGCCACGTACGCCCCCGTCCGCGACCGCTACAAGATCTTCATCATCGACGAAGCCCACATGGTCACTTCGGCCGGCTTCAACGCCCTGCTCAAGATCGTGGAAGAGCCTCCGGAACACATCAAGTTCATCTTCGCCACCACGGAGCCGGACAAAGTAATCGGCACCATCCGATCGCGCACGCACCACTACCCCTTCCGGCTCGTGCCTCCTGAGCCCCTCATGGCGTATCTGGAACTGCTCTGCACCCAGGAAAACGTCCCCGTGGCGCCCGGCGTTCTCTCGCTGGTGATCCGCGCAGGTGGCGGTTCCGTGCGCGACTCGCTCTCCGTCCTGGACCAACTCATGGCCGGCGCAGGACCGGAGGGCCTGGATTACGAACTCGCCGTCGCCCTCCTCGGCTACACCCACGCCTCGCTGCTGGACGACGTCGTCGAGGCCGTCGCCGCCTCCGATTCCGCCACCGTGTTCCGTGCCGTGGACCGGGTCATCCAGACCGGCCACGACCCCCGCCGCTTCGTGGAGGACCTCCTCGAGCGCTTCCGTGACCTGATCATCGTCCAGGCGATGCCCGAAAGCGCCCAGTCGATCCTCCGCGGCATGCCCGCGGACCAGATCGCACGCATGCAGAACCAGGCGCATAACCTTGGGGCTGCCGAGCTCTCCCGGGCGGCGGACGTCACCAACACCGCACTCACCGAAATGACCGGCGCCACTTCGCCGCGGCTGCACCTTGAGCTGCTGTGCGCCCGCATCCTGTTGCCGAGCTCGGAACAGACCGAGCGCGGCATTGCCGCCCGGATCGACCGCGTCGAGCGCCGCCTCAATTACGCAGGGAACGACGTCGGGACGCCGGCGCACGCCGGCCCCGCATCGGCGTCGGCTGCTTCCGCGCCCCCCGCCCCTGCCGCCGTCCCTGTCCCCGCCGCCGCCGTCTCCTCCGCCGTCCCCGGCCGGGAGGTTCCAACGCCGGCTCCCGTGGCGACTGTCAGCGGGCCCGCTGCGCCCGCGGCACCGGTCCGGGCATCCGTACCCGCCGCTGCCCCGGCGCCCGCGGAGCGCGTCGAAGCGGCCCGGGAACCGCTGACAGCTCCGCGCGTGAGCACGAACGACTGGCCTGTGGACGAACCCGCGCCAGCGAGCCGGATCCCCTCGGGCCAGGCCCCGGCAGTACAGGCGTCCGCCCCGTCCCAGGCCGTGCCGCCGCAGCAGTCCACACACGCCCAGCCACGCCCGGCGCAGGCCCCGCCCACCCCGGCCGCCGCCCCCGCACCGGAACCTGCACGTACACCGGCACCGGTGTCAGGGCCCGGGCCCGACGTCGAGGTTCTCCGCCGCGCGTGGCCCGAGATCCTGCAGACGCTGACCAGGATCAAGCGCAGCACGTGGGCCTTGGTGGAACCGAACGCGCAGGTCGGCCACTTCGAAGACCAGATCCTGACGCTCGCGTTCACGACGTCGGGCCTGGCCGGCGCCTTCGGCCGTGCCGACCACGCCGAGAACCTGCGGCAGGCGATCCACAAGACAATCGGGATCGACTGCCAGATCAAGGCCGTTGCCGGCGGAAGCAACAGCGCAGCGAGCTCTGAGCCAGACCCAAAAGCATCCGCTAGCCGGGACGTCCCGGCAACGTCCACTGACGCAGACTGGGGCCTGGTCCCCGCCGCCCCGGCGCAAAACGGACCCGCCCAGGTCTCCCCGGCCGGAACGGAGCTGTCGGGAACCGCGCAGGCTCCGGCGACGGTTCCGGCGGATCAGGCCTCGCCGGTCCAGCCACCGGTCACACCCGTCCCTTCCCCGTCGCCGGCGCACGTGCCGGCATCCGCGGCTGACGGCGAACAGCTGGGCGCCGCCCCGGACGACGCCGGCTCCTACGGCTACCCCGACGACGACTGGGGTCCACCGCGCGACGAGGATGCTCCGCCGCTGGACGAGGAACCGCCGACGGACTGGGAGCCCTCAGCTCCAGTGGCGCGGGCTGCCCAGTCGGCACCGGCACCGGTCCGCAAGAATGCCGCCGCTCCGGCGCGTTCCGGCGCCGCTGCAAAGACGGCCCAAGCCCACACGCCGGCCCCCCAGCCGCCGGACTCCGCCAACGACCCATGGGCCCGCGCCGTCGAGCAGGCGCCCGGCATCTGGACGATTGGCACGGACTCCAACGTCGGAAACTACTCGCCCGAGGGACCCGTCACTCCCGATCCAACACCGGAGCCGGAGCCCCCGCACTACGAGCCAGCAACGGCCCAGGTCCCGCACTACGCCGTGGCAGTGGCAGCCTCCACCGAGTATGAGCCCGTCGCTCCAACGTCAAACGGCTGGGGAGACACCGCGGAGTTGGTAACGGCCGGCGCCCCCTCGGCTCCGGTCGCAGTCAGCGCTGCGCCGGTTGCCCCGGCCGCCGCACCAGCCACAGCCCCCGCAACCCCGCCGGCGCCAAACTCCACAGGCCGGCAAAGCCTCTACCAGCGGCTGTCCAATAGTCCGGAAGCCGAGGCCGGGCGTGCCAAAGCGCCTGCCCGCGCCACGGCGGCAGCGACCACCTATGTCCAGGACATTCCCAGCGCGGACGACGAGACGATCGAGGAGTCCGGCGTCTTTGGCCGGGCCGCCGTCGAGCGCATTCTGGGCGGAAAACTGGTCGAAGAGCGGTCCCTGGACGGAAGCCCCTTGTCGCCGGGCTTCTAGCCGACCCGCCGGGCACGCAGCCCGCATCCACACCAAACGAACGAGGACATTGTGTACGAAGGTGCAGTTCAAGAGCTGATTGACGAGCTCGGACGCCTTCCCGGAGTCGGCCCCAAGTCTGCCCAGCGCCTGGCCTTTCACATCCTCGAGGCCGATCCGCAGGACATGAAACGGCTCGTCGACGCCATCACGTCGGTAAAGGAGCGGGTCAAATTCTGCACGGTCTGCGGCAACGTCACTGAGCAGGAACTGTGCAATATCTGCCGCGACCCGCGCCGGGATCCCTCGGTGATCTGCGTCGTGGAGGAATCCAAGGACGTCCTTGCGGTGGAGCGGACGCGGTCGTTCCGGGGCAGGTACCACGTCCTGGGCGGCGCGATTAACCCGATCGCCGGCGTCGGCCCGGAACAGCTCCGGATCCGCGAACTCCTGACCCGGCTCAACGACGGCGCCATCCAGGAAATCATCATCGCCACCGACCCCAACCTGGAGGGCGAAGCCACAGCCACGTATCTGGCGCGGATGCTCAAGTCCATCGGCATCGCTGTAACCCGGCTTGCCTCCGGCCTGCCCGTCGGCGGAGACCTGGAGTACGCCGACGAGGTCACACTGGGTCGGGCCTTCGAGGGCCGCCGCAACGCGTTGAGCTGACCGCCCCCTGCACGCATCGCCGGGCCAGCCGCCGTCGTGATGCCCGGTCGCGCCCCGCAGGACATGCCCACCCCTGACGCCCGCGGCTGGACATGATGCCAATATGCCCATCCCTGGAGCCAACCCGGAGGGCATGCCCATCCCTCGGCCTCAGGAAAGAGCATGTCCCCAAACCCGGAGGGCATGTCCAGTGCGAGAACGAGCGTGGCCGTCTGCCATTCGGTCACAATTCAACGCCGCGCGGCTCCCGGCGATAAACTGGGCTGAGAAGTTACGCCGTCGCGCCGTTTGGTTGCTTGGCCCAGAACCCCGATGATCCAGTGAGGGTGCGCGCATGAGTTTGCCCACTACCGAAGTCCAGCCCGGGTCGCAGCCCCAGGAGCTGCCCGTCTCGGCCGCCGTCACCAAGCACCTCGTCGTGAAGAAGTTCGGCGGTTCCTCGGTGGCGGACGCGGAAGGCATCAAGCGCGTTGCCCGGCGCGTCGTGGACGCCCACAATGCCGGCGACGAGGTCGTGGTGGTTGTCTCCGCGATGGGCGACACCACCGATGAACTCCTTGATCTCGCAGCCCAGGTGACGGATTCCGCCCCCGCCCGGGAAATGGACATGCTCCTTTCCGCCGGCGAGCGCATCTCCATGGCCCTGCTGGCGATGGCCATCAACAAGTACGGCGCCTCCGCCCAGTCCTTCACCGGTTCCCAAGCCGGCATGATCACCGACGGCATCCACGGCAAGGCCCGGATCATCGACGTCGACCCGCACCGGATCCGCACGGCCCTCGACAAGGGGCACATCGCGATTGTCGCCGGCTTCCAGGGCATGAGCCGCACCACGAATGAGATCACCACTCTGGGCCGGGGCGGTTCGGACACGACGGCGGTGGCGCTGGCCGCAGCCCTCGACGCCGATGTCTGCGAGATCTTCACCGATGTGGACGGCATCTACACCGCGGACCCGCGCGTTGTGCCCTCCGCACGGAAGATCGACCGGATCTCCAGCGAGGAAATGCTCGAGCTCGCGGCCTCCGGGGCGAAGATCCTGCATCTGCGTTGCGTTGAATACGCGCGCCGCTTCGGAGTGCCGCTGCACGTCCGTTCCTCATTCAGCCAAAACGAAGGCACATGGGTCCTGCCCAGCGCCGATGACAAGATCACAATTCAAGAGGGAGTTGCCTTGGAGCAGCCAATCATCTCCGGCGTTGCGCACGACCGTTCCGAAGCCAAGGTCACGGTGGTCGGCGTTCCGGACATCCCCGGCAAGGCTGCGGCGATCTTCCAGGTCATCGCCGACGCGCACTCCAACATCGACATGATCGTCCAGAACGTTTCCACCCACGGTACCGGCCGGACGGATATCTCCTTCACGCTGCCGATCGTCGAGGGTGCCGACGCCCTCGCCGCCCTGCGCGCCGCCCAAGCCGAGATCGGCTTCGAAAACATCGAATACAACGAGAAGATCGGCAAGCTGTCCCTGATCGGCGCCGGAATGCGCTCTCACCCCGGCGTCTCGGCACGGTTCTTCGCCGCGCTCTCCGAAGCCGGCATCAACATCAATATGATCTCCACCTCGGAAATCCGCATCTCCGTGGTGACCCACGCCGACCTGCTGGACGACGCCGTGCGTGCCATCCACAAGGCCTTCGGCCTTGACAGCGAGGACGAGGCAACGGTCTACGGCGGCACCGGCCGCTAAGACAAGACCAGCTAACAGCGCGAAAAAGGGAGCGGCGCCGCCGCTCCCTTTTTCGCGCCTGCTTGCGAGGCGTACCGAGGCCCCTCAGACTACTTCCGCGCCTGGTTCGGAGGCCGGAAGAGATCCGTCAAACCTCTTCCTTCCACAGGTCCGATTTACGGACCGCGTAGTGATGCCCTTGAGAGTCAGTCTCGACTTCAAACGACGCCAGGTCGTCTTCCGAGGCGTGCTCAAAATCGTCATGCCGGTGAAGCACAGGCGCTGCGGTGTCCCCCCGGTTTGCGGGTCCGAAAAGGAGCCTCAGCTTGTCGGTCATGTTCATGAACCTTCTGACTGCATATGCCACAAATCCCACCCCCTTCCCTCTCACGGGTGGATCACGGATGCTGCACTGCGGTGTGTCAGTGCCCCCATTTTACGCCCGACGGCGGCAAAAAGCCCGGGGTGGGAAGGGCGTGAACCCGCAGCCTAGCGGAGGGATTTATCGCCAGGATTGCGCGGCACAACATAGGTGCTGCCGTCGGGCCGGTGCACCGTCTCCCACTGCCGGGATTCGGCCTGGCGCTGCACCAGCAGCTGGCGGTTCTGCTCCGTCATCTCGTGGCCGAGTGAGCCGCGGTTGGCCGGTCCGAAGATTGCCCGGAGCTTCCCGGTCGCCCGCATGAACCTCTGGGCGGAGTTTTCCTTGGCCATCGCTACCTCTCCTCGTGAACAAGACAATATTGCCAGTGTACGCTAATCATTAGTGCACTAACTATTTGAAGGAGCGGGTGTGACCGAAGGAACCGGAACAATCCAGACAACCCGGGAAGCCCGGGCAGCCGAGGAGGACCTTCTGCTGGAACAGCAGCTCTGCTTCGCCCTGACCGTGGCGTCCCGGAGTGTGGTGGGCGCCTATAAGCCAGTCCTCGACAAGCTGGGCCTGACCCATCCCCAATACCTCGTCATGCTCTGCCTCTGGGAATCCAGCCCCCGCTCCGTCCGTGACATCAGCGACGCCCTCGCCCAGGAACCGGCAACCATCTCTCCGCTGCTGCGCCGCCTCGAAGCGGCCGGTTTCATCACGCGCCAGCGCATGGAAGGCAACGAGCGCACCCTTGACGTGCGGCTGACTCCGCACGGCGCCGCTCTGCGGCAGCAGGCGACGGCGGTCCCCGGCACCATGATGGCCCTTCTGGGGCTGACCCGGGACCAGGTCGGCCAGCTGCATGCGTCCATGATGGACCTGATCGCCGCGACACGGGCAGCACAGGGAGCCGCCGCCGAGGACCAGGCCCGGCGATAGGACACGGCCCGGCGGTAGACTGGGCAAAACGGAGGAGGACTGCTGATGCCCAAGCAACTGAGCCATGCGGCGCTCGTGCTGATGGCCTTGGCCGGATTGGCGGCCTGCGCCCCGGGCGGCGGACCGGCACCCTCCCCGTCCACCACAGCCACTGCACCGACGGGCAGCGCCTCCGGCACCCCGTCGCCGGACACCGAGACAACCTCGACGGCTCCCTCGCCGTCAGCGTCCCCGCTGCCCTCCGGGCCGGGCCAGGGCAATGCCGAACTCTCCATCATGATCAAACCGTCCCAAACCGGCGCCCCCACCAGCTTCACCCTCGTCTGCCAGAATGGTGCTCCGGCGGCCGAAAGCCAGCACCCGTCTGCCGGCGCGGCGTGCACGGCCCTGAAAAACAACCCGGTTCTCCTCAGTCCCGCCCCGCCGGCCAAGGACCAGGTCTGCACCCAGCAGTACGGGGGCCCGCAGCAGGCCACGGTCACCGGCGTCGTCGACGGCAGGAACGTTGAGGCGACCTTCAGCTTGCGGGACGGCTGCGAAATCGCGCTCTGGAATGCCGCCAAGGACGTCCTGGGCTCCACCGGCGGAGCTGTCTAAACTGGTGCACCTCCCCCAGGAAGACTGGCTGCCGCTCCAGGCCGCCTACCAGCAGCGCGTCCGGCGCTACGCGGATCCCTATCTTGCCCGGCGCTCCGCCGGCCGGAAGCACCCGGTGGAGGACTTCCTTTTCACCTACTACACCCAGAAACCTGGCCAGCTGCTGCGCTGGCACCCGGGCGCCGGCGTCGTGCTTTCGGGTCCTGAGGCGGCCGGGCGGAACGGCTGGAAGTTCTACCGTCCGCTCGACGACGGCGAACTCGCCGCCGCCGGCCTGCCGGCGGGCACCACGGCGGTGACGGTCGACGTCGGCACTTTCGTGCGGGAGCGCCGTGAGGCGTTGCACTTCGCGCGGATCATTCTGGCCGGGACTGCGGCGCGGCCGGCCCAGTTCGGCTGTTTCGGGCTCCACGAGTGGGCCATGGTGTACCGGCAGGACAAGTTCGAGCTCCGGCATGAGTACCTGCAACTGCGGCTTGGCCCCGACCGCACTGATCAGGTGGTGGAGGAGAACCGGATCCGCTGCTCCCACTTTGACGCCTTCCGTTTCTACACCCCGGATGCCGTTCCGCTGAACAGCCTCGAGCCCAGCCGGGAGAACCAGCGGACGATGGAGCAGCCCGGGTGCCTCCACGCCAACATGGACCTTTATAAGTGGGCCTACAAGCTGGCGCCCGTGCTGCCCAGCGAACTCGTCATGGACTGTTTCGAACTTTCCTGGCGGACCCGGGCCATGGATATGCAGGCTTCCCCGTACGAGCTCGCCGAGTGGGGTTATCCGGCCATCAAGATCGAGACGCCGGAGGGCAAGGCCGAGTACGTTGAATACCAGCGGGCATTCGCCGCCGAATCGCAGGAACTACGGCAGCGCCTGCTGCGGGAGCTGGCCCGGCTGCCGCACGCAACGGACGCAGCCCTGGACCCGGAAGGAAACCCATGACTGCCGCCTCCAGCGTGCACGACGTCGACCTCACCATCCGCCTGACGGAGGCCCCCGGAGCGCCGGAGTCCACGTTCCGGCTGGAGGCCAGCGGCGGCGCCGTTTCCAGCGCGTCCACCCTGCCGGACCCCGTTGCGGCCCTGGACGCAGTGCAGGCGCACGGGGAGGACATCTTCTTCCCCAAACCCGGCCCGCCCAGGGTCTGCACCCAGCAATACGGCGGTCCCCAGGTTGCCGTCGTGACGGGCTGGTTCCTGGGGCGCGAAGTCCACAGCGGGTTCAGCCGCACCGACGGCTGCGAAATCGCCCGCTGGCGCGCGATGGCGCCCCTGCTCGGCGGCGTTGCCGGCTCCACCGGCGCGATCTGAGCTCGGACAAACGGGCAGCTCCACGCGGTCTGAGCCCTTAAACACCAGCGGCCGGCGGTTCGAACCGCCGGCCGCTACCGTTGCCAGGTTGCGGAGTTCGCCCTAGACGGCGTTGTCCGGAGCCTCGTTAAGATCCCCGTTCTGGATCTTGCCCTTCTCCTTCTTCACCTTGGCGCCCTTGTCTTTCTTGTCCTTGTGGCCCTGGCCGTTGTCGGCGTTCTCACCGGGGCCGTCGTTGCTGTCCTGGTCCTCCGATGTCGGCGGGACCACGACGGCACCGGACGGTGTCACCAGCACGCTGACAAACGTAGGATCACTGGCGCCGGCAAACGTCACCCGGCCGATGTAGGAACCGGCGGCCAGGCCCGTCCATTTCAGGGTGACCGTGCCGGATTTGCCGTTGCCCAGCCGCAGCGGGTTCGGCATCAGCGTCGCATTGCCCACGTTGGCGCCGAGAATAGCCGCATCCACGCTCGCCTTGGTGGCCTGGCTGTTGGGGCTCGCGAACAGGTTCACGAAAATCCGGTAGGTTCCCGGAGCCGGGTTGGGGATCGAAAGCGACTCGCTCGCCGACGAGGTCGCGACCTGGATCAGCTGGTTGGAGGGGTTGACCACAAACATGTCGAAGTCGGCATTCGGGTCCGCGGAGAAGGCCGAGAACTTGGCCAGCGGGCTGCCGGCCGGCACGTCGACAGTCTTAGCGAAGTTCGAGGCATTGGTGGCCCCGAGCTGCGCTCCGCCGGGAGTCAGTTCGATGGCGGTCGAATCCGCCTTGGAAAGACCGTCCAGGCTCATGTTGACGGGCAGGTTGGTGCCGGAGACGACCTTGATGTCACCGGAGCCGGTGCCCCCTTGGGACGTGAAGGCAACATCCGGCGCCGCAACAACCGCCTGCGGGCGGACCGCGATCGGGGACGCGACGTTCTTATTGGCACCCTGCCAGGTCAGGGAACCCATGGCGAACTTGCCCAGGGCCGCATTCTGGTTCTCGAAGGAAACCTTGAACGTCTTCTTTTCGCCCGGCGCGCTGAAGTTCAGGATGGTCGGCGTCACAGTGACCTTGACGCCCGGCAGGTCGGTCTTTACCCGGTAAGTCCCCGGGGTCAGCGCCGTCAGCGTGCGGGTGACCTCGATCTTGCCGGTGAGGTTGCCCAGCGCAAAGGACGGAAGATTCATATCGCGCGGCTTCGTGGTGCCGATCCCGGGGATCCCCAGGTCAACGCCGGTGCCCTGGATGAAAGCCAGGTAATCATCGGCGGTGGCGTCGTAGACCAGACCGGGATCCAGCACCCGGGCCGGGTCCACTTCGCCCGCGCCGGTAGCGAAGACATCCGGGTCCTTGCTGCCGTCGGCGAGCTTGATGTCGCCTGCGGTGGTCATCATGGCGGACTTCACGACGGCGGGCGACCACGTGGGGTTCTTGCCGAGGATCAGTGCGCCGAAGCCGGCCACATGCGGGGATGCCATGGAGGTACCGGACATGAAGCCGAAGTTGTCCCCGCCCGTTCCGATCGGCGAGACGCCAGCCAGGACGGCCACGCCGGGAGCCGCAACATCGGGCTTCAGCAGATCCGAGCCGGTGGCGAGGAGCGGGCCGCGGGATGAGAAACCTGCGATCTGCGGCTGCGCTTCGAGCGGCAACCCGGTGGTGTCCTTGTTAACAAGGGAGACCGTGATGGCCGGGTTGGCGGCGACTTTTGCCTTGATGGCCTCGGTTGCCGGCGGATTGACGTGGACAGTCGGGACTGCGTGCTTGTCCGTGTCCAGCGAGGAGTTGCTCAGGTTCACCAGGATCATCCCGACACCGCCGCCTCGAAGCACCTCGGCGCTCTTGGCGACGCGGTCAAAGACGCCACGGTCACAGACGACGACCTTGCCGGCGACCTTTGCCGGGTCCAGGGTACCCGGGCCGCAGAGGGCCGCGTTGGCGTCTCCGGCAGTAGCGGCAGCGTTGGCGGCCAATACGACGCCGGCGTTGGCGACCTGGCGGTTCATGATGCTCGCACCGCGGTACTTGCTGCCGTCCGAAAACTCAACGGTTCCCTGCAGTTCCTGGGAGAAACTGCTGGCGGCCACGGTGGTGAGCCACGGTGCGCCGTGGTTGACGGTGCTCGCCGTCGGGCCGGAGTTGCCGGCTGAGACTGCGACGAAGATGCCGGCGGAGGCGGCAGAAAGGAATGCCATGGAGACCGGATCCGTGGTGGTCGTGGTGGCACCGGAGATCGAGTAGTTCAGTACGTCGACGCCGTCCTTGATGGCCTGGTCGATGGCGGCGACGGACGAGGAGCTGTAGCAGCCGCCCGTGTTGGCGTCGTCGTCCTCCCAGCAGACCTTGTAGACGGAGAGTTTGGCGGCCGGGGCGATGCCGCTGGTCAGGCCGAAGCTGCGGCCGTCCACGAAGGACTCGACGTTGGCGTTGCCGGCGGCGGTGCTCGCCGTGTGCGTTCCGTGGCTCGCGACGTCGACCGGGGAGATCCGTTCCAGCGGCGACCGGTGCGCCGGCTGTACGTAGTTCAGGAAGTCATCGGCGAAGTAGTGCGCGGCGAGGACCTTGGAGTTGCAGGCGGACCCGTCGAAGTCCTGGCCCGTCTGGCAGTCACCGATGAAGGTGTCGCCGTCGGATTTGAGCATCGCAATCTTGCCGTCGTCGTTGCGGTAGGGCACGCCGACGACGGGGTCTCCCACCAGCGGCTTGACCTGCTCGCCTGCAAAGAAGGGGCTGGACGGGGTGTAGCCGGTGTCGATAACACCGACAACGACGCCCTTCCCGGCGGCATCCTGGCCGCCGAAGTTGGTGTTCCAGGTGCCGTTGGATCCGCTGAGCTTCAGGAAGTCGGTGCTGGAGTAGTCCGGCGCGTTTTCCGTGTCAGGGGCGACCACCAGGACGCCGGGGTTCTTCGCCAGTTTGATGGCCTGGTCTGACGTCAGGGTGGCGCTGAAACCGTTGACGGCCGCGGTGAACTGGCGCTTAATAGCGACGTTCTGCTGCGCTGCGACCTCGGCCTGCTTCTTTTCGAGGTGCGCCTCGTACTGTTTGACTTCAGTTTTGTTGTCATCGAGCTTCTTGCCTGCCACCGGCTTGGTGGCCGGCAGGCCGGCCGTCCCGCCGTCATAGGTGGCTGCGGGCTTTTCGGCCAGGACGACGATGTAACGGCCGTCCTTGTAGTTGTTCGGATCCACGTTCTTCTGCGCCACTCCGGCAACAGAGGACCCCTGCGCGGGGGCCGCATTGGCGGGTGCGATTGCAATGGTCGCCAGAAGAACCGGCAAGCCCAGGGTCAGTGCCGCGGCCCTCCGGAGTCCCCCGCTTCGAAGGAAGCTCTTTCCTGGTGATGTCACGAGTGATTGAACCTTTCGTAAAGGAACGGTGCCAGCGGCAATACCGGCCCCGGCGGCTGGCGGGGCGGCCCGGAAAACACCTCGTGCGGCCCCGACGGATACCAGCCGATTCATACAGTACAGACTGAGAGCTGAATATGACATAGAACACAAGGGCCAGTTTAAATTTGACAGACAATTCGACAGGACGCGACTGGGGCAGCAGGGAGCCGCCGAACCGCGCACTGCGGTCCGGCTCGTGCCGTTAGGGTGGCCCTACTGCCTCGGGGTCCTGACAACGTCGCTGATCCAGGCCCGGGTTTTCTCATCCAGGGGACCAACCACATTGCTTGCCCTGGCCGCGCGGTCCGCCTTGATCTTCTGCAGGACCATCCGGCCAAGGCCCGCGAACACGGCGGCGGCGATGACGGGCAACAGCACGGATTTCGGGTTCTCAGCCATGCGCACATCCTACTGACGCCGGCGCGCCGGAGCCATAGCAGCCGCGGCTTCCCCGGGCGGCGTTTGCGCAGTTCAGCGGCCGGTCCGAGACTGCGGGGACAGGCCGCCAATGGCCGTTGCCGCGGATTTGGTTCCCGGACCCTGGCACGGTCGGGTTCACACTTGCGGGCCGAATGCGGCCGGACGCAGCGCGGCCGGTAGAATGGGCGTGCAAGCTCGCGGAGCGCCCTTTCACGCTGTATCACCAAGCAGTCCTCACCACACAGCGGATCGGCGTGAGACGGCACCACTCCGCTGCGCCCCTACCAACGCTCACGCACAGGAGTTGCCGGATGCCCCGGATCGTTGTCGACGTCATGCCCAAGCCCGAGATTCTCGACCCGCAGGGGAAGGCCATCGTGGGTGCACTCCCCCGGCTGGGCTTCACCGCCTTCAGCTCTGTCCGACAGGGCAAGCGCTTTGAACTCACGGTTGAGGGCGAGGTGACCGAGGAGATCCTGGCCCAGGCCCGGAACGCGGCGGAGACCCTGCTGTCCAACCCCGTCATCGAGGATGTCGTCAACGTCGAGGTCGTTGAGGCCTGACATGACTGAACTTCCCCTGATCGGCGAGGCTGTCGCCGTCGCCGCCCACCCCCAGCTCGCGGGCGCGAAGATCGGCATCGTCACCTTCCCCGGCACCCTGGATGACCGCGACGCCGCCCGTGCGGTCCGGCTGGCCGGCGGCACTCCTGTGGCGCTCTGGCACGCCGACACCACGCTCGGCGACGTCGACGCCGTCGTGATTCCCGGCGGATTCTCCTACGGCGACTACCTCCGCGCGGGCGCCATTTCACGGTTCGCGCCGCTGATGGCCAAGGTCATCGACGCCGCCAACTCGGACGCCAAACTCCCGGTCCTCGGCATCTGCAACGGTTTCCAGATCCTCACCGAGTCGCATCTGCTGCCCGGCTCGATGATCAAGAACGACCACCTGTTGTTCATGTGCCGCGAGCAGGTCCTGCGTGTGGAAAACAACACCACGGCGTGGACCGGCGACTACACTGCCGGCCAGGAAATCACCATTCCGCTGAAGAACCAGGACGGCCAGTACATCGCCGACGAAAAGACCCTGGACGCCCTCGAGGCGGAGGGCCGCGTCGTGTTCCGCTACGTCGGCTGGAACCCGAACGGTTCCCGCCGCGACATCGCCGGCATCTCCAACGCCGCAGGAAACGTGGTGGGACTCATGCCGCACCCGGAGCACGCCGTGGAGGCAGGCTTCGGCCCGGAGAACGGCACCGGCACCGAGGGCCTCGGGTTCTTCACCTCTGTCCTGAACAAGATCGTGGGAGTAAGCAAATGACGGAGACCTCGACTGGCCCGATCACCGGAAGCGCCGGCGAGACCGCCAGGAAGTTCAACATCGACACCGTTGAGAACGCGGCCAAGACCCCGGACACCGAACTCCCCTGGGCCGAACTGGGCCTGAAGCAGAACGAGTTCGATGAGGTCGTCAAGGTCCTGGGCCGCCGCCCGACCGGCGCCGAGCTCGCCATGTACTCCGTGATGTGGAGCGAACACTGCTCCTACAAGTCCTCGAAGAACCACCTGCGCCAGTTCGGCGACAAGGTGACCGGGGAGATGAAGAAGGACATGCTCGTGGGCATCGGCGAAAACGCCGGCGTCACCAACCTGGGCGACGGCTGGGCCGTGACGTTCAAGATCGAGTCGCACAACTCGCCGTCGTTCGTGGAGCCCTACCAGGGTGCCGCAACGGGCATCGGCGGCATTGTCCGCGACATTATCTCCATGGGCGCGCGCCCGGTGGCCGTGATGGATCCGCTGCGGTTCGGCGCCATCGACCACCCGGACACGGCCCGCGTCATGCACGGCGCCGTGGCCGGCATCGGCGGCTACGGCAACTCGCTGGGCCTGCCCAACATCGGCGGCGAAATGGTCTTCGACTCCGTGTACCAGGGCAACCCGCTGGTCAACGCCCTCGCCGTCGGTGTCATGCGCCACGAGGACATCCGACTCGCCAACGCCTCCGGCAAGGGCAACAAGGTGGTGCTGTTCGGCGCCCGCACCGGCGGCGACGGGATCGGCGGCGCCTCGGTGCTGGCCTCGGAGTCGTTCGACGAAACCAAGCCGTCCAAGCGCCCCGCCGTCCAGGTCGGCGATCCGTTCGCCGAGAAGGTCCTGATCGAGTGCTGCCTGGAGCTGTTCAAGGGTTCACTGGTTGAGGGTATCCAGGACCTCGGCGCCGCTGGCATTTCCTGCGCCACATCCGAGCTCGCCTCCAACGGCGACGGCGGCATGGAAGTCGAACTGACCTCCGTCCTGCTGCGCGACCCCACTCTGACCCCGGGCGAAATCCTGATGTCCGAGTCGCAGGAACGCATGATGGCCGTGGTCACCCCCGGGAACATGGCCGCGTTTGAAGCGGTCATGGACAAGTGGGCTGTGGAGTACTCCTGGCTGGGCGAGGTGACCGATACCGGCCGCCTCATCATCACGTGGGAAGGCGAGGTCATCGTCGACGTCGACCCGCGCACCGTCGCCCACGACGGCCCGGTGTACGACCGTCCGTACGCCCGCCCCGAATGGCAGGACGCCGTCCAGGCCGACTCCTTCACCGGGTCCGTGCAGGACGCCGGCCGTCCCTCCGCTCCCGCGGACCTGGCCGCCGCGATTACCGAGCTCGTTGCCTCGCCGAACATGTGCAGCAAGTCCTGGATCACCCAGCAGTATGACCGCTACGTGGGCGGCAACACCGCCATGGCGTTCCCGGACGATGCCGGCGTGGTCCGGGTGGACGAAGAAACCGGCCTGGGCGTGGCCCTGGCCACGGACGCCAACGGCCGCTACACGTACCTGGACCCGTACCACGGCGCACAGCTGGCCCTCGCCGAGGCCTTCCGCAACGTCGCCACCTCCGGCGCCGTGCCGATGGCCGTCAGCGACTGCCTGAACTTCGGCTCCCCGGAGGACCCGGACGTCATGTGGCAGCTCGCCGAGGCCATCCGCGGCCTCTCCGACGCATGCATGGTGCTCGGCATCCCGGTCACCGGCGGCAACGTCTCGCTGTACAACCAGACCGGAAGCGTTCCGATCCATCCGTCCCCCGTGGTCGCCGTCCTGGGCAAGTTCGACGACGTCGCCCGCCGGACACCGTCGGGCTGGAAGGAAGACGGCCAGGCCATCTACCTGCTGGGCACGACGGCGGCAGAGCTGGACGGGTCCGAATGGTCGAACATGCGCGGACACCTCGGCGGCCTGCCGCCCAAGGTCGATCTCGCGGCCGAACGCGCGCTGGGTGAAATCCTGATCAACGCGTCCCGCGACGGCATGGTGGACTCCGCGCACGACCTCTCCGAGGGCGGCCTCGCGGCAGCCCTCGTGGAGTCCTCGCTGCGCTATGGCGTCGGTGCCCGGATCGCGCTGCAGGATGTCCTGGACCGGGACGGCGTGGACCTGTTCACGGCGCTGTTCTCCGAATCCCAGGGCCGCGCCGTCGTGGCCGTGCCCCGCTCCGAGGAGATCCGCTTTAAGGACATGTGCACCGCCCGTGGCTTTGCGCACATCCGGATCGGCGTCGTGGACGCCGAGGGCGGAACGCTGGAGATCAACGGAGTCGAGACCATGAACCTCGACGCCCTCCGCGAAGCCCATGAGGCGACGCTTCCGAAGTACTTCGGCTAATCCCCGCCGTCACCCTAGCCTCGCAAGCTCGGCCAGGGAACCCTGACGGCGTGGGCCCACCCATCGGTTGCTCCGCAACTGCCCTTTTGAACCCTCAAAACGGCAGTTGCGGAGCAACCGTTCGTTAACGGCCGGGCCGCCAGCCGGACTGGACGAGCGCGGTCCGGACCTTGGCCACCGCGGCTTTCGCGTCGGGGTTCATGTGCCGCTTGGAGATCCGGACCTCGGTCCAGCCGAGGGCCGCGTACCGCTCGGAGCGGGCGATGTCCCGGACAATCTGACCCTCATCACCGTGCTGTTCGCCCTCGTACTCGATGCCGATCCTGTATTGCGGGTAGGACAGGTCGGGTTCGTGGTGCCGGGTTCCTGCATCGTCGATGATCGGCACGTTCAGCTCCGGTTCCGGAAGCCCGGCCCGGCCCATGGCAAGCCTCAACAGGGATTCCTGCGGCGAATCCGAGCCCACCCGAATGAGCGTGATGGCTTCCTTCGCCTTGCGGAGTCCGCGCTTTCCCTTGTGGCGGTCGATCATCCGCTGCAGATCTTGAAGGCTGCAGAGCGGCATACACCGGCCCTCTAAATCGGGCCGAGGCACCCGGACGCAGCTATCGCCGGCGACGACGAGTTCGTCTACGGTCAGCATTTCGGCCAAATCCAGCCAGGTTCGTTCGGGAGTGGTGATCGGTATCCCGTCCAGCAGCGTGATTTCGTCGTCGTAGAGCTTCATTCGGTGGACGATGACATGTGGCCGGTTGAGATGGGCTGCGCCCTCGGGCCTGATCACGTGGTACATCTCCGGTCCCTCCTTTGGCTGACGCGCCGGAAGCGAACCAAGCTCCGCCGCGGTGAGGTGCGACGCGGCGCATCGCACATTGACCTCAATGAAAGGCCGCACCCTCACGCGGAGGGGAAGACCCGGAGTCGTGCCAAGGCCACGAATCCCCCGGCCTAGCGCTACCAGGGAATGGTGGCGTAGGCGTTTGGCGGACACCCCGGCCCGTGCCGCCTCGACAACGGTGAAGGGGCGTCTCTGGAAATCGTCGGGCAGCGGGCGCGCAGTTTTCATGGCCTTATGAGACCAGAACTGCGTCGACGCCGCAGAAGTTATCCACACCGCCCATCGACTGCTCCGTAGGTGCCGTTATGACGCCTCAAAAGGGCGTTTACGGAGCAATCGACGGGGTTAGTCGTCGCTGCGTAGTTCGCGCTGGCGGGCGCTGAGCAGCTCGAGTTCCGGCCGCGCAGCCACAAAGCGCTCGACGGCGGCGAGCACGTCCACGAGATGGGCCCGGTCCGCCGCGACGAGCCCGGCGCCGATGACGGTGCGCCGGTACTGGTCGTGGTACTCCGCCTCGGTCACGGAGACGTCGAAGCGGCGCTTGATTTCGGCCAGCACCGGCCGCACCACGGACCGCTTCTCCTTGAGGCTGTGCACGTCGCCGAGGAGGACATCGAGTTCAATCCAGCCGATCCACATGGATTAAGCGTATCGATTGCTCCCCACCGGCCCCCTCGCTTCGCAAGCTCGGCCAGGTAACCCTGCCGGCGTGGGCCCCCGGCCGTTTTGGGACCCCATAAGGGCCGGCGCGGAGCAATCGGCGGGGACTAGATGGTGAGTTCTCCCATCCGGTCCCAACCCTCGCCGTCGAACTGGCGGCTGATGATCCGGGGAGTTTCGAGCAGCGCCTGCGGCATGTCCGCCATGGCCTGCTTGAAGTGGGCGCTGTTGACGTGGTCTCCGGCGGCGTCGTCCTTGAAGGCCTCGACCAGGACGAACTCGTTGGGGTCCTCCACACTGCGGGACCAGTCGAACCACAGGTTTCCGGGTTCCTTGCGGGTGGCCTGGGTGAAGTCCTCTACGAGGCCGAGCCAGCGCTCAGACCAGTCGGGCTTGACCTTGAATTTGACGACGATGAAGATCACGGCACGGCCTTTCGCTTGGGTAAGTCGGCTTTCCATTGTTGCAAGACAGCGACACCGGGTCACATCCGGCCCATTCCGGCCGCCGCAACCGGCCTAAGTCAGCAGGCCTTGATCGCTTCCCGCGCCAGTTCCTGCTGCCGCGGTGTCCCCACGCGTTCGGCCCACTGCTCGGCGAGCTGGAACTCCACCATCGCCTCGGTGCAGCGGCCGGCCTCGTGGAGCGTCCAGCCCAGGTTGTTGTGCAGGGCCACCATCCACCGCTTGGTCCGGGGATCGTGCACGGTCGAGGCGTACTCCAGGGCACTCCGGGTCCAGGTCTCCGCATGCGCGGTGTCCGCGATGGCCAGCATATGGAGTGCGTCCACCGCCAGGAAATCCTCGCCCAGGTGATCGGCGAGTTCTGCGCCCTGCTCAAACAACGGCACCGCCATTTGGGCATGACCGCTGGAGTTCAGCACCCGCCCGCGTTCCAGGAGCACCCGGACGGCCACGGTGGGTTCGTCGCCGTCGATCGCGTCAAGCAGGGCATCGGCCTCCTCGAAGCGGCCCTGCAGTCCGATGGCCCGGCCCAGCTGCGTGGCGAGCTCCGCCCGTTCGTCGGCGTCGAACGTCCCGTCGGCGATCGCGTCACGGAACCGGGTTTCGGAAAGTTCCGGGTTGTCGAAGTCCCACAGTCGGTCAAGGATTTGTTGGTCAAGCATTGCCTGCTCCTGCTCAGCTCACTCCTGCGGCCAGTTCTTGTGCACTCCTAATGTAGCGGGAAGTGACGCGCGCACGGGCCCGCCGGGTCAGGGCGCCGCCGGCGGCGTAGAACCAGTTCGACGGGGCTCCGAAAGCCGTGATTTCGATCGTCACCATGCCCTGCTCATCGATGGAGATCTCGAATGCCTCCTCCCCGCGGACCGGATGTCCCGGGAGCGTGCCGTAGCCGAACCCGGCGGACTGGGGTCCGTCCCCCGATACCGGGCGCCGCACCCACACCACTTCGCAGGGTGCGTCTATCCGGACCGGCCCGAGGCCGAAGCCGCTCACCACGCGCGTGCCGGGGACCACGACGTCGGACTCCGCCCGCACGCGCAGCCCCGCCTTCCGTTGGAGCTGCCATGTCAGCATGCCCTGGACGGCTCGCCGGTACGCCGGTACGCCGTGTCCCAGGTAGGCCTGCGAGACGAGACACTCGACATCGGCCGGCAGCGGACCGTGCTCCGTGGCGCCGATCCCCGCATAGTTGAGCTCGCCGGCCGCAATCCGCGGGCTCCTCACGGCGGCGCCTTCCCCTCGGCGCCCCGGGTGAGCCTGGCCCAGCCAAGTTGTTCCTGTTGGCGCCGGCTCAGGGTGGCAACGACGAGGTCGTAGGAGTCTTCCACCATGTCCCGGATCATCGAATCCGGCAGGGCGCCGTCCAGGCGCACCCCGTTCCAGTGGGTCTTGTTCAGGTGCCAGGCCCCCGTGATCTCCGCATGGGCGGCGCGTAACTGTTCGGCCAGCGCGGGCTCGCACTTCAGGCTGACGGATAAGTCGGCCGCGCCCGTCGCTGACAGGGCGAACATCTTGGCTTCATGCCGGGCTCCTCCGGAGACCGCGGCCCGGACCTTGAACACGGAGGTCTCCGGGCCGAAAGGAAAGTCCTCGTAAGCGCCGGGAAAGCCAAGGCAGATGTCCCGGAGTGCAGCTACGTCCATGGTTCGAGCCTACTTCCCGCTGCCGACATTTTGCGGGCGGATCTGCGCCGCCGGCCTTGGATTACGAGGCCGGAGCTGCAGCCCGCGCTTAAGCGACGCCGAGGAAGTTCTCCAACAGCACGACTTCGAGTCCGGCGGCGAGCTGCGCCGCCCGGAACGCCGCGAGGTCGGCGGCGAACTCCGGCCGGAAATGCATCAGCACGATGTCCCCGGGACGCAACGCATTCCCGTACTGGTAGTCCATGCGCCCCGCGTTGGCCTTCGCCTCCCACGTCACGACCGCCTTAAGACCGGCCGCTGCCACCGCCTGGCGCATGGCATTGGAGTAGTCCCCGCCAGGTGGCCGGAAGAGCGTGGGCCGGCGCCCGAACTGCTGCTGGGCGTAGTCCTGCATGCCCGCAATTTCGGCCAGTTGCTGCTGGTAGCCGAGCTGGCGGGACATGTTCACATTGTGGCTGATCGTATGGTTTTCCACCAGGCTTCCCTGGGCTTCGAATTGTTTGAAGAAGCCGGGGTTATCCTTCACGAAGTTCCGCGTGAGGAAGATCGTCGCCGGGTAGTCATACTCGGTCAGCAGCCGCACCATCTCCGGAGACTTCGTCATGCCGTCGTCGATCGTGAGGAACACGACGGGGTGCTTCGTCGGGATCCTGCTGAGCACCGGTGCCATCCCGCTCTGCACGGGGGGCAAGACGAAATCGGGGATGAAGCTCCGCCGAAGGTGTTTGGCCCCCTCCGGACGCAGAGCGCCGGGGACCTCGGCGTTCCGCCCGCCGACCGTCAGGATGGACGGGGGCAGTCCGGACCCGCGGGCCGGACCCGGGGCCGGGACGGGGCCCGGCGTCGGATTCTCCGGAGACGCGCAGGCCCCCAACGCCGCCATCAGCGAGGCCCCCAACAAGCCCAACGCGGCCCTCCTGCCCGGAAGCCCGGTGAGGGCAATCGGGAGGGAAGCCGTAGGCACCGTCGGGTAGTGCTCACACATGGCTGATCCTGGCGTCCGGGGAAAGATTCAGCAGAAGACTAGCAGACCAACATGCACGTTGTGGATGTGGCGTCCGGGACGGCGGCTACAGACCGAAACGACGGGCATCCTGCGCCGGACAGGCATTCATGATTACGTCCAAGCCGGCGGCCTTGGCCCGTTCGGCTGCCGCTTCGTCAATGACTCCCAGCTGCATCCAGACGGCCTTGGCCCCGACAGCAATCGCCTGGTCCACGACGGCGCCCACCCTCTGGGAATTGACGAAGCAGTCCACGACGTCGATGGGCCGCTTGCTGTCCGGGATGTCGACCAGGCTCTTATATCCCGTTTCGCCGTGGACGGAGTTGCCCGGCAGGTTCACCGGGATGATCTCCATGCCCAGACGGTCGCGGATGAACAGCGACGTGTCGTAGGCGGCGCGCCATTCGTTGGTGGTGAGGCCGACGACGGCCCACCGTCCCTTGGTGCGCATAAGCCGTTCGAGGACGGCAGGATCGTTGACGTGGGCCATGAGCACAGCCTACTTGCCGCGGACGCGGCCTGCCGCGGGGGCACGCCGCCGGCCACGCCCGCCGCCTGCCCGTTGCGCTATCACGCAGGGTCGTTTTCGACGCTCAGGATGACGCCCGGAATGACCCGGATGATAGTCCGACGGATTAAGGCTGGCCGGGGACTTTGGTGGGAACGGCGCCCGGGAAGGTGGGCTTGACCGGAGTGGGGACATGGGGCAGCCGGCCGGCGTCGGAGCCGGGCAGTTCCGGTTCTGCGTGCAGCCCGGGCGTTGCCGGTGTCGGCAGGATCCCGCCGCGGCCGACGGCGGGTGGGGTAGCTGCCGGCGGCGCGGAGGTGGCCGGTGCTCCGGGAATCCGCGCTGCGGGAGAGGGCATACCGCTCGGCGTGCCGGCAGTGGCTGGGCTCGAGGGTGGCACCGGACCAGCAGGAACGGAAGCCGGCGACGACCCGGCAGGCTGCGGGGCCAGGGGCTTGTGCGCCGTGGGCTGGAAGATGGCGCCGACGCTCAGGCTGAGGTTGTGGCGGAAGTCCTCGCTAGAGGCGGCCACGGCGCCTGCCCCAAGACTCATCGCGCCAATAACGGCGCCGCCGACCACGGCCAGGCGGCGGTTCCGGCTCTTCCGGCGGTCCGCGAGGCTCACGACGCCGGCCGGGAGTGCGGCGTCGACGGACGATGCACGATCCAGCGGCGCCGTCCCGGTTGCCGGCGAACCGGTTGTTCCTGCCGCGAGGAGTGCAGCGAGATCGTCCCGGGGCGCCGAAGCCTGCTCCGGGACCAGCGCGCGGAGCTGTTCCAGGGAGGTGCGGAGCTCGGTGGCAGCTTCGAGGCCGGAATCGCGGAGCATCGCCTGGATGCTGCCATCCTGCTGGGTGTCGCGTGTGCCGGTCATGATGCTGCGTGGTCCTTTTCGGTGACGAGTTCGCGCAAGGCGCTGAGCCCGCGTCGCTGAAGCTGTTTGATGGCGCCGGGTGTCTTGTCCATGATGCCGGCCACCTGTTCGATGGAAAGGTCCGCAACGATGCGCAGGACCACGACCTCCCGCTGGTCCTCGTTGAGCTGGGAGAGGGTGCCGGAGATGCCGCCCAGGGAGCCGAGCGCCTCGTCCTCGGCGGAAGCGGAATACCGCGCGTCGTCCAGGGGATCGTATTCGGCCAGGTATGGCGTGCGTTCCGCCCGCCTCCTGTAGTCGACCAACCGCGCGTGGGCGACGGAGAAAATGAAGGTCCGCAGTCCCGCGTGGCCGCCGGTGATGTTGGCCAGCTTTGGCAGGACGTCGACGAAGACGTCCTGTGTCAGCGCCTCGGGATCTTCCGCACCGCGTGCCCGGAAATAGCCGAGCACCGCGGGCGAAATAACCGTGTAGACAGCGCTGAAGCCTGACGGGTCGCCAGCCAAGGCGGCTGACAATTCGTCATCGCTTAGCTGTTCTGCCAAGAGGCTGTCCTTCCGTTACTGCTGGGGTGCGGCCTCGGCAATTCTAGCGGCCGCACCCCGATGCCTCCGTGGAGGCATTCAACGCTTACTGGTGAGGACTACTTCTCAACCTTGGGCAGCTCGGCGGACGGCATGGCCGGGGTGGCCGGAACAGCCGGAACGCCCTTGGCGCCCGGAACTGCAGGCACGGCCGGAACAGCAGCGTCTACGTCAGCGTTGGCGTGCGCCTCGCCCGCAACGCCCTTGACGCCGGCGGTGCCGCTGATGCTGGCACCATCCTTGTCGGCGTCGACGGAGCCTTCGCCGGCAGCTTTGGTGCCCTTGGCGTCGGCGGCGCCCTTGGCAGCGCCGTCAGCAGACGGGGAGGCCGGAACGGCGGGGACAGCCGGGACAGCCGTTGTGGCGGGAAGCTTGGGGGCGGCCGGAACCGCGGGGGTGGCCGGGATGGCGGGCGTAGCGTGGTTCACTTCAGCCTGCTGGGTGCTGGACATCTGGGCCGCGTTGGCCAGTCCAATGCCGGAGAAACCTCCGACCGCCAGAATGGCGGCGCCGACAGCAATCTTGGTGGTCTTGCTAACACTCTTCATAACAGACATACATCCTTTTGTTGGTGGAAGGCCGGCCGGCGCCCGATGGGGGCGGGCGCCGGCCTGCACTTGCATTGGAAGGCCGGCCGGAGGCCTGGTGGGGGTCCAGGCTCCGGCGGCGCTTACAAAGGAGTAATCGCCGGGGCACCCCGAAAGGTTACGCACGGCTCGGAAATTCTTTTCTTTTCTTTCAGGGAGCGGTTCACACGGGCTGAAACGACGACGGCGGCGGGCCACCTTTGCAGGTGACCCGCCGCCGTCGGACTTCAGTGCGCCGGACGTTAGTCGGCGATTACGGTTTCAGTCGTTGATGAGGTCGTTGACCACGATCGTCTGGTCGCGGTCCGGGCCGACGCCGATCGCGGAGAAACGCGTACCTGAAAGCTTTTCCAGGGCCAGAACGTAGTTCCGGGCATTCTCCGGCAGGTCATCCAGGGTGCGCGCGCCGGTGATGTCCTCGGTCCAGCCTTCGAAGTACTCGAAGATCGGCTTGGCGTGGTGGAATTCGGTCTGGGTCATGGGCATTTCGTCGTGCCGGACGCCGTCGACGTCGTAGGCCACGCAGACCGGGATCTGCTCGATGCCGGTGAGCACGTCCAGTTTCGTGACGAAGTAGTCCGTGAAGCCGTTGACGCGGGAGGCGTGGCGCGCCAGCACGGCGTCGTACCAGCCGCAGCGGCGGGGGCGCCCGGTGTTGACGCCGAACTCGCCACCGGTCTTCTGCAGGTACATGCCCATGTCATCGAATAGTTCGGTGGGGAACGGTCCGGCGCCGACGCGGGTGGTGTACGCCTTGATGATGCCGATGGAGCGCGAGATGCGGGTCGGCCCGATCCCCGAGCCCACGGAGGCGCCGCCGGCGGTCGGGTTCGAGGAGGTCACGAACGGGTAGGTGCCGTGGTCGACGTCCAGGAACGTCGCCTGGCCGCCCTCCATGAGGACCACCTTGCCCTCGTCCAGTGCCGTGTTGAGGACAAAGGTGCTGTCGATGACCAGCGGACGGAGTCGCTCGGCGAAGGACAGGAAGTACTCCACGATCTCGTCCACCTCGATGTTGCGGCGGTTGTAGACCTTGACCAGGAGTTCGTTCTTCTGCCGCAGCGAGCCTTCGACCTTCTGGCGCAGGATCGAGGCGTCGAAGACGTCCTGGACGCGGATGCCCAGCCGGGCCACCTTGTCCATGTAGGCGGGGCCGATGCCGCGGCCGGTGGTGCCGATGGCGCGGCTGCCAAGGAAACGCTCGGTGACCTTGTCCAGGACCTGGTGGTACGGGGCCACCAGGTGGGCGTTGGCGGAGATGCGCAGCTTGGAGGTGTCCGCGCCGCGGGCCTCGAGGCCGTCGATTTCCTGGAACAGGGCTTCCAGGTTCACCACGCAGCCGTTACCGATGATCGGAACCGCGTTGGGGCTCAGGATGCCGGCCGGAAGGAGCTTGAGCTCATACTTCTCACCGCCTACGACGACGGTGTGCCCGGCGTTGTTGCCGCCGTTGGGCTTGACGACGTAGTCAACGCGGCCGCCGAGCAAGTCGGTAGCCTTTCCTTTGCCTTCGTCGCCCCATTGGGCTCCGACGATCACGATTGCTGGCATGGGATCCTCCCCCATTCGTTCGGGCCGGACTGCGGTTGACCCACCAGGTGGTCACCGCAGCTCAGCGCCGTTCATGAGAATGCCCCGAATTCTACCGCTGCTCTTAACCAACGCCAGAGTTCCGGGGCTCTTACCACCCAAGTTTAGCCGATCGCGGTGCCGGGCACTCATTTGACCATCCACTGGACGGACGCGGGGACCGCCGGCCGGCGGGGGTCTGGGTGGGCGCCCCGGGGTCCGGGGCCCGCTGCAGGCTGCAGCTCAGGGTGCAGTGAAGGCCAGGGCAGCCTCCGCCAGAGTTGTCCACGCCTGCGCTGAGCCGGCGGGCACTTCCACCCAGTCCTTGAAGGGACGCGGTTCATCCCCGAGGGATCGAAGAGCTGCGCGCCGGGAAGACCGAGGGCGCGGGTGTGCTCGGGCGAATCCCGGCCCAGCTTGAACGCCATCGCGTCACCGGTGAGGCAGGCGATGGCCTTCCGGTTGGCCATCAGGGCGCGAGAGCCAAACGTCTGGCCCAGCGCAACTCCCGCGCCGGCCAGATCTGCTGCCACGCCTTCGAAGGCGGCGACGGCGGCAGGGGACGACTCTTTCTTCTTCATGGCGTTCGTCATAGCTGCATCATCCACCAGGACGGCCACGCCACATAGCGGGCACGACTTGCGGGACGCGCCTGCGTGGAATTAAGTGAGAGTGACCATCCCGAGCGGCCGAGGGACCTGGACCGTTGACGCCGCAGCAACCCTGCCGGACACAGCCTGCCTCCACGGCCGGCCTGGCCGGCCACGGTGCTACCGCCAGGACCGATGGAAGGAACCGTCCCATGCCCCGGAACACCGACCACATCCGCGCCACCCACGCCGGATCGTTGCCCCGCACTCCTGAGTTGATCGCCGCGAACGAGGCCAAGGAAGCTGACGGCATCACGCCCGAATTCCTGGACCTGCTGGAAAACTCGGTGGTGGACATCGTGCGGCGTCAAAAGGACCTCGGCATCGACATCCCCAACGACGGCGAGTACGGGCACGCCATGGCCAGCTCCGTGGACTACGGGGCTTGGTGGAACTACTCGTTCTCCCGGCTGGGCGGCCTGGAACCAACCGACGTGGACCGCTGGGCCGACGCCGCGGTGCACCGTTCCACGCCGGGGAACATCGTCCTGACCTCCTTCCCCGACCGCCGGGACCGGCAGAAGTTCAATGAGGCGTACAACGACCCCTCCTCCGGAATCCTGGCCCACCGCAAGGCCGTCACCCAGCCCAAAATCGCAGGTCCGCTGACCTACACCGGCCAGGCGCTCGTGGCCTCGGACATCGCCAACCTCAAGACCGGCCTGGCGGGCGCGGGCCTGGCCGAAGGCTTCGTGGCCTCCCTCTCCCCGGGGTCCTGCGCACGCGTCGCCAACGAGTACTACAAGACGGACGAAGAACTTCTCTACGCCTGCGCCGACGCGATGCGTGAGGAGTACAAGGCCATCATCGATGCCGGACTGACCGTCCAGCTTGACGACCCGTCCCTCGCCGAAAGCTGGGACCAGATCAACCCCGAGCCGAGCCTGGCGGACTACCTGAAGTTCATCCAGCTCAGGGTCGAGGCGACGAACTGGGCGCTCCGGGGCCTTCCGCAGGAGCAGATCCGGCTGCACGTCTGCTGGGGTTCATGGCACGGCCCGCACACCACGGACATCCCCTTCGCGGACATCCTGGGTTCGGTCCTGCAGATCAACGCCGGCGCCTATTCCTTTGAGGCGGCCAACGTCCGCCACGAGCACGAATGGCGGGTCTGGGAAGACACCAAGCTCCCGGAGGGCAAGGTCATCATCCCCGGAGTCGTCTCGCACGCCACGAACGTAGTGGAACACCCGGAGCTCGTGGCGGACCGGATCGTGCGGTTCGCCGAGCTTGTGGGCCGTGAAAATGTCATTGCGTCCACAGACTGCGGCCTGGGCGGCAGGGTCCATCCGCAGATCGCCTTCGCCAAGCTCGAGGCCCTCGGAGAAGGCGCACGCCGCGCCACCACGCGGCTCTGGTAGCGGATCCCGGAGATCCCGCGGCGCATTTCGCAGGGCTTGATAGACTGATAAGGATCGACTAGGAATCGGTCCACACCACATTTTCAAACCACACCGTACTTTGCGTGCGCGTTATTAGGCGTGCCCGCGCACGGTCTGGCAGCGTTACCAATCCCGCAGGAGACTCAGCAATATATGACAGCCTTGGCCACTGAAAATTTCCGCGAACAGCTTCTGAGCCGCCGCTACGAACCTAGCGTCGCAGCCGTCAACGAGTTGTGCGACACGCTCCAGGCCGCCAAAGCTGGCACCAATGTCCCCTATGTGGACCCCATGCACGACGTCGACGAGTGCCGCATCATCAGCCTGTACTCCAACATCGGAACCGCGGATGAGTCCGGCTTCATCACCGCCGGCGACGACGAGGCGGCCACTCGCATGCTCGGCGTCCAGTGGAAGCTGGGCCTGCGCCCCGAGTTCGTCATGCCGTGGAACGTGCACCCGTGGCACGTTCCGGGCGAGCCCAACGGCAAGTTCACGCCGGACCAGATTTCCGCCGGCCTGAAGCCGTTGCTGAAGTTCCTGGCCTTCGTGCCCCGCGCCTCCGTGATCGTCGCCCACGGCACCGAAGCCAACCGCCTCGCGAACCTGCTCCTCAAGACCGAAGTGCCCATGATCTGGCGCCGCGGCCTCAAGACCTACAAGGTCCGCTCGCTCAGCGGCCGCGCATTCGCGGGCACCCCGGCCCGCCAGGAGCAGTACCTCGAAGAAATGCACACGGCGTACACCGACGCCATGGCCCGCACCGGTCTCGCGAAGACCAACTAGTCCCCACCCACCCGCACCGCCTAGCACCGCACCGCAGCGATAACCAACGACGACGGCGGGCGCCCACCGAAAGGTGGACGCCCGCCGTCGTCGTTGCTGTTGGAGGCGGGGAGGGTTAGTCCTTCGCTTCGATGGCCGCCTTGGCAGCGGGGTCGGAGTCGTTGAGGAACTTCTCGATCCGCTCCGGCTCTTCGGGTTCGCCGATCGCCGCCGAGGCGCGGCCCAGCGCATACAGTGCGCGCAGGAAGCCCCGGTTGGGCTCGTGGTCCCACGGGATGGGCCCGACGCCGCGCCAGCCGTTGCGGCGCAGCGAGTCCAGCCCGCGGTGGTAGCCGACCCTGGAGTAGGCGTAGGAATCGATGGTCCGGCCTTCTTTCCACGCTTCCTCGGCCAGGGTGGCCCAGAGCAGCGACGAGGTCGGGTGCTTTTCCACGAGATCCAGCGCCTCCTGGCCGGCATCCAGCCCCGCGTAGACCTCGGTCTCGGCAGGCAGGAGCGTGGGCTCGGGACCCATCAGGTTCCTGCGGAACTCGTCGGACACTAGAACGTCTTGCCGGTGGAGCCGAGCTGCTGGGCTGCCTCGACGACGCGGGCCGCGAGGCCGGCCTCGGCGGAGGCGCCCCAGACGCGGGGATCGTAGAGCTTCTTGTTGCCGACCTCGCCGTCGACCTTGAGCACGCCGTCGTAGTTACGGAACATGTGGTCTACCACCGGACGCGTGTAGGCGTACTGGGTGTCAGTGTCGATGTTCATCTTGATGACGCCGAAGGAGACCGCGTCGGCGATTTCCTTCTCGGAGGAACCGGAGCCGCCGTGGAAGACGAGGTCGAACGGGTTGGCCTTGCCGATCTTGGCGCCCACCTGCTCCTGGATGTCCTTGAGGATCTCCGGGCGCAGCTTGACGCCGCCGGGCTTGTACACGCCGTGGACATTGCCGAAGGTCAGGGCGGTGATGTAGCGGCCGTTCTCGCCGGAGCCGAGGGCATCGATCGTGGCGAGTGCATCTTCGACCGTGGTGTAGAGCTTGTCGTTGATGGCGTTCTCGACGCCGTCTTCCTCGCCGCCGACGGTTCCGATCTCGACCTCGAGGATCATCTTTGCGGCCGCGGTGCGCTCGAGCAGTTCACGGGCAATGCGGAGGTTTTCCTGCAGGGTCTCGGCGGAACCGTCCCACATGTGCGAGTTGAACAGCGGGTTCCGGCCGGCCTTGACCTCGGCCTCGGACGCGGCGAGCAGCGGGAGCACGAAGCCGTCCAGCTTGTCCTTGGGGCAGTGGTCCGTGTGCAGGGCGATGTTGACGCCGTAGTTCTTGGCGACCTCGCGGGCGAAAGCGGCGAAGCCGAGGGACCCGGCCACCATGTCCTTGGTGGAGGCGCCGGACCAGTAAGCGGCACCGCCGGTGGAGACCTGGACGATGCCGTCAGACTCGGCCTCAGCGAAGCCTCGCAGGGCCGCGTTGAGCGTCTGGGAGGAGGTGACGTTGACCGCCGGGAACGCGAAGCCGCCCGACTTTGCGCGGTCGATCATCTCGGAGTAGATCTCTGGGGTTGCAATGGGCATGCTGACTCCTCGTCGAAAGCAGTGGTAGCTACATGGCTATCTACATCCTAGCCACGTGCGCCCCGGAGCCGAATACGTGAAGCCGGGTCCCGGAAATGTTCCAGGACCCGGCTTCAGGCCAGGCAGAGAGTGTTACGCACTGCCCGTGGGGTGTCGCGCGGCTACTGTCCGGCGATGCTTGTCGCGAAGCGGACGGTCATGCTGCCGACGCCGGTGACGTCGTCATAGCCCGGCGCTGTCGCAAGCGAGGTGTCGTTGTCGGTGCCGACCAGGTAGCTGGCGCCGCTGACCGGACTGGAGAAGACCATGGCCTGGGGGCTGGACTGCGGCGCCACGTCCCGCGCTCCGGAGTTGCCCTTCTTCGCCGCCGCGTAGATGGCCGGGTTGGCGAAGCCGACGGTTTTTCCGGTCGCGGACTGTGCGATCGCCATCTGTGCCGCCGTCAGCGGGCAGGCCAGCGAGGTTCCGCCGTACCCCGTCGTCTCATAGGAACCGGTCTTGAGGACGTGGTCGTTGGTGATCGGGCTGATCCCCACCTGGTAGCCGGTGTAGGGATCGGCCAGGGAGGCGACATCCGGGGAGACCCGGTGGCCGTTGGCCAGCGCGGCCGGGACCGTGCCCTGCTGGTAGTCGGGCTGAGCGAACACCGCGCTTATTCCGCCGCCGGCGCCGAAGCGGAACGCACCCGGCTGGGCACCGGCGTAGCTGAGACTGCCGTCGGGATTCGGGACGATCCGGTCGCGGGTGGTTCCCCAGCCGGTTTCGAACAGGTAGTCGTTATTCTTGCCGACCGCCAGGCTGGTGCCGCCGACGGCCGTGACGAACGGCGAACTGGCCGGGAAGTCCGGTGACGTGTAGCCCAGGCTCGCCTTCTCGTCGCCGTTGTCGCCGCTGGAGAAGTAGAGACCGATGCCTTCGCCCGCCGCCTGAAGGTGAATGTTCGCCATGCCCATCAGCGCGTTCGGGGAGACCGCCTCGCCGACGTAGCCGTAGCTGTTGCTGACAATGTTGCTCAGCTTCTTATCCAGGATGGTGGACATCGCGACGTCGAGACCAGCGCCGCAGTTGTTCCCTCCGACGTAGAGGATATTCGCGGCGGCGGCGAGTCCGTGCACGGCCTCGACGTCGAGTGTCTGCTCACCCTGCCAGCCGCTGGGCTGCCCGCACAGGGCCTGGTCCATGAACATCTTGGAGTCGGGCACGATCTGCTGGTACTGGCCGGTCTTGAAGACCGGGAGACCGTTCTTCTGCGAATACGTGTTCGCGTCCGATTCGATGCTCGGCGAGGCATAGGCGTCGATGATCGCCACAGTCTGGCCCGCCCCGGCCGTCGATGAGGCCGTCACCCCGTAGGCGCCCTGCAACTGGGACGGGGTGTAGCCGCAGATGGCGGTGCCGAAGCTCGTTGAGCCGTACGCCGCCGGAACGGTGACCTTGTTCTGTTGCCAGTAGTTCGAGCACGGCGCATCAACCGGCGCGGGGCCGACGGGCTTGCCGGACGGCTGGGCCTGGTCCGAGGATCCGTCCGGGGTTGCCAGCGAGGGGCGGGTCAGCAGCCGTCCCTGGTCGACGGAGATCGCCTGGACCTTGGCGGCGAGGTTTGCCGGCAGGGAGGGCGCGGAGGCTGGGCCGATCAGGCTCTGGCCCTGGAAGGAATACGTCTGCTCGGTCGTGCTGAACGCGGCATTGATCTGGGAGACCGTACCGCGGAAGACCACGTAGAGGCCGCTCGCGGGGACCGAGGTAATGACCATCCCCTGCGCCTTCAGGTATTCAACGACCCCCGTGACGTCAGCCTTGGCCGGTCCGTACTTGGCGATCCAGTCCGGGGGCGACAGGTACTTCTGGTACTGGGGATTGCCCGGCGTGGACACGGCCGTCGCAAACGCCTGGGCCGCTCCGGCGTCGGGGAGGTTCAGGTAGATCTCGCCCTCGACGGTCGTATTGCTCAGCGGCCTGCCGGTCTTGGCTCGGGAGCCTGCCCAAGGTGGCACTGAACCCGGAGAGTTGTTCGACGGCGGCGGCGTCGGCGGGGCGGCGACCGCGGCTGTTCCCGTCAGGCCGACGGCGAAGGCGAGCGATGTTCCAAGTGCCAGCAGGCGCGTGGCGCGCCGGGAATGCGAAGTTGAGACCTTCTTCATGAGACGTCTTCCCCTAAGCGGGCACCCTTTGCGCCCACACACGCCAGAGCCTAAACGGCAAAAACCGATCTGACTATAGGTGCCTCAGGAAACCATCTGGCCGAATACGTGCCGCCGGATCCAGGCGTGCATCGCGATGGCAGCGGCCGAGGCGGCATTCATGGAGCGTGTGGACCCGAACTGCTCGATCGACAGCGTCGCGAGAGCGGCCTCGTGGACCTCCGGGGTCAGGCCCGGGCCCTCCTGCCCGAACACCAGCACGCAGTCTTTGGGCAGCTCATAAGTCTCCAGCGGAACCGAGTCCGGGAAGATGTCAATCCCGATGATCGCCAGCCCCTCCCCCTGCGCCCAGGCCACGAAGTCCTCGACGGTGGGGTGGTGGCGGACGTGCTGGTAGCGGTCGGTGACCATGGCCCCGCGGCGGTTCCACCGACGTCGGCCGATGATGTGCACTTCCTTGGCGAGGAACGCATTCGCCGTGCGGACCACGGTGCCGATGTTAAGGTCGTGCTGCCAGTTTTCGATGGCGATGTGGAAATTGTGCCGGCGTGAGTCCAGATCCGCCACGATTGAGTCGTGCTTCCAGTACCGGTATTTGTCCACCACGTTGCGCCGGTCCCCGTCCGCCAGCAGGTCCGGGTCCCAGTGGTCGCCCTGCGGCAGTTCGCCTTCCCAGGGGCCGACGCCGACTTCCGCTTTCGGCTCCGTCCCGCCGTCCGCGGGACGGGGGGCTTCGCTGGAGGTCTCGGGTTCAGTCACCACTCAACATTAGACTTAGGACGCAGGAAGCGGCACATCATCGGCGGAGGACATCATGGCGGAGCAAATGGCGGATCAAGCGGCGGACCACAGGGCAGGTTCAGACGACGTGCGCTCATCGGCCTCGGTGTACCGCAGCGGCCAGGAAATCGAATGCTGGCTGACGGACATGGACGGCGTCCTGGTCCATGAGAACCAGCCCATCCCGGGCGCCGCCGAGCTGATCCAGCGCTGGGTGGACACGTCCAAGCGGTTCCTGGTCCTGACCAACAATTCCATCTTCACGCCGCGTGACCTCGCCGCCCGGCTGAGCTCTTCGGGCCTGGAAATCCCGGAGGAGAACATCTGGACCTCGGCCCTGGCCACGGCCCAGTTCCTCAAGGACCAGGTGCGGGGCTCGGACTCCGGCAACCGCGCCTACACGATCGGCGAGGCAGGGCTCACGACGGCGCTGCACGAGGCAGGGTTCATCCTCACCGACCAGAATCCGGACTTCGTGGTGCTCGGCGAGACCCGCACCTACTCCTTTGAAGCCATCACCATGGCGATCCGCCTGATCCTGGCCGGCGCCCGCTTCATCGCCACGAACCCGGACGCCACCGGCCCGTCCAAGGACGGCCCCATGCCGGCCACCGGCGCCATCGCGGCGCTCATCACCAAGGCGACCGGCCGCGAACCGTACATTGTGGGCAAACCGAACCCGATGATGTTCCGCTCGGCGATGAACCAGATCGACGCCCACTCGGAGACCACGGCCATGATCGGCGACCGCATGGACACCGACATCATCGCCGGAATGGAAGCCGGGCTGCACACGGTGCTGGTGCTCAGCGGCATCACGCACCGGGACGACATCGCCGCGTACCCGTTCCGGCCCAACCAGATCCTGAACTCCGTGGCGGACTTGAAGAACCAGATCTAGCCGACGGCCCGCCGGTTCGGTCGCCTGCCGGTTCGGTCGGCGAGGGTTCAGAGGGCCGTCCGCTTCCCGCCGCCGGCCGGCAGGGGGAAGAGCTCGTCCTGCAGTTTGTCGATGATGGGCCGGTAGACGGACGGGCTCCAGCCCGGGCTGGCGTGCTCCGGCCGGGCGCCGTCGGTGCGCAGGTTGTCGGAGGCCATGTTGGCCTGGAAGGTCAGGGACCACGAGTCGCGGGCGGTCTCGTAGTCCACGGTCTTGTCCCGGGGATTGCCGATGAAGGCCATCTTGGTGGCTCCGAGCATTCCCACGAACCGGCTGGAATCGAAATGGTAGATGTAGGCGGACTCGGACTGGATCAGCACACTTGAGGGCGCGATCGGGGACAGCTGCTCGAGGGTCTGGTCCAGGATCTGGCTCCAGCTGCGCTCGTCCTTGTGCAGCATCCGCTCGCCTAGCTCGTAACCGCCGCGCAGCACCGACGGGAACCGGAATCCGCTCTCGTAGAGGAACACCACCCCCTCGAACCAGCTCTGGTCCAGGACATCGTTCCTGCTGGCCGGGCTGGAGTCGAGGAGGATGAGGGCGACTTCGACGCCATGGAGTTCGCGCAGGCGGGCGGCCACCTGCGTGGCGACCATGCCGCCGAAGCTGTGGCCATAGAAGTAGAGCGTGGTCAACTTGTGGGCGCGCACATGTTCGATCACGGCGATCACGATCTTGTCGATGTCCAGCCCGTCGTTGGAGTACCCGACGGCGGCAAGCTGGCCCCTCCGGTTCAGCGACCCGCGCAGGGCGTTCAGGATCCATTGGGCCTCCTCCCAGCTCGTCTTGTAGCCGGGAAACAGGATCCAGCTCGCGTAGGGGAAATACCGTTCGGCAACGTCGTCCGGGACTGTGAGGATCTTGTTGACGCGGCGTTCTTCCTGGACCCTCCGGGTGTAGAGCATGTCCGCGGCGAGCAGCGAGGCGGACCCCGCGCCGATCAGGAAGGTCCGCCGCGAAAACCTCTTGAGGTCGACGGCGTGCCGAAGCAAACGGGCCTCGGCAGGGCCGGGCCCGCGCCCATCGTCTGCTTCCGTCGTACGCGGCACATCCCTACCGTATCCACAGCCGGGCAGCTATCAGAAACGGATCAGGTTCAGGCGCTACTGGCTGCTCATGGGTCCCTTTAGCTCTCTCATCCGTCGGATGGCCTTGCGCCTGCTCGCGAAAGAGTTACGACGATCGGTGCGCGGCAGATCAAACGTCGGCGGAGGCGCGTAGATGCAGGTTTGGGACTAGGCAGGTTCGGGCTCGGCACGAACTTCGCGCCGGCTTATCTCAAGGCCGATCTCGTCGTAGGTTGCCAGAAGTTCCGTGCGGGCCATGTCGGCAGGGTTGTCGAGCATGCCGAAGACCGAGTCGCTGGCCTCCAGCAGTTCGTCGTCGGAATATCGGGTGAGCGGACGCGTGCCTGTGGTGTCGACGGAGGCCATGAAGTCGCCGGACAGATCGAGCGTCTGCAGGACAAGGGCGGAGTCGTTGCGGTGCGGATTCAGCTCCAGGGAGACCCCGGACCCGGCCGTGAACCCACTGGAGAGGTTGAGCCCACTGGAGATATCGGCCTGGATAGACCCGCCGTCGACCGCGTTGAGGTCGTTGCGGAGGCCCGACAGCGCCGATGACTCCACGAAGGCGGCCCGGCCGAGGTCGACGCGGATGTGGGAGGTGATGCCCATGCGCCGGACGCGCTGGATGGTTTGCACCAGGGAGGGTCGGGAGTGCTGCGTGAGGCTCCCCCGGACATCGATCCGGACAACATCGGACGTGATGTCGAGTTTGACATGGGCTTGCAGTGTCTGGTCCATAGGTACTCCAAAAAAGGGTGTCTATGGCCGACGGCTCAACCTCATTCAGCGTAACGGCGGCAAAGGGCCCGCACAAGTCATAGACTGCTGCCGGTTCAGACCGCCTCTTTGCGGTTCGGTTCTTCGAAGTGCGTCCGCGTCCCGGCGCCACCGACAGACTGCACCAGCGATGCGGCGATTTCCCGCAGCTTCACGTTGCCGTTGCTGGACGCATCGGTGAGGATGCGGACGGCGGTTTCCTGGTTGCAGCGGTTCTGCGCCATGACGATCCCGATCGCCATGTCGATGATGGTGCGTGATTCGAGCGTGGCCCGCAAATTCGTGGCACTGTCGGTGTGCAAGGAGAAGCGCACTGCCAGGCGCAGCGCCTGGGAGATTTCGCGGGTGTAGCCGCGGGCACGGGCGGCGACATCGCCGTCGAACTTGCGCGGTACGTCCGAGTACAGGTTGAGTGCCGCCTGGGCTTCACCCTGGAGATGGAACGGGACAGACAACACCGAGCGCAGCCCGTGCGAAGCAACGGCGTTGGCGTAGTCAGGACCCCACCGGTCTTCATCGAAGAGGTCCGGGACATAGACTTCCCGTTCCTCCTTGGCAGCCGTCAGGCAGGGGCCCTGGGACAGGGAGTACTGGATCTCGTCGACTTCCCGGGCGGAGTCGCTGCTCCAGCCGATAGTGGCGGCCTTGCGGTCCCTCAGCAGCGTGATCCCGCACAGTGCGTCATCGCCGGAGCCTGCAACCTGGTGCGCGGAAAACCGCGCGAGCTCGTTCAGGAATTCTTCGAAGTCCGCGCTGTCCAGGATCAGGTTCTGGATCTGGTCGACAGTACTCAGCGCGGATTCAGTGCTCAGGATTTCTCCAACACTTAGGGACTGATCGGACGGGAGCATGGCGCGTGTTCTCCAGGTGCAGGAACTGACGGGTATTTAAGAAAATGGTAGGTCACCGTCCTGCACCCGTCCACACGTGTCAGCCGCAGGTGAAATCGCTAGCTCAGGCCGAGCTCGTCCTTGCCGAACGCGAAGAGGTAGGGGACGCCGGCCTCAGCCTCGATTTTTTCCTTCGCACCGGTGTCACGGTCCACGATCACGGCGACGGCGACCACGTTGCCGCCGGCCTTGCGGACGCCCTCGACGGCGGTCAGCGCGGAGCCGCCAGTGGTGGATGTGTCTTCCAGGACCAGGACGTTGCGGCCCTCGACCGGGGGGCCCTCCACCTGGCGGCCCATGCCATAGGACTTCTGCGTTTTCCGGACCACGAAGGCATCCACCGGACGGCCCGCATCCACGGCTGCATGCATGACGGCTGTGCCCACCGGGTCTGCCCCCATGGTGAGCCCGCCGGCGCATTCAAAGCCGATCCCGGCGTCGTCCATCATTGCGAGCATGACCTGGCCGACCAGTTTGGCGGCCTCATGGTGCAGGGTGATCCGGCGCAAGTCGATGTAATAGTCGGCCTCGGCACCGCTGGAAAGGATGACCTTGCCGCGCACAACGGCCAGTTCCTTGATCAGTTCCAGAAGTCGGGCGCGGGCGGCAGCGGTGGCAGAAGCAGCGTCAAGGGTGGCAGTCATGGGACCCAGTTTAGTGTCTGGTCCGCGGTGGTTCCGCAGATCATCCACGACGCCGATACCCTGCCCGCGAACGCGGCTACCCGGCGATGGCCACCGTCAAAGGCCTGATCGAGTACTTCGCCACGCACGGCTGACCCCATCGACTGCTCCGTAACCGCCCTTTTGGAGGCTCTAAAGGGCGGTTTTGGAGCAATCGACGAGGGGGGTGGCTGGCCCTTGCCTCTTGCCTCTTGCCTCTTGCCTCTTGCCTGGCTAGGGTTGCGGCCGCGGCCCGGCTCGGCGGGCGAATGCGGGCGCGTGTTCGGGGCGGGGGCCGAAGGCGATGAACCGCGGGACAATGCTGCGGACGGCCGGGACGTGCCGCGCCGCGTACAGCAGTGCAGGAGGCACGCCGGACCGTTTGCCTGTCATGAGGGGCGAGAACAGCACGCGGTGCATGATCCGCTGGACGGCCTGCACGACGACGGTGGGCATGCGCCGCCGTCGTTCCACGCATTCCAGGTCCTCAGCGCTCACCTGGCCGCGCAGCAGCGCGGGGGCGAGGCATTCCGCTGCGGCCACGGCGTCCTGGATGGCGAGGTTGATGCCGACGCCGCCGGCGGGGGACATGGCGTGGGCGGCGTCGCCGATGCAGAGCAGGCCGTTGATATGCCAGGAGTGCAGCCGGTCCATGCGGACGTCGAGCCAGTGCAGGTCCTCCAGCGAAGTGATGGCATCCACGCGGTCAGCGAGGTCCGGCCGGAGTGCCGCGATCCGTTCACGGAACCGGCCAAGGCCCTCGGACCGGATTCTGGCGTCCGTACCCTTGGGTGCGAGGTAGCCCATTTGGTAGTAATCGTTCCGGAACAGGGCCAGCAGGGCCTCCCCCTGGCCGAACGCCGGCACCACGCCCGCGACCTGGCCTTGCTCGGAGGCCTGGCGGGGCAGCCTGAACCACCAGGTGTCAAACGGGACCGGGAACACTTTCGGCGCCAGTCCGGCGGCGGCGCGGAGCACGGAGTGGCGTCCGTCCGTGGCGATGACGAGGTCGGCCAGGAGCTCGTCCTCGGTCCCGTCCGGGGCCCTGAAGCGGATGCCCCGGACGCGGCCGCCGTTGCGGACCAGTCCCGTGGCGGTGTGGCTCATCAGCAGTGTGAAAGCGGGCTCCTGGGAGGCGGCATCGGCCAGGAAATTCAGGAAGTCCCATTGCGGCATCATGGCCACGTAGTTGTAGGGCGGGCGGAGGGCGTCGAAGTTGCCCATCGTGACGGGCGGTCCGCCGGACACGGGGAAGGCCACGTTGCTCAGCCGGCTTTGCGGGAGGCGGCGGAATTCCGCCCCGAGGCCGAGCTCGTCAATGAGGCGGATCGTGGAGGCGTGCACCGTGTCGCCGCGGAAGTCCCGGAGGAAGTCGGCGTGTTTTTCCAGCACCGTCACGTTCACGCCGGCGCGTGCCAGCAGCAGGCCGAGCATCATCCCGGCGGGGCCGCCGCCCACCACCGCGCATCCGGTCTTCTCCATGGGCCCACCGTACGCCTGCGCCCCGGGACGCAAAATACCCGGTCCCGCGGGAGGGGTTTTCGCGGCGGTTTCAGACCGGTGCTGCGGTTTCGGACCGGCGCGGCGGGGACCCGCGCAGCGCCAGTCCGAAATCGTAGCGGAGAGCGGAAACCTGTGCACCGGACCGCCTCCGGGTCAGAGCCAGGTCACCACCGGGTCAGGGCCGGGTCAGAGCCTGGTGTCGAAGGACCCGCAGAATACGTTCTCGTTGAACGTGCCCTGGAACTCCGATTTGCCCTGGATCTTGTCGATGGTTGCCCGGATGGCCTCGCGGGTGCCCGCATGGGCGTGGATGGCCGTCTTCACCATCGGCACGTCAATGAGGTGGTTGGGCTGGTTGAGCGAAACGAACACGGTGGGGACCTCGGTGACGTACCACGGGATCTCCGCCGCCATCGGCGAGGACCACTTGATCCGGATCGCCGCTTCCTGCGCGAAGCCCAAGACGCAGGCGAACACGAACGCGGCGTCATACTTGTCCGCATAGTCGCCGGTCGCTTCCTCGGAGATGATCGACATGAAGTTCACCCCCGTCTCCCCCGCAGCTTCGCGCTGCTCCGCTGTCTTGAACAGATGCACTTCGAAGCCGGCCCTTTCCAGCTCCTCCTTGACAGTGTCCAGGTAGGCCAGGGGGTCAGCCCGGGTGAAGTCCGAGCCGCCGGAGATCCCGTACAACCGGATGCGCTTGTGCGTCTCCGCCGTAATGGGCAGGTTGTGGGCCGTGTCCTTGACCAGAGTCACGGTCTTGTCCGCGATTTCCGCGGCAACAGCACGGTGGGCCGCACTGCCGATCACCTGCAGCGCCTCGACCGGCGGGACGAGGGATTCCCGTGCCGCCTTGTGCAATCCGAGCGACGCCTTCAGGCCCAGGATCCGGCGCAGGGCGTCGTGCAGCCGCGAGTCCGTGATGACCCCGGTTTTGTACCCCTCCAGCATGTACCCGAAGTCCTCTGCCGGGTTCCGGAAGAAGAGGAACATGTCGCAGCCGGCCGCGATGGTCGCCGGGACGAGGTCCCTGCGTTTCATGGCCTGGGTCAGGCCGACCATCTGGGAGGCGTCGGTGAGGACGAGCCCGTTGAAGCCGAGTTCACCGCGGAGCAGGTCCTGCAGGAGTTCCGGCGACAAGGTGGCGGGCAGGATGTCAGAGTCCGCCATGCCGGGCCGGAAGTGCCGGGAGAGCTCCGGCGCGCCGATGTGGCCGATCATGATGGACTGCACGCCGTGGCCGATCATCTCCCGGTACACATGCCCGTACGTCTGGTTCCACTCCTCGAAGCCGAGCGTGTTGTAGGACGTGACCACGTGCTGGTCGCGCTCATCCATGCCGTCACCAGGGAAGTGCTTCATGGCGCACACGGTGGGCGATTCGCTGATGCCGTCGAAGTACTCCTTGGCCCGTTCCACCACGATCTCCGGGGTGTTGCCGAAGGCCCGGGTCGAGATGACCGTGTTCCGCCAGTTGTAGTGGATGTCCACGATCGGCGCGAAGGCCCAGTTGCAGCCCAGCGCGGCGGTTTCCACACCCGCCACCTGCCCCATTTGGCGGGCGATGGCCTTGTCCGGGTGCGAGCCGGCCTGCAGGTGCGTGGACACAAACGTTCCATCGTCACAGCTTCCGGCTCCCCCCATCTCCGGATTGGAAGCCACCAGCAGCGGGATGCGGGTCTTGGACTGTGCGTACCGGATGTGTTCCTGGACCGCGGCCGAGGGGCCGGGCCGGTACCGCATGCCGCCCACGTGGTACTGCGCCAACACTTTGTCGAGGTACTGCGGGGAGTAGTCGTTGTTGTGGTTGATGAAAAGCTGGCCGATCTTTTCCTCGAGCGACATGGAGCCGATCGTGGAATCCACCCAGGCGACGGCGTCGTCGTCGAGGTTGAACGGCGCCGCCCGGAGGTCGACGTCGAACTGGCGCGGTTGGGTGCCGGCGGCACCGACGGCAGTGCCGGCCACACCGGCGATGCCGGCCAGCGCCTCGCCGACCACCTGGTCGACGGCGTAACCGACGTCGACGACGACACCGGCTTCGTCGGCCTCGAGCGGTTCCAGCGCTGCAAGTTGCGAATCAAGCAGCGCCGGCGGCATGAAGTGGCCGGAGCGGCCTTCGATCCTGCCGCCGAGGACGTCCCTGCTGCCGTGCAGGTGCAGGAAGACCGTGTCCGGCGCCTGGGCGCGGATGGCGTCCCGGTAGCTGCGCTTCAGCGCGGAGCAGGCCAGGACCAGGCCGGCGGGCCCTGCCGCGGCAAGCCCGGCGCCCACGGTGGCGAGCCACGGCCAGCGGCCCGCGTCCGTGAGCGGACTGCCGGACGCCATTTTGGCCACGTTTTCGACGGGGTGCAGTGAGTCGCCGTCAAGGAACGGAACGCCTAGTTCGCGGGCTACGAGGTCCCCGATCGTGGTCTTGCCGCAGCCGGAGACGCCCATGACCACGACCCGTGGCTTGGCCGGTCCGCCGGCTGTCGGGGAAAAGGGTTCGTTGCTCATTACCAGTCGTGGACCGTTCCGTCGACGAGCCGGTTGTACGGCAGGTAGGCCTGCTGGTACGGGTACGCCGCTGCGGCTTCCTCGTTGAATTCGACACCGAGGCCGGGCGTCTCGCCCGGGTGCAGGTAGCCGTCCGTGAACGTCATGGACTGCTCGAAGACCTCATTGGTCGCATCCGAGTGCTGCATGTATTCCTGGATCCCGTAGTTATGGATCGCCAGGCCCACGTGCAGCTGCGCGGCGAACCCGACCGGGGAGATGTCTGTGGGCCCGTGGAAGCCGGACTTGACCTGGTACTGCGCGGCGAAGTCCATGACCTTCTTCAACGGCGAGATCCCGCCAAAGTGGGTGGAGGCGGCCCGGACGTAGTCGATCAGCTGCTCTTTGATCAGGGTCTGGAAGTCAAAGACGGTGTTGAAGACCTCCCCGATGGCCAGCGGGGTCGTGGTGTGGGACCGGACCAGCCGCAGCGCGTCCTGGTTTTCCGCCGGGGTGCAGTCCTCGAGCCAGAACAGGTCGTAGGGCTCCAGCGCCTTGCCCAGTTTCGCGGCCTGGATCGGGGTCATCCGGTGGTGCCCGTCATGGAGCAGCGGGATCTCCGGGCCGAACTCGTTCCGGACCGCTTCGAAAACCGTGGGCAGGTGCCGCAGGTAGGCGCGGGTGTCCCAGTCCTCCTCGGCCGGGAACGCCCCCCGGCCGGCCGGCTCGTAGTCATACCGCTCCCCCGAGGCCTGCGCCTGCGCCGCGACACCGTAGACAGCCTTGATCCCGGGCACTGCGGTCTGGATCCGGATCGACTTGTACCCCAGCTCCAGGTGCTCACGCACCGAATCGAACAACGCCGGAAGATCCGCCCCCGAAGCGTGGCCGTAGGCCCGCAGCCCGTTCCGGGACGCCCCGCCCAGCAACTGGTACACCGGCATCCCCGCCAACTTGCCCTTGATGTCCCACAACGCCATGTCCACCGCGGCAATCGCGGCCATCGTCACCGGACCCCGGCGCCAGTAGGAGGACCGGTACAGGAACTGCCAGGTGTCCTCGATCCGGTGCGGATCCTTCCCGATCAGCAGCTGCGCAACATGCTCCTTCAAATACGCCGCCACCGCCAGCTCACGGCCGTTCAGCGTCGCATCCCCGATCCCGGTCACACCGTCCTCCGTCGTGATCCGGAGGGTGACGAAGTTACGGGACGGGCTTGTCACGAAGACTTCCGCGGCAATGATTTTCACAAGGTTCCTTTCGAGCGGGGCTCGGCGTTCGAGCGAAGGTCGGCATTCGTGCGGGACTGGGCGCCGGGGCGAAACCAGCCGAGGAGGCTGGTTACCAGGTCCAGGACCTGCGGATCCTCGGCCAAACCGGGATCCACCAGTGTGAGCAGCGCAGCCAGCCGGGGCTGTCCTGCCAGGGTGCTGGCTGCCGTCACCTCGGCCGCCAATGGGTCCGCAAGCTCGGGGGCGGCAGCGGCGAAGTCCACCCAGGCGGCGAGCATCAGGGCCGCAGCCGCGCCGGTCCTCCCGGCGGCCCGCTCGGCGCGGAGCACCGGCAACGCCCGCATGCGCAGTTTGGTGGTTCCGTCCATGGCGATCTGCGCCAGATGATGCGCAATCCGGGTGTTGCCGAAGCGCTCGAGCAGCGCGGCGCGGTACTCCGGGATGCGCAGGTCTGCACCTTTGGCTTCTGCCGCTGCCAGATGGGAGGAGGCTTCGTCCCAGAACGCCTCCACTGCAGTGCGGCAGGCGTCGTCCCCCAGGGCCTGGGCCACTGTCTCGTGGCCGCGAAGCTGGCCGGCGTAGGCAAGCAGCGAGTGTGCGCCGTTGAGAAGCCACAGTTTGCGGTTTTCGTAGGGTTCGATGTCGTCCACAAACAAGGCCCCGGCATCTTCCCAGCGCGGACGCCCGGCAGGGAAGTCCCCGGACAGGACCCAGTCGCGGAAGGGCTCGGTGACAACGGGTGCCTCGTCCAGATAACCGCAGGCGGCGGCGACGGCGGCAACATCGGCCTGCGTGGCACGGGGCGTGATGCGGTCCACCGAGGTGCTGACAAAGCTGACCTCGCTGCGGATCCAGGCCGCCAGCTCCGGATCGGATTCCTCGGCCAGCCCCAGCAGGGCCTGCCGCACGACGCTGCCGTTGTCGGGGAGGTTGTCGCAACTGACGACGGCGACCGGTCCCGCCCCGGCAACCCTTCGCGCGTCGAGCGCGAACGCCAGCCGCCCCAGCGGCGTGGATGGTTTTTCAGTCCTGGCCGCTACTTCCCGCGCCCCGTAGGCGGCCTCCGTGATGGTCAGGGTGACTATGGCCGTCCGCGGCGACGCCACAAGTTCGGCGAGCCGGTCGAGGTCGGCACCGTCGGCGGCCTCGACGATGCTGCCCATGAGCTCGAAGTCGTCGCCCTGATCCGAGCGCACCAGCAGCGTATACAGGCCGTCCTGCGCCGTGAGGACATCGGCGGCATCCGGGCGCCGGCCGGTGAACGAGGAGATCCCCCATTCCCCGGCGTCGCCGGCGTGCTGCGTGTACCACGCCTGGTGCGAGCGGTGAAAGGCTCCGAGGCCCAGGTGCACAATGCGGATCGGGGCTTTGGGCGCGGTCCGTGCCGTGCGCCCCAGCCGCGGCAGTGCATCAGGACGTGGGGATGCCGTTTCCGGCGGTGTTTCAACGGGATCGGCGCTCACAGTTTAAAGACCCTTCGGGGGGACGAATCGACGACGTCGACGATGAGCTCATGGGCGCGGTCCTCGCTGACCCGGTGCTCGGCCACGAGACGTGCCAGGAACGAGGCCTCGATCCGCCGGGAGGCGTCATGGCGGGCCGGGATGGAGCAGAAGGCCCGCGTGTCGTCGATGAAGCCGGAGGATCTTGAGAAGCCTGCGGTCTCGGTCACGGCGGAGCGGAACCGGAGCATCGCGTCGGGGGCGTCCAGGAACCACCACGGAGCGCCGAGGTACACGGACGGGTAGAAGCCCGCCAGTGGTGCCAGTTCGCGCGAGAAGACGGTCTCATCCAGGGTGAAGAGCACCAGATGGAAGTCCTTGGCCGTTCCGAAGTCCTGCAGAAGGGGCCGGATGGCCTCGGTGTAATTGACGGCGACGGGAATGTCGTGGCCTGTGTCGGCACCGAAGGCGCCGAAGGTGGGTGCGTGGTGGTTCCGGAAGGAGCCCGGGTGGATGGTCATCACCAGCCCGTCGTCCACGGACATCCGCGCCATCTGGTACAGCATGTGGGCTTCGAACTGGTCGCGGTCCTTCGCCGTCGCACGGCCGGAGAGGGCGCGGTCGAATAGCCGGGCCGCTTCACCGGCGTCGAGCTTTACGGTGGAGGGCGTTAGCACCCCGTGGTCCGCCGAGACAGCACCGTGCTCCACAAAATAACGCCGGCGGTTCTCCAGCGCGTGGAGGTAGCCGTCGTAGCCGCCGGCGCCGTCGCCCGCTTCCCCGATCAGGCGGTCCACGTTCGCGGACCAGTCCGGGTGGGCGATGTTCAGGTACGCATCCGTCCGGAAGGTGGGGAGGACTCGGCCATGGAAGGTGGGGTCCGCCGAAATCGCCGCGTGGCTGGCGAGGTCGGCCAGGGGATCGTCCGTCGTCGCAAGCACTTCGATATTGAAGTCCTTGAACAGCTGGCGCGGCCGGAAGCCCGGTTCCCGGAGCCTGGCGGAGATCGCATCGTAGCTTGCGTCCGCGGTCTCGGCGCTGATTTCCTGCTCGAGGCCGAAGACGCTGTGGAACTGGGTGCGGAGCCAGTAGCCGGAGGCGGTGCCGTCGAACAGGGGCCACGCCGCGCAGAATTCCCGCCACACGCTGCGGGAATCAGGAGCCGTTCCCGTCTGCCCGTCCAGCCGCGCCTGCAAGCTGTCGAGGGGAACGCCGCTGGAGTGGATGAGCCGGGTGACGTAGTGGTCAGGGCTGACGAGGAGGGCTGCGGGATCGGGGAACGGGATGTCCTGTTCGATGACCGCCGCGTCCACGTGCCCGTGCGGGGAAATGATGGGCAGATCCTGCACCCGTTCCAGCAACGAACGCGCAATACTGCGGGTTCCGGGATCCGCGGGCAGGAGCCGGTCGGGGTGTGCGGCAATCGACTGTGACATAGATCAATGATTGTGAATCCGGCAATCCGGTGTCAACCGGTTGCCACAAATTGCCAAAACGTTGCCATGCGGTGGAATCCTGCGGTCGGGATGCGACAGCCGGATGTCCCTTAAGCGCGTTCGGCCGGCCGCCCGGTCCCGTCAAGGGACCCGGCGGCCGGCCGAACGCGCAGCAAACCCCTACGTGGCGTCCGCTGGCGCGTGGGCCTTGAGCCCGGCCAGAGCGGCCGTGCGCCGAAGGTAGTCAAGATTGCCGGCAGTCCGTTCGCCGAGCGGGAGCTCGGTGGAGAAGTCCTCCACGGTGACCCAGTCGTCGTAGCCGACGTCGGCAAGCGCCTGGAAGTAGGCAAGGACGCTCCCCTGCCCTTCGGCCAACGGCGCCCATTCGTTTCTCCACACCGCGGCCCCGGACTCGTCCCTCTCGTCCTGCCGGACCCAGCGGGCGTTCTTGACATGGATGTGGGCCAAGTACGGACCGAGCAGCTGGAGGGCCGGCAGCGGATCCTCCCAGCCCTCGATGACCAGGTTGCCCAGGTCATGGATGACACCCACGTGCCGGGGGTCCAGGCCTTCCAGCAACCGGCGGGCGGCGGAGGCCGAGGACGTGATGGTGCCGTGGTGCAGTTCCACCAGCGCCTTCACGCCATGGTGCTCCGCGCGGGCCGCGACCCATTCGTAGTGTTCGCGGGTTGAGTCGAACAGCTGGGGGTATGGGAGGCCGCTTGCCGCCTGCCCGCCCATTGTTGAGTTGCCCAAGGGCAGCACGTTCACCCGGACCTGCCGGGCGCCGAGGGCCGCGGTGGCAGCCAGGATGCGTTCGACCTGCCCATGGTTGTCGCACCGGGCATAGCCCCCGAGCCCTGAATACTCAAGGCCCGCCGCGCGGGTGAGCCTGACAATCTCCGGCAGGTTCTCCTCAAGCCCGGTCATGGGCCACGTGGCCAGGTTGCCGGCCCAGAACCCTGGCTCCGGGGAGTCAGCCTGGTCCGTGACGCGCCATTCAATGCCGTCCCAGCCCTGCGCCGCAAGCGTCGATGCAGCCTCCGCGGGCGACCAATCGGGGGTGGAGGCCGTGAAAACCGAGAACTTCATGCCGATACCTCTTCCAGTGCGGACGCGGAGTCGGCCGGCCCGTTGCCGCCCGTCCGCACGTCGACGTCGTCGTATCTGCCGGCAAGGACCTCATCGATCAGCACCGGCTGCCCCAGGGTGGCGGACACGTAGAGCGCGCGGACGGTGGCCAGGGCGGTCACCGCATCCCTGACCGTGACTCCGGCGGGCCGCCCCGCACGGATGGCATCGACTATGTCGCGGTACTGCCGGACGTGGCCCGCCGGATAGACGGTGGGATCCAGGGACTGAACGGGCTCGTCCGGGAACTTGGCGAGTTCGTCGGCTGCCTGGTTGCCGGCGCCAAGGAGGCCCATATCGCTGCCTTCGCCGCCGGCGTCGGCTGCGTGGAAGTACTCGAGCTGGTCACCGTCGATTACTGCCGAACCCTTGCTGCCCATCAGCTGCAGCCGGACGGTGAGCCCGGGGTAGGCCGCGGTGGTGGCATGCACGACGGCGAGCGCGCCCGATTCAAAGGTCACAGTGGCCACGGCGGTGTCCTCCACCTCGACGCCGTCGTGAGCGAGCAGGGCGGTCTTCGCGCTGATCTCCACAGGACGGCCCAGGAACCAGAGCAGCAGATCAACGGTGTGGACGCCCTGGTTCATGACGGCACCGCCGCCGTCCATGGCCCAGGTGCCGCGCCACGCGCCGGAGTCGTAATACGCCTGGCTGCGCCACCAGCTGACGGAAGCAATCGCCGACGTGAGCGTGCCGAAGCGACCCGCGCGGCGGGCCAGGTCGACCGCGCGGCTGGCCGGGTCGAAGCGGTGCTGGCTGATCACGCTGGCCACAAGGCCGTTGGCTTCCGCGGATTCCGCGGCCGCCAGGATCTCCTTGGCCCGGCTCAGGTCCACGTCCAGCGGTTTTTCGATCACGACATGCTTGCCGGCGGCGAGCACCTCAAGAGCCTGCTGGATGTGCAGTCCGCTCGGAGTGGCGATGATGACCAGGTCCACCGGCGCGCCGGCGAGAGCCTCGGAAAGGGTGCGGAACGTCCTAGGTCGTTGCGCACCCTGGTCTTCGATGGATGAAGCGAGCGCATCCGCCGCGTCGTCGACCTCGTCGATCAGCGCCGTCACCAGCAGTTCCGGCAGCTCGCGAACCACGGCTGCATGCGTGCGTCCTATGACGCCGCACCCGGCGATGGCGACCCGGAGGGGCTCATCGATTCGCTGTGCCTGCTGGGGGTTTTCCTCTGGCGTGCCCATGTTCTCCCTGCTCATTTGGTGTGTACTCCTGTGTCACTGAGGACCTTGGCGAAGGCCCGGGCGGCAATTCCGAACGCCGTGGGGCCAGAGAATCCGCCGAGGCCATGGGCCCCGGCGAGGTGCGGTTCCAGGCTGGCGAAGCCTCGATAACCGTCGGCTTTCAGAGCCTCCACCGTGCGCAGCAGGTCGCCGTCTCCTTCTCCGGCCGGCACCACGGAAGCATCGGCAAACAGTGCGTCCTTGACCTGCAAGTACTCCAGGTGGGGGCGGAGCTTCGCATAGCCTTCATCGAACGGTTTCACGCCCACCTGGACGAAGTTGGCGGCGTCCCAGGCCACCTTGAGCGCCGGCGAACCGACGGTTTCGATGATGTCCAGGACGCGTTCCGGGATGTCGCCGAAGATGTCTTTCTCGTTCTCGTGCAGCAGGACGACGCCGGCTTCCTCCGCCACCGCGGCCAGTGCCCGCATCCGCTCGATGACGGCGTCGCGAATGCTGCCGACCTCCACGCCCTCGCCGTAGTAGAAGGAGAAGATGCGGATGTAGCGGGATTCCAGCGTCCGGGCCGCAGTGACGGCCCGCCGGAGCCGGCCGACCTCATGCTCGATGGGAAGGGAGACATCAACCTTGCCGATCGGCGAGGCGATCGCGGAAACGCCCATGCCTGCGGCATCGAGCAGCGCCTTCAGTTGCTGCAGCTGCCCCTCATCGAGGTCCACAATGTTGGTCCCCCACGCGCTGCGCACCTCGATATGGTTCGCGCCCAGTGCCTGCAGCACCGCAATCTGGATTTTGGGGTCGTCGTCGATTTCGTCTCCGAAGCCCGAGAGGTCCCATTCGACGGCTGGCGAGTCAGTCATGGTTACTTCACTCCTCCGGCGGTCAGTCCGCCGACTAGGTAACGTTGGAATATCAGGTACAGGATGACCACGGGCGCCGCGCAGACCAGGGAGGCGGCCATCATCTGGCCGTACATCGGAATGGCGCCGCCTTCCTGGGAAGCTCCAAAGATCTGGAGCGCGACGGCGGCCGTCTGGCTTTCCGGACGCGTCATGACGGACGCGAAGAGGACGTCGTTCCAGCCGAGCAGGAAGGCAAAGATCCCGGAGACTACAATGCCCGGCCAGCTCAGTGGGAGGACGATGCGCACCAGGACGCCCAGGTTACTGGCGCCGTCGATCCTGGCCGCTTCCTCAAGTTCGCGGGGAAGCCCGCGCAGGTAGGTGACCATGACCCAGGTGGAGAACGGCATGGCGAACGTCAGGTAAGTCACGAAGAGACCCCACTGGGTGCCGATCACCTGGATCCCCAGATAGCTGGCCGCCGAAGAGAACAGGACAAACACGGGAAGGACCATCAGCGTCCCTGGCACGGACTGCAGGGCGAGCAGGCCACGGAGGACCGTGAGCCGGCCCCGGAACTGGTATCGGACCAGTACGAAAGCTGTCGACACGGACATGATCGCCGATACCACGGCCGTGGTCCCCGCCACCAGGACGCTGTTGGCCAGCCCGGTGGCCAGCCCCACGCTGGACCAGATCTTGGAGTAGTTTTCCAGGGAAAAGCTCGACGGCCAGAATTCACCGGTTGCCACCCCGATGTCGGAGTTTACGGATGCCAGGAAGATATACAGCACCGGAATGAGCACGATCGCGCAAAGGAAGACCAGGATGATGGCCAGCAGGGGTCCCGGCAGGAGCCGGGTGACTTCGCTCTGGCGTTTCGACCCGGGCCGGAAGGCTGTCCCGGAAGGCCGGCGGACGGAGGTGACGGTGGCGCTCACTTTTTTCCTCCCGGGGTGTCGGCGTCGTCAAGTTTGACGGCGCGCAGGTAGACGAACAAGGGGATTGCGATCAGGACCAGCGAGACAAACGCCATGGCCGCGCTCAGCCCGAACCGGAAGCTTTGGAAGCTGGTGACGTACGTCAGTATCGGAAGGACTTCGACGTCGGACGGGGCTGGTACGCCGAACAGGACGAACGGCAGCGTGAAGTTGTTGATGTGGTGCAGCATCCCGATCAGGAATGCCAGCGACAGCGGGCCCTTGAGGTAGGGGAACACGACATACCTTACCTTGTTCCACCAGAGGGCCCCGTCCAGTGCGGATGCCTCGTGGACCTCGTGGTCCACAGCCTGCAGCCCTGACAGCGCCAGCAGGTAGATGAACGGCCAGGAAGCCCAGATCTGCACGAGAATCAGAGTCCAGTAGGTCTGGGGGCCGTTCAGCCACAATCCGGCGTCGACGCCGACCGATGCCAGGACCGAGTTGACCACGCCGTCCGGCTGCAACATCGTCCGCCAGACGGTTGCGACAACGAATGCCGGCAGAACGTAGGGGACGAGGAAGATTGAGCGTACGAGGGCCCTGCCCTTGAAGGCATTCTGGGTGGCCACAGCCGCACCGATTCCAAGTGGCAAGGTGACCACCATGGCGACAAGGGAGTAGCTGACGCTGAGCCAAACGGAGTGCAGCAACGGCGAGGAGGTCAGCGCCTCCACGAAGTTCTGCACTCCGATGAACGGCGAGCTGACCCACTTGCGCAGGGTGTACTGATCCAGGTCCAGCGCCGACATGAAGATGCCCAGAAGCAGCGGAACCACGATGATGATGAACATCAGCGCTCCGCCGGGAATGAGCATCCAGAGAGGCCGGTTGCGTTCGCTCAGGCCTTTGCGGCGTCCGCTCGAACCTGGCCGGGCAGCCGGGGGGCCGGCCGGAGCCGGCGCCCCCACCGTGGCCGCAAGGGCGGCCGCGGCTTGTTCAGCTGCTCCAGCCACGGCTTCCTGGGTGCCCTGGGCGCGGGCGACGGCAAGCGTGCCGGGCGCACCCCCTGGCACCTTGGAGGAATCGGTGGACATGACCGGTCCCCTTAGGACTTCGTGGCCCGGTCAAGGGAAGCCTGGCCCTTGGACTGCGCGTCCTTGAGCCGGCCCTCAAGCGCCGACGAGTCCACTGAGCCCTTCGACAACTCGGGAATCGACTGGACCGTGACATTGAGCAGCGCCAGCTGGATGTCACCCCAAGCGCCGGTGAACGGCGTTGCCTTGGACTTGGCCGCCGCGTCCGCGATGGGCTGCAGCTGGGGACTCGTCAGCGACTTCAGGGCGTCCGCGTTCGCAGGCAGATCGCCGAAGATCTTCTGGTAATTGAGCTGCTCATCCTTGGAGGTAATGAGCTTGATGTAGGCGAAGGCGAGGTCCTTCTGCTTGGAGTAGTCGGCCACCACTACGTTGTCCCCGGAAAGGATGCTGGCGGCCTTGTCCCCGTCTCCCTTGGGTGCGGTTTCCCCGGGGGCCGTGGTGGGCATGGTCGAGTAGGCGTACTTGCCGGCCACGGCCGACTTTTCCAGCGTGGGGAGCGAACTTGAGGTGGTCATCATCAGATAGGCCGCCTTGCCGCTTGCGAAGGCTGCAACGGCGTTGCTGTTGCTCCACCCCACGGCGTTCGGGTCAACTACCTTGTCCTTGGTCAGCCAGCCAAAGTACGTCTCGTACGCATTCTTGACGGTAGGGTCATCAAGTTTGAGGTTCTTGCCGTCCACGAGCGGGTTGCCGGCCTGGACTGACATGGCCCAGATGAACTTCCACGGGTCGAAGTTGTCCTTGTAGCCCGTGGCAATGCCGAAAGTTCCGGTGCCGGGGTTGGTGAGCTTCTTCGCCTGCGCGGCGAGATCGTCCCAGGACGAGGCCGGCTTCTCGATGCCCGCCGCGGCCAGGAGTTCCTTGTTATAGGCCATCACGAAGGGGCGGCTCACGAACGGGATCCCGGCCTGGTGTTCCGGATCCGGACCGGAGATGCCGAGCGCGGCCTGGTTGAATTTGTCCTTGCCGCCGACTTTCTTCCAGTCATCATCGGTCAAGGTCACGAACGCCTTGGTGGCGTAGGCGGTGGGGGTGAAAGTGGTGCCGAGGCTGTAGACGTCCGGCCCCTGGCCGGATACCACGGAGGTCTGGATGCGAGTGAGTTCGTCGTTACCGGACGCGAAGGTCTCGAAGGCCACGTCGGCGCCAGTCTCGGCTTTGAACTTGGCGGCGATGTCGCTGAACCACTGCTTCTGCTGCTCGGGGTACTGGCTGCTGACGTTGACCAGGACGCTCAGCTTCTTGCCTTTTCCATCCACGGCTCCGCCGCTGCTGGCGGAATCGGCGGTTCCTGAACCGCAAGCCGTCAAGGCCAGCGCCGCCGCCGATACCACGGCCGCAAGCTTGACTGAAGATGCAAACCTCATTGTTTCCTCCTTGGGTACCCATCAGCCACAGGAAGTGGCATGAGTCACATGGGTCTTCGGCGTTGAGTCTACGGTCGGCAATTCTCAGACGGCAAGCGATTGCCAAATATTGCCAAAAGTGTTGCAATTGACAAACAAACCGGATGCCCATGGCTCACCGTGAAGAACCCCATACATAAGGAACGGCCACACTATGGCAGACCCGCAGATCCCGTCGCCGGCCCGGCCGCCGACCATTCGAGACGTGGCGGAGCGCGCCGGCGTCGCAACGTCCACGGTGTCCCGGGCATTGTCCAACCCCGGCAGGGTCAACCCGGTGACGCGCCAGAAGATCGAGAAGGTGGCCGCCGAACTCAACTACGTGCCCAGCTCGCAGGCCCGGGGCCTCAGCTCCGGACGGACGCAGGCCATCGCCCTCCTGGTCCCCGACGTTACCAACCCCTTCTTCTTCGACATCATCCGCGGAACGCAACGTGAGCTGCGCGCGGCTGGATACACACAAGTGCTGGTCGATACTGAAGAATCCGCCGAAGTTGAGCAGAACGCCCTGCATAAGATGCAGAGCACGGCGGACGGCTACATCCTGGCGGCGTCCCGGCTCACCGATGCCCAGTTGGCCGGGGCCGCCGCCCAGCACGCCATCGTCACCATCAACCGTGCGTCCGCGGACGTGCCCACGGTGGTCATCGACACGCCGTCGGCCATTGTCCAGGCCCTGGAACACCTGGCCTCACTTGGCCACACCAGGATCTGCTTCGTGGGAGGTCCGGCCAGCTCCTGGTCCAATGCCAAGCGGTGGAAGGCCTTCGAGGACGAAACCCGGGTGCGCGGGCTGGCAACGTCCCGGGTGGGGCCGTTCGCTCCCATGATGACATCAGGCGCAGCCGCGGCGGACGCAGCTGCGCACACCGGCGCCACGGCGTGCATTGTCTTCAATGACCTCCTGGCGATCGGCATGCTGCAGCGGCTCCGCGAGCGCGGGATGCGCGTTCCCGAGGACATGAGCATTATTGGCTGCGACGACATCTTCGGTGCGGATTTCTGCAATCCGCCCCTGACCACCATTGCTTCACCAATCGAGCAGGCCGGCCGGGTGGCGGTCTCGATGCTCCTGTCCCAGCTCAATCCGCTCCAGGGGGGAACGAAGCGGCGGCTCGCCGTCATGCCAACCCATCTGACCGTGCGCGGCTCCACCGGGCCTGCGCCAATCAGCCGGTCACAGTTGAGCGCGGTTGACACCGCTGGCTAGGCTTTGAGTCATGCGTGAACTCCAGGCGAAGATCATTGAGGAAATGGGCGTCCAGCCCCGGATCGATCCCGCCGGGGAGGTGCGCAAGCGGGTGACGTTCCTGAAGGAATACCTCAAGGCAACCCACACCACGGGGTTTGTTCTCGGCATCTCGGGCGGACTGGATTCCTCGCTCGCCGGACGCCTGGCCCAGCTGGCCGTTGAGGAACTGGAAGCCGAGGGCACCGAGGCGAGCTTCGTGGCTGTGCGGCTCCCCCACGGATTCCAGCACGACGAAGAAGACGCCCAGGTGGCCCTTGACTTCATCGGCGCCACGACCGAGTGGACCTTCAACATCGCCCCGGCCGTAGAGGGCTTCGAGTCCGAGTTCGAGAAGACGACCGGCGCGCCGGTTTCCGATTTCACCAAGGGCAACATGAAGGCCCGCTCCCGCATGATTGCCCAGTACGCCCTGGCCGGCGAGCATAACTACCTCGTCATCGGCACAGACCATGGTGCCGAGTCGGTCACCGGGTTCTTCACCAAATTCGGCGACGGCGGCGCGGACGTGCTCCCTTTGTTCGGACTCAATAAGCGCCAGAACCGCGCCCTGCTGGCCGAGCTGGGAGCCCCGGCGCGGGTCTGGGACAAGGTGCCCACCGCTGACCTGCTTGACGGCAAGCCCGGCCGCACCGACGAGGACGAGCTCGGCCTCAAGTACGACGACATCGACGACTACCTTGAAGGCCGGGACGTCGCGGACGAGGTGGCCGAGCGGATCGAGGAGAAATACCTCCGCACCCGGCACAAGCGCACTGTCCCGGTCACGCTCAGCGACACCTGGTGGAAGCGGTAGGGCGCGGGTACGCGCCGCCGCGGGGCACTTCGGACGTGATGCTGTGCTCCGGCCGCGGGTGGCCGGGGCGTCCGTGTCAAAGAACCCCGCGACCGCATACCGGATCCGTCAGTCCCGGACTTCCACCGTTCCTTTCATGCCCATGAAATCGTGCAGGGCGCAGATGTAGTCAAACTCCCCGGCCTTCGTGAACGTCACGGTGAAGCTGGTGTCCGGCGGCATGAGTCCCGAGTTGAGATCCCCGCCCGCGAAGCCGGATGGATCGCCGAGGGGGGCGAAGATGTTGGCCGGCTCCGTGCCAAAGGTGACTGTGTGCGGGGCACCCATGCCGCTGTTCACGAATGTCACACTTTCGCCGACCTTGACCTTGATCTCCTGGTGCACGAACCGCATGACCATGGAGGTCCCGTTGTCCGTGCCGGCGATCACGGTGTGGTTGTTGGCGTGGCCGCGGGCCGCGTCCCAGGACTTGTCGCCGTCGCGCAGGATGTCCCGCTCCTGCTTCTGGGCCTTTTTGTCATACTGCGACTGGGTGTACGGGTAGTCCGTTCCGGCGTCCCGGACGTGGACGGTGCCCTTCATCGCCATCCCGTGCACGAGGCAGTAGTAGGTGAATTCACCGACGTCGGGGAATGCCAGCGTGTACTTGCGGGATTCCTTGAACCCGCTGTTGGACACGTTCGTCATGACCCCGGAGTTGTAATACGAGTGGCCGTCGTAGACGTCACCACCCTGCTTGAAGAGTTCCTGCGGATCCATGGGGTTGAACGGCTGCGTGGAGTCCAGGGACTGGCCGGCGGCCAGGAACGTGACTGTATGGATTTCCGCCGAGTGGGCCTTCCACGTGACCTTGTCCCCTGCGTTGACGTAGATGTCTGCAGGCAGGAAGGCCATGCCCTGGATCGCCTGGTCCGATGATTCGGAACCGACTTGGACGGTCCAGGTCCTGGCCGGTTTACCGCCGTCGGCGACGGCGGCACCGCTGACCGCCAGTGGCATCAGCAGGGCGGCGGCGAACGCAATGAGCACGCGCAGCAGGCGCGGCATTCTGTGGATTCTGTTCACGGGAGTCATGAGACTCATTCCTTCAATGGTGGGGTGAAGCGGCCGGGGAACCGGCTGGGAAGGTTGACGCCCGGCGTCGTTCACGACGCCGGCACGCACCGGCATGGCGTGCGGCCGCCGCGCTTCTTCGGTTCCCACAATTACCCAGCATCAAGGCGGGGAAGTAGTCCTCGGACCCGTCGCGCCACCCGGACAAGTGAATGGACGCGGTTTCGGCAGCTGCGGGGCGCAACTGCCAATGCATTTCCCATCGTGCTCCGCGGAGGACGGGTTTGTCGAGGTCTCCGGCTAAGTTCCCGGCGCTCCGTCAGGCGCTCTGGAGCTGAACGGAAATCCGGTGCGCCTCGTCCATGAGCAGGCGCCCCAGCTGCGGCCGCCGGTCCTCCCGGAAGCGCGGCTCGATGCCGGTGAGGGACAGCGCCCAGGCAGGGCGTCCCCGCCGGTCGAACACGGCCGCGCCCATCCCCCAGCTGCCTTCCAGGACCAGGCCCGGGTTCACTGAATATCCGGCCTGCCGCGTCGCTTCCAGGTTTTTGCGGACCAGCTTTTCGGTGTGCGCCGCCGCGAAACTGCCCGCATGGGCGGCCCAACCGGCGAGCAGTTCTTCCTGTTCCCCGGCCGGCAGGAACGCCATGATCGCGGTCCCGGCCGAGGCGACCCCCAGGGGGAACCGGACGCCCTCGTGCAGCACGAAGGACCGCACCGGGAAACTGCCCTCCTCCCGGAGTAGGCACACCGTCTCATTCCCGCGGCGGATGGAGAAGAAGGCGCTTTCGCCGGTCTCCTCGGCGAGACGGCGCAGGCTGGGCCTGGCGATGTCCTCCAGCGGGAAACGCGCCGAGGCCACGGAGCCCAACAGCAGGATCTCCGGTCCCAGCACCCAGTTGCCGCTGTGCGGGTCCTGGTCCAGCAGGCCTTCCGCGGCTAGGGAGCTGAGCAGCCGGTGGGCAGTGGGCCGGGTGAGACCGGACTCCCTGACCAGCTCCACCAGCGGCGAGCCTTCCGGTTTCCGCCCCACGATCCTCAGCAGGGCTGCGACGCGGCTGACCACCTGGGCACCCTGGACAGCGCCTTGGACGGGTAACGATTTCATAGATCCCTCACGAAACTTCGCAGATCGTCCATAATATGGACAGTCCCAAGCCTAACGTCCACACTGTAGAAACGCACTGTTTGCCGCGAAATCCTGGCGTTGACAGTGCTCCACGCCACACCATAGGCTCCTTCTTCAGACGAACAGTCCACAAAGTGGATTGGCGCCGGGCGAGCTCAATGAGGAGATGCAATGTCAAAGGTGAAATCCGGTGCGGCCGCCGCGCTGCAGGACGTGCTGCGGGACGGCATGACGCTCGCCGTCGGAGGCTTTGGCCTCAGCGGCATCCCGGCGGACCTGATCGAGGCCGTGCGCGATTCGGGCGTCAAGGACCTCACGGTGGTCTCCAACAACATGGGCGTGGACGGCAAGGGACTCGGCGTGCTGATTGAAGCCGGCCAGGTCCGCAAGGTCATCGCGTCCTATGTGGGCGAGAACAAGCTCTTCGCCGAGCAGTACCTTGCCGGCAAGCTCGAGGTCGAGTTCACCCCGCAGGGCACCCTGGCCGAGCGGCTCCGCGCGGGCGGCGCCGGCATCCCGGCCTTCTATACCAAGACCGGCGTCGGCACCCTCGTCGCCGAGGGAAAGCCGCTCGCGGAGTTCGACGGCGAAACGTATGTCCAGGAGCGAGCCATCACGGCCGACGTCGCCCTGGTCCACGCGCACACCGCCGACACCGACGGCAACCTGATCTACCGCTACACCGCGCAGAACTTCAACCCCGTCGTGGCCACGGCCGGCGCCGTGACCGTCGCGGAGGCCGAGGTGATCGTGGCACCCGGTCAGCTGGACCCGAACCACATCATCACCCCGGGCGTTTTCGTCCAGCGACTCGTCCAGGCAAGCGGCCGGCCCAAAGACATCGAACAGCGCACAGTACGCCCGCGCCCCGAATCGGAAGCAGAAGCGGCCGGCGCCGCATCCGCCGCCGCCGTCTAATCCGGCCCGAGCGCCGCCCAACAATTCTTCAGGAGATCATCATGGCTTGGACCCGCAACGAAATGGCTGCCATCGCGGCCGAAGAACTCAACGACGGCGACTACGTCAACCTTGGCATCGGCATCCCCACGCTGGTCGCCAACAACTTGCGCGAGGGCGTCCGCGTCGTCCTGCAGAGCGAGAACGGCCTGCTCGGCATGGGCCCGTTCCCCTACGAGGGCGAGGAGGATGCGGACCTCATCAACGCCGGCAAGCAGACCGTCACGGTCCTGCCCGGGGCCAGCATCTTCGACTCCGCCACCTCCTTCGGCATGATCCGCGGCGGCCACGTGAAGGTCGCGATCCTCGGCGCCATGCAGGTCTCCGGCGCCGGCGACCTCGCCAACTGGACCATCCCCGGCAAGATGGTCAAGGGCATGGGCGGCGCCATGGACCTCGTCGCCGGCACCCCGCGCGTCGTTGTCCTCACCGAACACAACGCCAAGGACGGCACCGCCAAGATCGTCAAGGAGTGCACCCTGCCGCTGACCGGGCTGAGCTGTGTGGACCGCATCATCAGCGACCTCGCAGTCTTCGATCTGGTGAAGCATGACGAAACAGGCGGCGGCCGGCAGCTTACGCTCACCCGCCTCGCCCCAGGCGTCACCGTGGAGGAGATCCGCGAGAAGACGGAAGCCGCATTCAACGTCGCCCTGGAACACGAGGGAGCCGCAGCATGAGCCTCAAAGACCAGTTCGGCAAGGATGTCCTGCTCACCGGCTGGGGTCACAGCCGGTTCGGAAAACTCACGGACGAGACCCTGGAGTCCCTGATCGTGCAGGTCGCCGCCGAGGCGATCGGCAACGCCGGGATCGAACCGGGCCAGATTGACGAGATTTACCTCGGCCAGTTCAACTCCGGGATGATGCCGCTGGCCTTCCCGTCCTCCCTCGCCCTGCAGGTCTCGGAGACGCTCGCCAACGTGCCGTCCACGAGGGTCGAGAACGCCTGCGCGTCCGGTTCCGCCGCGTTCCAGCAGGGCACCAAATCCCTCCTGGCGGGCACCGCCAGGACGGTCCTGGTGATCGGCGCCGAAAAGATGACCCAGGCGGGCGCCGACGTCGTGGGCGCGGCCCTGCTCGGAGCGGACTACGACATGGCCGGCAAGCCCTCCACCACCGGATTCACGGGACTCTTCGCCGAGGTGGCCAAGCATTACGAGAAGCGCTACGGCGCTGGCGCAGGAAACCTGTCCGACGTCCTGGGCACCATCGCGGCGAAGAACCACCGCAACGGCGTTGACAACCCCTACGCCCAGCTCCGCAAGGACCTCGGCGAGGAGTTCTGCCGGACGGTATCGGACAAGAACCCGATGGTCGCCGATCCGCTGCGCCGCACCGACTGCTCCCCCGTCTCCGACGGCGCCGCCGCCGTCGTGCTCAGCGTCGCCCCCACCGGCGGGGCCACCGCGCCGGTGCGGCTCGCCGGCTTCGGCCACGCGAACGACTTCTTCCCGGCCGACCGCCGGGACCCGACCGAATTCGCCGCCACCCGGGCCTCCTGGCAGCGCGCCCTGGGGATGGCCGGCGTCGGACTCGAGGACCTCGACTTCGCCGAGGTCCACGACTGCTTCACCATCGCCGAACTGCTCATGTACGAGGTCATGGGCCTGACCGAACGCGGCCAGGGTACCCGCGCGCTCGAGGAAGGCTGGGTCTTCAAGGACGGCAAGCTGCCCGTCAACGTCTCCGGCGGCCTCAAGGCCAAGGGCCACCCGGTCGGGGCCACCGGCGTCTCACAGCATGTCATCGCGGCGATGCAGCTCACGGGCACCGCCGGCGACATGCAGCTGGCCGGCCCGCGCCGCGCGGCGGTGCAGAACATGGGCGGCGTCGGCATCGCGAACTACGTCAGCGTGCTTGAAGCGCTCTAACACGCAACGCGGGGTCAGATACGTCCGGTGTCGGGGGGCTTAATGGGCCGTAGCTGACCCCGCGTTGCTTTCAGGAGTCGTCGCTGCAGAAGCCGCGGCCGCTCTTGATCCCCAGCCAGCCCTTGTCGATGTACTCCTGGAGCATACGGCGCGGTGACCCGGGATTATTTCGCCTTGATGCAGGGCCATGTCGAGGAGATCCGGGACCTCGCCCGGGCGCGCGGAGAAGCCGCGCCGACGGCGCAGGAGATCGTCGACGTCGTGGTGGCGCCCGTGATCTACCGATCCTGTTCAACCACGAATCCGCCGCTGAACTGCGTGTCCGGGACAGGATTGGCCGGCTGCTCGGCCCCGAGGGAGCCCCGGCGCCGCGGGACGACTAAACTCGGTTCCAGCCCACCCACAACCTGCGAGGAGCCCCCATGCGCGCAACCATCATCCACGGCCCCGGCGACATCCGAGTCGAAGACCGCGACTACCCCACCATCCAGCTGCCCACCGACGTCGTCGTGAAGGTCACCGCCTCCTGCGTCTGCGGCTCGGACCTGTGGCCCTACCGCGGCGTCAAGCCCACCCACAAACCGTCCGCGATCGGACACGAATTCATCGGGACGGTCGAAAGCATCGGCGACGACGTCACGACCCTCGCCGTGGGCGACTTCGTGATCGCACCGTTCGTGGTCAGCTGCGGCAAGTGCCCGCAGTGCCTGGACGGCGTCACCGTCGCCTGCGACCACTTGGCCGGCTGGGGCGGCAAGGACGACACCGGCCTGGGCATCGACGGCGGCCAGGGCCAGGCCGTCCGGGTGCCGCTCGCCGACTCCACACTGGTGAAAGTCCCCGGCGTAGCGGAGCCGGACGATGCCCTGCGCGCCAGCCTGCTGACACTCTCCGATGTGATGGCCACGGGCCATCACGCCGCCCTGGCCGCGAAGGTCGGCCGCGGCCGGACCGTCGTTGTGGTCGGCGACGGTGCCGTGGGGCTTTGCGGCGTCCTGGCAGCCAAGCGTTTGGGCGCGGAGCGGATCATCGCCATGTCCCGGCACGCCGACCGGCAGGCCATCGCCCGCGAGTTCGGCGCCACGGACATCGTCGCGGAACGAGGCGAAGAGGGCGTGGCCAAGGTCCGCGAACTCCTCGGCGGCGTCCTGGCCGACTCCGTGCTCGAGTGCGTCGGAACCAAAGAATCCATGGAACAGGCGCTGCACAGCGTCCGCCCGGGCGGCGCCCTCGGCTTTGTCGGCGTCCCGACCGGCGGCGCCGAGGCCCCGCTGCGCTACCTGTTCGACACCAACATTTCCATCGCCGGCGGCATGGCCCCCGCCCGCACGTACATCCCGGAGCTGCTGGCCGACGTGCTCGACGGCAGCATCAACCCGGGCCGGGTGTTCGACGTTGTGATGCCGCTGGAGGAAGCGCCGGAGGCCTACCGCGCCATGGACGAACGCCGCGCCATCAAGGTCCTGCTCACCCCCTAACCGGACCAGCCGCCGGACCACCAGCCGGCCCCCGACGGCGGCGACGCCGGGCTCTTGCGCCCCGCCGCTGCACTGGCTCTTGCACTGCCAACTGCGCGGGTCTAGCGTGAAGCGCATCAGCATCCGCCGCCGCCGTCGAGGAGCCGTCATGGCAAGGTTTGTGCAGATCATTGAAATCAAGACGTCCCGCATCGAGGAGGTCGAAGCCCTTGGCCGCCCGTCGCGAACCGAGGGCACCACCGCCCCGACTTTCCGCCGCATCATGGCCACAGCAGACCGCGACCGCCCAGGAACGTACCTAACCATCGTCGAATTCGATTCCTACGAATCGGCCATGGAAAACTCCAACCGGCCCGAGACCTCCGACTTCGCCGCGAAGATGGCGGCCCTGTGCGACAGCCCGCCCGTGTTCCGCAACCTGGACGTCCAATGGGAGGACACCGGCGAGACCGGTGAGTGAGGGATCAGGGGAACGGGTCGCCGCAGACAGCAGGACGCCGACCGGTCTCGTCATGGCCCTCAGTGAGGTGGGATCGGCACCGCTGCCGCTGGTGGGCGGCAAGGCGCTGAACCTCGGCAAGATCACTGCGGCCGGGTTTGCCGTCCCGCACGGCTTCTGCCTGACCACCCTCGCGTACCGGAAGGCGGCCCCGGCGGGGCTCGACGCGCTCGCGGGGCACCTGGACAGCCTGGGCCCACGGGCCTCCGGCGACGGAAGCGCCGACGCCGGAGCGGCGGGAACTGCCACTCCGGGAAGGCCCGCGGCCGTGGCCGAGCCGACGCTCGGCGAGCTGGCCAGACGGGCGCGCGAGATGATCGTCACAGCACCGATCCCTGCCGATGTGGATGCCGCCGTCCGGACGGCCTACGCCGCGATGGGCCCGGCGGCCGTTGTAGCGGTCCGGTCCTCGGCCACGGCAGAGGATTTGCCGTTCGCCAGCTTCGCCGGGCTGCAGGACTCCTATCTCGACATCGTCGGCGCCGACGCTGTTGTCCAGTCAGTCCGGCGCTGCTGGGCCTCCCTGTGGACCGAACGGGCGGTGTCCTACCGCTCCGTCAACGGCGTCAGCCATCGGGAGGTGGCACTCGCCGTCGTCGTCCAGGCCGTCGTCGACGCCGCCAGCGCGGGGGTGATGTTTACCGCCAACCCGGTCACCGGCACGAGGACGGAGACGGTCATCGATGCCAGCCCCGGCCCGGGACAGGCCGTGGTTTCCGGCGCGGTGAACCCCGACCATTTTGTGGTGGACACGGCCACGGGCAGGGTCCTGCTCCGCTCGCCCGGAGGGCACGACGCCGGACGGCGGCCGAGCCTGAGCGACCCCCAGATCCGGGAACTCACCACGCTCGGGGACGCCGTCCAGCGCCTGTTCAGCGCACCCCAGGACGTGGAATGGGTCATCGATGCAGGCGGCAGGATCTGGCTGACCCAGTCGCGGCCGATCACCACCCTGTATCCCTTGCCCGACCCGGCCGCCGCGGAACCCTCCGGACTGGAATCGGCGCCGTCCGCCGGAACCCGCGTGTACCTGTGCGGCACACTTCTTCAGGGACTCACCCGCCCCCTTACGCCGATGGGCCTTGCGGCGCTGGGCGCGATGCGGAACCGCAAGGGGCCCTGGCAGTACATCAACCCGGGCCTGCGCATGTACGTGGACCTGACGCCGATCGTGCGCAACAAATATGGCCGGCGCTATCTGCAGCTGATTCTCCCGCTGGCGGACGCGAGGTCAGCCTCGGTTTTTCCTGCGCTGCTGGAAGACCCACGGTTCAGCGTCGTCAAAGCCCAGCGCCGGAAGTCCATCGACAGAGTAATATCCGACCGGGGGTTCTCCGGCTCAGAGGGAACGGCGAGTCTTGCCTTGATCGCCCGGCTGGTTCCGGGCCTGATCAGGGCCGCGTTGCGGCCCGAGGCGGAGCTGGAGCGGGCGGAGGCCTACGGAAAACGGCTCGAAGCGGAGCTTGCCCTGCCCGAACCCGCCAGTGCCTTCCGCCGGCTCGAACACACCCAGCGCATTCTGGACCGCACCGTGGACGGGCTGATCCTCGCCACATTGCCCGCCCCCGCGATCGGCTACATCATGCTGGCCGTGGCCCGCCGGCTGCTCCGCGGCATCGCGAAGCCGCGGGAGCTGGAAGCAGTGCTGCGCGGACTCCCCCACAACGTGACCACCGAGATGGACCTTGAACTCTGGCAGCTGGCGGTCGCGATCGGGACGGATGCCGGCGCCCGCGAGGCATTCCTGGCGGAGCGCCCTGAGGATCTGGCCGCCGGCTATGGGGCCGGTACCCTTCCTGCCGTGGCGCAGGGGGGCCTGCGGGGTTTTCTGGCCTGTTACGGCCACCGCGCCGTGGCCGAGATCGACCTCGGCATGCCGCGGTGGTCGGAGAAACCGGACCATATTCTGGGCATGATCTCGAACTACCTTCGCGTGGAGGATCCCGAACAGGCCCCCGACCGGCAGTTCGCCCGGGCAGTCGAGCATGCCGAGGACAGAATCCGCGACCTGGTCGAGCGGACCCGGGCCCGGAGCCCGTGGCGCGCGCGGATGGTGGAGCGGAGCCTGCGCCGCGCACGCCAGCTCTCGGGTCTGCGGGAGCTGCCGAAGTACTACATTGTGCTGGCGCTCGCCGAGATGCACCGGCAGCTCCTGGTCGTCGGCGCGGAGCTGAATCGCTCCGGCGCCGTCGCGGCCGCGGACGATGTCTTCTTCCTGGACTTCGACGAGGTGCGCGTTGGCCTGCGCGGCGCCAATCTGGCCGGTATCGTCGCGGATCGCCGCCGCCTGTACGAGGTGGAATTGCGGCGACGGCGGATTCCGCGGCTTCTGCTCTCTGACGGTACGGATGTCGAGGCCGCGATGATGACGAAGTCTCCGGCTTCGGGCGCGCTGGCCGGGACGCCGGCATCGGCCGGGACGGCGACAGGGACGGTCCGGGTGGTTACGGACCCCGTGGGCGCCCACCTTGAGCCCGGCGAAATCCTGGTGGCGCCCTCCACCGATCCGGGCTGGACTCCTCTGTTCATGACCGCCGGCGCCCTTGTCATGGAGATGGGCGGCGTCATCTCCCACGGGGCCGTAGTGGCACGGGAGTACGGCATCCCTGCCGTCGTCGGCGTGCCGGACGCCACTACGCTCCTGCGCACCGGCCAGAGAGTCACGGTGGACGGCGCGGCCGGAACGGTGACGCTGGTTGATGACCTCCAGTCCCCGGCCGAGGTCGCCGGCAGAATGGCTGGATGACCCCCGCGGAGCGACATTCCGTGCCGGATGCGGGTCCGCACGTGCCCCCTGGTCACGCGCGCGTCGAGGATCGCGTGCCTGCCTTGCGGAGCATCAGGGTTCGGATCTCCCACGGTGCCAGCGTGAATTTGTATTCACCGTCCGCCTGCGCCGTCTCAAGGGTTTGCCCGGTGAGGTCTACCGTCGCTGCCTGATCGAAGTCACCTTCCAGGACTGCGGAGGTCCCCTCGCCGGATAGGAGGACGACGCGCACTTCGACTCCGTCGTCCACGGTCCGCAGGCTGCTCATCCGCACATTTTCGCCTCGAAGCTTCAAGCCTTCGCTCGCTGCCGGAAGGCCGACCCCGCGCCGGCCCCGGCCTCGAACAGCAAGTGCGCCGGCGTTGAAATGATCGGAGAAACGGACGGCATCGGCGTTGCGGTACCCGGCCGAAGACGCCATGACGGCGAATTCCGTATCGATGCCGGTGCCCTGTTCCTGTGCGCCCGGAATTGGGATCTCCGACGCGGCGGGCTCGTCACGCAACGGGTGCACGTTCACGCTGATCGAGCCGACCGCGCGCAGCACAGTAAGGGCAAGCTCATTCCGGCCAACGATTTCGTATTCGGTGGCATCGTGGACGAGGACGGTGGCCTGCCCGGCGGAGACGAAACTGTAGGCGGGGAAGGTCGGAAGCGGGTATTCCCCGCCGCCGCCTTCGGCGTCCAGCCCTCGGGCCGTGATCGAGAACTGGCCTTCGGCCGCCGACCCCTGGACAGCTCCCGGGAGCGGGATATGCATCCTGAGCCGGTGGTCGGAGACCTCATTGGTGAACTGCACACGCAGGCGAACGAAGGGCTCCCCGCGCCTCAGCTCGACAAGTAGGGTTACCGGAACATCCATGACGTCCGTGTCCCGACACCCGTTGGGCCGGTCCAGGGACCGCGGCCACCGGTAATGGCGCGTGACTTTCAGGACCGCCCGCACGGGGCCGTTTTCGACGACGTCGACCCGGATCCGGGAGGGCTCCTCCACCAGCACGTCCGAGGCGGGCGGACCGTAGTTGTAGCTGTCACCGCAGTCGCCGCCGTCGACGAGTTTGCCTAGCCCCGTCAGGACGGTGCCATCGGTTCCAGTCAATGTCACGGTGCCGTCGGTCCTGACCTGTGCGGTGACGAGTCCGTTGTCTAGAAGACCGTCCCCATAGATATCTCCCGCCTGCGCCGGACGCTCTGCCTGGTACACCCTGAAAGGCGTGGTGCCCATGGCTGGCACCGGGACGTCGACAAGGATACGGCGACGGGGCTGGGCGGCAATCCTGACCTTCCACTCGCCCGGGTGCACGTCGATGGCAGTCTCGAGTTCGGCCCTGAGGGCTGTGATGTCGAAAACGTCGGCTGAGGGTACTTCGGCCACGTCGAACTCCAGTGTGTGGGGAGCCACCCTGTATGCCTCGATCTGCTGGCCGAATAGTTCCCGGCCATGGATCCGGTTCATGATGCGTTCGATGAGGAGCGACGAGTCCATGACCTCGTCGCCAAGCAGCGTGGGGGCATGTCCCGTTTCCTGGACCATCAGGGCCGTGCCGTCTGATGCTTCCGCGACGACGGGAATGTCGTGCCGGGGCGCGGGTACTTCGAGTTCGACCATCATATTGCGGCCGGTCGGAAGGGTGTTCACCGCGAGATACGAATCATTCGAAACGTGCCCGGCGGCGGAGCGTGTCACCTCGTCGCGGACGGCGCGGGCAATTTGTTCGGCTTCCCGGAGGCGGGCGTCAACCTGGTCCACGGTTTCGTCCGTACCGGAGCCGACGACCGAGTCGTGCGCGGTGGATTCAATGATGCGCCGCCAGGCCATGCTGATGAACGGCTCGAAGTCGATCCGGGTGTGGGTCGCGGCCAGGCGCTCTGCTTCCATGACCATGCGCTCGGCGTGGGCCATGGCCGTCTTCAGGTTGCGGCGGATCGAGAACACGCCGGGCAGGATGTTGCCGCGGGCATGGGAGCGGAGTTCGCCATGGACGGTCGGCAGCGGTTTGTCCGCGTCGAACCTTTGCACGTATTCTTCCAAGGTACCGACGCGGATGGGGAATTCCGGGCTGTCATATGCGCGAACCCAGTCCATCAGCTTCGGATCCGGGGCCATGTGGTCCGTGCCGACCATGCCTAGAATCGGGTCGCCGGCGTAGCGCTGTGATGTCATCCGGCGGTAGTCGGAGAGTGCGCGCGGAATTTGTTCGGGGATAGCCAACAGGTCCAGGGCACTGCCGTAGCCGTCGAAGAGGTATTCGACGCGCACTGCGGAACCGTCAGGCGCTTCCCATCGGAACGAATGGCCGGTCACCGCCGATGGGACGCCCCGCCACAGGCAGGCGTGCCCGATCCCGGCACTTCGCAGGATCTGGGGCATCTGGGCCACGTGCCCGAACATGTCCGGAAGATAGCCGACCTTCATGTAACTGCCGAGCGCCTGTGCGCCGGAGATGCCCATCTGGAGATTGCGGATGATGGTCTCGCCCGAGCACAGGAATTCATCCAGCAGAATCTGCCAGGGCCCGAGTGCGAGCTGTCCCCGGGTGACCATAGCCTTGACCCGCTCCCGGTTTTCCGGCCGGATCTCCAGGTAGTCCTCAATCGCGGCCGTCTGTCCGTCGAGGGTGAACCGGAAGCCGGCATCGGCCTCGGCCGTCTCCAGGACTTCATCGAACATCCGGACGAGCTGGAAACGGAAGACTTGGAACGGCTCGTACCATTCCCGGTCCCAGTGGGTGTGCGGTACCAGAACAATGCCGGTTTCGTCCGTGGGGTTCATAGACCGATGGCCTCTCCGTCAAGGGTGATGTTCAATGATGTTGCCAGCGCGGCCGCAATGAGCTGGGCGACCCGTACGTCTGCTTCGCCCTCGTCAATCCCCGTAGGGGGGCGGACCCCGTTGGCCGCCATTTCGTGGAACGCGGCCAGTTCAAGTTCGAAGGGCTCCGTGACGTCGCGGACGGTCCGCGTGGAGGCGCCGTCTCCGGCTTTCTCGGTCAGGCGCAACTGGGTGGGAGCGTTCAGCAGGTAGGGGACGGTGAATTCCAGTTCCGCCGATCCCCGGGTGTGGTGCACCGTCACGGTTTCCTTGTAGATCGGATAATCCGCTAGGAAATGCCAGTTGACATGCACCCGGAGGCCGTCGCCTATGGTCCCCGAAATTTCTATCGACCCCGGGTCGTCTTGTTGGGCCCAATAGTGAACAGCGTCGACCGTCCGGACCGGGCCGACTAACGCCCTGATCAGTGCGACGTCATGGATCAGGCTCCCGAGGATGACGTTCGCGTAGAGGCGGCGAACCAGGGCCGGAGTGCCCTTGCCGAGTGCCGTGTCGAGGCGCGCTTCATCAGCGGCGACCAGGGCGGCGATTGTCGCGGGCGGGACGTCGCCGGCTGGTGGCCGGAGATTGGCGTAGGCCAACTGCGCCGCACCGCTGGGGTGCAACACTTCAACGTTGACATAACGGAGGTCGACGCCGGCGGGCAGGACCGACTTCAGGGTCCGGACTGCGGGATCATACTCTTTCATGTAGCCCAGCAGGAGCATCGGCCGTCCTTGGTTGCTCTCCGCCTTGCGTAGTAACTCGATCTCCGCGAGGGAAAAGGCGATCGGCTTTTCGCAGAAGACGGCCACTCCGGCGTCAATGGCCTCCAGCGCAGGACCGCCATGGGAGCCCGAGGTAAGCAGGATGACCCCGTCCAGCTGTTCTCCGGCGAGCATGTCGGTGAGGCTTGTGTAGCGGTGTTCCGATGCGATGCCGTATTGGTCTGAGACCTGCTCCAGGAGCGCGGGCGAAAGGTCAGCCAGGGCGACAAGATCGAAAAGGTCCCAGCGACGCTTGATCAGCGGCAGGTGGACGGACTGCGCTACGGCGCCAAGCCCGATCACGCCGATTCGAATTGGAGTCATTACGGTATCCACTTTCTGAGTACTTCACGGTTGATGGCGTGATCCCGGTCTGCGATATCGACGCTTTCGCCCGGCAACGGGATGGTGTCCTGCTCCACAACCAGCCAGCCGCCGAAATCCGTCGCCAGCAGCGCATCCATGAAACCGTCGACGTCGAGATTGCCCTGGCCCAGGGGCACGAAAGCTTTGCCGGACCACACATCGAGCATCGCGCCCTTGTCCCTCACGACGGATCTGAGGACCTCAACGCGGGCGTCTTTGATGTGAACATGGTTGATCCGGGCTCCCCAGCGCTCCAGGTCAGTGACGGGGTCTCCTCCGCCGAGGATAAGGTGACCCGTGTCGAAGGTGAGGCCCACATCTGAACACTGCAGGAGGCGGTCGATTTCCTCCGGTGTTTCAACGAACGTGCAGGCATGGTGATGGAATGTCGGCTCCAAGCCCCGCTCCCGCACCAATCTCGTAGCGGTCTCAAGATTGCGGGCAAAGACTTCCCAGCCTCGTTCATCCAGCGCCAAATCCCCGCCGCCGCCGGGATTGGCACGACGCCGGTCCGAACCACGGTCCGCCAGGGTGGGCAACGGTGCGGGCCCTGTGCCCACTGATGCTGCATCCGCAAAGATGTCCAACGTTTCCGCAAGGGACGACACGGCCCCGGAGAAGGCCTCGTCGTCGCTGAACGGCAAATCGATCCATCCGCCGGCGAGGGAAAGGCCGTAGCGTCGAAGGCGGTCGGTGAGGGCGCCGCCGTACCCCAGAAACCCCACAGGTCCCAGGTCAATGCCCGTGTAGCCATGCCTTCGCAGGATCTCACATACCTCGTCCGGACCGGGGAGGACGGCTCCTAGCTCCGCCCCCAATTCGAACACCCCGAAACTCACCGGTGCACCTGCCACAGAGATCACGTCATACTCCTTCGTAGGAAAAATGGATTGCTGCCAGCGGTCCCCCGGCCGGACCCTGAGAAATTCAGGGGGAGGGTAACACCGCATGTCCTCACAAATAGCGGTCCAAGCAGGACATTTCACGTCCCGCACTGGCGGTCACGGGCTGATTGCCAGGATTCTGCGCTCTGGCGTTTCGAGCCGGTAGGGTCCGCAGTTCGCATCGGCTAAACATTGAAGCGGGCTCCGGATGATCCGCCGACGCCCTTCGAAGTCCATCAGGACGGCCCCTTCGGCGTCGACGGCCAGAAGCTCGCCGTCGACGCGAAGAAGAAGGGGTGAGTCAATGCCCATACTCAGCGCGGTGGGACCGGTTTTCAGGGCGGCGAAAATCCCCTCTTCACCGGGGTCCTCGGCCGCTACCCACGTCGTGGGCAGCCCCGGCGGGTAGCCGTCTTCCAGCCTGTGGAAGTCTCCGCCGCCGAGCGGGATGATGTCTGTGCCCCAGGCATTCCACCAGGACCAGATGCTCGTGTCGGCGCGGTCCCGAAGCCAGGTTGAGTGCATGATTTCGACGTGCGTGGGCTTGCGGGACAGGGACCACTGCCAGGAACAGTCGCTGGCGACGGGGTGGTTGATGGAGAGGAAACCGCCTTCATCCTCGACTTGGTCCAGCCACGTGTCGGGATGGCGGCGGAAATCGACCCAGCCGATCCGGCCGTAGGCGTTGGCATGACCGCGTCCTGTGGTGACTTCTTGTCCCGGCAGGAGCGTGATGCCGTATTCGGCTCCGGCAGGTGACAGCTCACGGTGATGGCTGACCGTGTTGTGGTCCGTGACGGCGAGGAAGTCGAGCCCTTCCCCGGCTGCCTGCGCCGCGAGTTGGCGGATGCTGAGGGTTCCGTCCGAATGAAGACTGTGCGCGTGGCAGTCCCCGGCGAACCAGGACAGACCTGCTCCGGCCGGGAGGTTGCGGCGGCCGCTTGCAGGGCGGACCGCGGCCGGAACGGGGGCATCGGGCTCCGCTTCCACGCTCCCGTCCGCCGGGGTATTGATGGTCAGGACAATTGCGATCCCGTCCGCAGGAACGTGGTGCAGTCCGAGGATGATCTTCCATTCCCCGTCTTCGATTTCACCCGGACAGTAGCCGGTGGAAGCCGCTGCGGAGGTGATCACGAAGCGTTCTTTGGCCCCGCCGGACCAGCCCCTCCAGCCCGCCGGGCCCTGGCAGCCCAGGTCGATGACCGCACGCGACTTGTCGTACTCGAGCAGCACTTCCAGGGACCGGCCGCCCTTGATATCGAAGGACACTTCGAAATAGGGCGTATCAACCCGGTCCCCGGGAGTGAGGGTTCGTGCCAGACGCATGCTTAGTCTCCGATCCGCAATCCCTCAGCATCGAACAGGAGGGTCCGGCGCGGCTCAATTGTCACCCACACGGCTGTTCCGATCGCCGGCTCTTCATCCTCGCCGACGACGACCTGGACCTGGTTCTCGCCACCGGTCAGGTCCACAGTCAGCAGCACCGCCGCCCCGAGGTTTTCCGATACCGTGACGGTCCCGCTGAGGGCATCGGGCACCGGTTCGGTTTCGATTGCAAGGTACTCCGGCCTGGCTCCCCACGTGATTTCCTGATCCTCGTCGACATTGTCTTGAGCGGCGGATGGCAACGGGATGTGGTGCTGGCCGATCACGACTTTGTTGCCCGCAACAGTGCCTTTGATCAGGTTCATGGAGGTTGAGCCCACGAACGACGCCACGAAGGTGTTGGCCGGGCGCTGGAAGATTTCTCGGGGCGTGCCCAGTTGCTGCATTTTGCCCGCCCGCATAATCGCGATGCGGTCGGCCAGGGCGAGGGCCTCGGCCTGGTCGTGGGTGACGAACACGGTGGTGATGCCAAGATCGAGCTGCAGCTTCTTCAGGAACGTGCGTGCCTCGAGCCGGAGGCGCGCATCAAGGTTCGAAAGCGGTTCATCGAAGAGGAATACGTCTGGCCGGCTCGTCACGGCACGTGCAAGGGCGACGCGTTGCTGCTGCCCGCCGGAAAGCTGGCCAGGCCGCCTTTCCATGAGGCCCTGAAGGGAGAGACTGTTCCCCACCTCCTCGGCGTTGGCAAGACGGTCCTTCTTGGCCATCTTTTGGATTTTGAGCGGGTACGCGATGTTTTCCGCGATGGACATGTGCGGGAAGAGAGCGTAGTCCTGAAACACCATGGCCACCCGGCGCTGGCCGGGTTCGAGGTTCGTGACCTCCCGGTCCCCGATCTTGATGCTGCCCGAGGTGGATTTTTCCAGCCCGGCGATAGTGCGCAGCAGAGTGGTTTTTCCGCAGCCGGACGGGCCCAGGAGGGCGAAGAATTCGCCGTCGTGGATAGTGACGTCCATTTCGTCGACGCCGCGGACCCCGCCGGGGTACTCCTTGATCAGGGAGCTGGTCGTGATACTGGCCATTAGCTTTTGATACCTCCATGGAAACGGAACCCGTAGCGCCGGTTGACGAAGAAGTACATAGCGATGACGGGAATTGAGAAGAGCAGGGAGAAGGCAGAGATCAGGGCAAGGTTTGGCTGGCCGCCTTCGGTGTAAAAGGTGTACATGACCACAGCGGCCGGTGACTTCGAGGGCGAACGCAGGAGGATGTAGGGGACCAGGAAGTTTCCCCACACCTGAACGACCGCCCAGACTGCGATGGTTGCAAGCCCTGGTCTGGCCAGCGGAATGACCACGTCCCACAGGATCTGCAGGGGCTTGGCCCCGTACAGGCGGGCCGATTCCTCGTAGGACTTCGGGGTCGAGTCCATGAAGTCCTTGAGAATGAAGATGACCGTGGGCAAGATGCCGCCGCTGAGCACCAGGATGACGCCGAACTGGGAGTCGATCAGCCCTAGCTTGACCATGAGCAGGAAGGTCGGCACCATCGCCGCGGTGCCCGTGATGATCGAGGACAGCAGCAACAACGTATACAGCAGCACATCCCGTCCGGGGATTTTCACGCGCGAGAGTGAATAGGACGCCAGGGACCCCAGAACCAGGACCAGGACCATTGATCCCAACGCCAGAATCAGTGAGTTCCCCAACGACGCGATGGCATTGGGGTTCTCGAACAAGACCTTAAAGTTATTGAAAGTGAAGTCAGGCAGTTTCACGTTCAGGCTCGGATGCGCGTCAAACGGAGCAAATACCAGCCACAGCACCGGAACCACGAAGAAAGCCAGGATCAGCGCTGTAAACACCGTCTTGCCCATCAAGCCCATGAAATGGGCGATCATCTGCCGGCTTTCACGGTTGACAACAACACTGGAGCCGCTCTGGCCGGTCATGATTTCCTCTCCTTCAAGAGACGCAGGTAGACGGTTGCTATGACGAGGTTGATGATGATCATGATCAGCGAAATGGCCGAGCCCTGGCCGAGCGCACCGTCGTTCAATGCCAGGCGATAGATGAAGATCGGGAGGATGTTCGATCGATCATCAGGGCCGCCCGCCGTGAGCAGGTACGGGGTGAAGGTGTTGAACGTCCAGAGGGTGATCAGCAGTGTGTTGGTCAGCGCGTGTCCCCTGATGTGAGGGAAAACGACATCGCGGAATTGAGCCCACGCACCCGCCCCCACCATGCGCGCGCTCTCGAGCTGGGAGGGCGGCACCGATGCCAAGGCAGAGCTGAACAGCAGCATCGAGAACGCCGTTCCCACCCACGTGTTGAACACGATGATGCTCTGCAGCGGGTAGTCGAGCAGCCACGCCACGTGTCCACTCGAGAGCATCGCGTTCAACGTTCCATTGCTGCGGTCCAGAAGCGCGTACCAAAGAAACGTGGTGACGGAACTGGGGATGATCCAGGCCAGCAGCACGAAGAACTCGACCACGGCCCGCACCGATTTCCGGACCCTGCTCATGGTCCAGGCGATCGTGAACCCAAGCAACGACTGGCCCAGCACCGCGGAGCAAAACACGAAAACGAGGGTCAGCCCGAGCGAGTTCAGGAACCGGTCATCGGTGAGGGCGTTGATGTAGTTATCCAGGCCCACGAAGACCGGATTCCTGGCTGCCGATCCGCTCAGCCGGAAGTTCGTGACACCCAGGTACAGCGTCCACAACGCGGGAAAGACCAGGAAAATCGAAATCAGCAACAACGCCGGAGCCAGGAACGCCGCTGCCCGGGCCTTGCCCAGGCCCGCCACGTCTCCGTCATCAGGGACGGCACGGGCGGGCCTTCCTGAGGCCGCCGCGGAGGCGGCCTCAGAGGCCTCGGAGTCCTTTACGAGCGTGTCACTTGAAGATCTTGTCACTACCACCGACAATTCCCTCCAGCGTTTTCTCATACCCGGATCCGGCATCCTGGGCCGTCTTGCCGGCGGAGACCTGGGCGGTAGCGCCCTGCAAGGCCGCGGAAACCTGGGTGTAGTCCGCGAGACCCGGACGGTAAGCGGTGATCGGAAGCACCTGCGTCGATATGAACGACAAGAGAGGATCCGCACTCAAAATCTGGCTGTTGACGTCATCACGGGGAGATATCTGCGGGTTCGCACCGATACGTGCCTTGATGGCATCGGCGGAATTCATGAATTGCAGAAGTTCCCACGCCTGCTGCGGGAACTTGGACTTGGGATTGATGACTTCCCCCGAACCACCGGACATGCTCACGAAATCGGCTCCGCCGGGACCCTTTCCTGCCGCTTGCGCAGGAATCTTGGCCCAACCGACCGACGAATCCCGGTCAGCCATCGGGTCAATGCCGGACTTGGGGTTGATCACGCCACGCCACAGATAGTCGCTCTCGATGAGGATACCCAGTTTGTCCTGGGAGAACTCCTGAAACGACTTGTCCCGGCCCTTGGCGTCCTGCTGCAGCAACGGATCGCCCAGCTTCTCGGACCCGTAAACGCTGGAATAGAAGTTCAGGACGTCCTGGACTGCCGGACTGTTTCCCTGCCACTTGCCGTCCTTGTAGACGGGCTGGCCTGTGCCCTGCAACAACGGGAGGAAGCCCTGCATAGTCGTCGCTTCGCCCATCGCCGTCCCGGCGTTGACCTGCAGGGGCGTCACACCCGAGATGCCCTTGAGTTTGCGGGCCGCATCCAGGATGTCATTCCAGCTCTTGGGCTGCCAGTCGGCCGGGAGGCCGGCCTGGGCGAAAAGCTTCTTGTTGAAATAGATGACCCGGCCGTCGGTACCGTCAGGAACACCGTAGAGGTCGCCGTTATAGCTGGTCACCTGCTGCACGGCGGGCTTGATCTGCTTCCAGCCATCCCATTGGGTGACCTTGTCTTTGCCCACCACATCGTTCAGGGGCTTGATGTACCCGGCATCGGCGAACTCGCCCAGCCAGATGCCGTCGACGGAGACGATGTCAGCACCCTGGCCGGTAGACAGATCCAGGGAAATCTTTGTCTTATACGCCTGATCGTCAACACCATTGGGCTGGAAGTTCACCTTGGCGGTGACACCCTTTGCCTTCTCGGCTTCCTCGAACTTCGGGATCACATAGTTGGTGATCCAGTCGGCCCCAGCGGCGTTCTTGCCGCCGGAAATCGAGTTTGCGGTGATGGTGAGAGTGACATCTTTGGCATCCGCGTTCTGGCTTGCGTTTGAACTTCCCGCATCCGAGCCGCCGCAGGCAGTGAGGGCAACGGTGCCCGCAAGTACGCCTGCCACAGCCACAACAAATCTCTTCCGAGTCATATGAGGTTCCCTGGTCTGAAGGGCTCCGCCTCAGGCGGAGCGGCTTTGATCGATTGTCCGTACCACCTGACAATCCGTGTGACCCAGACCACTATAGTCACCGTATAGTATTAGTCAACTGAATTGAGATAGGAGCTTTCATGCCGCGTGGGTCGAATCTGGAGCGTGTCAGCACCTTCAACCAGGCTGTCGTGCTGGACCACGTGCGGCGCTCGGACAGCAGCCTCAGCCGGGTGGAACTCGTCCAGATCACCGGGCTGTCAACCCAGACGGTCTCCAATATCGTCCGGAAGCTGCTGGATCTGGGATTGATAAATGAAACCGGAAAGATCAGCGGGCGGACCGGCAAGCCCCGGACCGTGCTCAACATCGATCCGAGCAGCAGGTTCGCCATCGGTATTCATCTGGATCCGTCCGTCATTACCTTTGTTTTGCTGGACCTGGCAGGTTCGGTCGTGGCCCGTTCGCATGTGCCGATCCAGTCCGTGGCCGACCCGGATACGACCATTCAAAAGATGACCTCGGCCGTAGATAGCCTCGTCCATCAGGCGGGAATATCACGGGATCGGGTTCTCGGCGTCGGGATCGCGTCTCCGGGCCCCATCGATCAGCAGAGAGGTGCCGTGGTCGGCCCGCCTCAGCTGAAAGGATGGGACCGGGTGGAGTTGCGTGCGTCATTGCAGCAGGCAACGGGCTTTCCCGTATTCCTGGACAAAGACGCGACCGCGGCCGCACATGCCGAGTTGTGGATCAGCGAAGACCGGGCGGCCCAGCACTTCGCGTTTATCTACCTGGGAACAGGGATGGGTTCCGGGCTGGTCAACAATGGCGAGGTTGTACGCGGATCATCGAACAATGTCGGGGAAATCGGGCACTTTTCCACCGGCCCGGGCGGCCCGCGGTGCGGCTGCGGCCGGACAGGATGCGTGGGACTGGCCATCATGCCCGCGTACCTCGTAGGGGAAGGTGTCGCGACAGGAGTGATCGATGCACCTTTCGACGACTCCGACCTTCAGGCCATCGCCGCCCAGTTCCGGCAACTTGCGGCGCAGGCCGACACGGGGGACGCCCGCGCCGCCAAAATTCTTGACGGCGCAGCGGCCCGATTAGCCTGGGCGGTCGAAGACATAGCCAATCTGGTGGACGTGGACCGCATTGTATTCGGAGGCCCCTCTTGGTCGCCGATCAGCAAACGCTACCTGGGAATACTCCGGTCCGCCTTGGCGAATCGGCTCGCCGTCGGCAGCATTCACCAAGTACAGGTCACTGGGTCGCTCCTTGGTGAAGACATCGCTGCCGTAGGCGCCGCCTGCATTGTTCTGGACCACGCTCTTTCCCCGCGGCCGGAGGGGTTGCTTCTCGAGGGCGCGGCGGTCGGATCGAGTAGCTCCTGACTAAGTCATCCAAATGGATTTACGTGGACGAGAATCAATTCCCGACATTTGACCGTACCCTTCACGCTGGGCGCTTCATTAGTTGGAACGCGAGATTCCCAGCGCCCCTGCCGCGGACACCACCATCAGCACGACCGTTCAGCTAACGCTGCGTCCCTTCCAGCTCCTCACCCTGCGCTTGGTCAGAAATTCCTGAAAGAGTTCCAGCAAAGTCATTGGGTTGGACCAAAGGGAAGGGTCCGTTGACGAGAGTGGCTGTTTTGCGGCGGTTCCGCGGTTGGCATTTGGTTGATTCTTTCTTGGACGTTGATGGCGAAGGCGTTCAGTGCCGGTTTCCATCGTGGGGCCCTTCGTTCACGGGGTGTCCTGACGCAGGCGTCCGGGGCGGCGGTGGACACCCGGGCTATGTTTAGTGCATGGCGTCTGCTGGCAGCAACACCCGAGGCGCCCCGGAACCGGAGCCTGAGGGCTTCGGCTCGGGGCTCGTTGACGATGCTGCCCGCAGGGACGCGGCACTGCCTGACTTCGACTGGGCCGTCCTTCCCGAGGGCGTGGTGCGGGGCCGGTTCGAGGCCCCCAGCGGCACACTGACCACCATCGCCATGGGCAATCCCGGCAACCCGCGGGTGCTGCTGATCCCGGGCGCAACCGGGTCCAAAGAGGACTTCTCGCTCATGCTGCCCGAGCTCGCCGCCGCCGGGTATTTTGTGCTCAGCTGCGACATCGCCGGCCAGTACGAATCGGCCGGGGCCGGCCCCGAGCACCTCGTGCCGCCCCGGACCCGCTACACGTACGATCTCTTCCGCGATGACCTGGTCGCCATGCTCGACGCCGGCGACGGCCCCGCCCATGTGGTCGGGTACTCTTTCGCCGCGGTCGTCGCCCAGATCACCTTCGCGCAACGCCCGGAGATGTTCCGGAGCCTGACCCTTATCAGCTGCCCGCCCGAGCCAGGGCAGAGCTTCCGCGGAGTGCGGCTTATCGGCCGGCTCAGCCCCTACGCCAGCAGCCGCGTCGGCGCGGCACTGACGATCTGGGGCATCCGCCGCAATATCAACCGCGTCCCTCCGAAGCGCCTGGAGTTCGTGAAGCGCCGCTTCCGGTTGACCCGCCGCGCATCCGTCGACGACATCTTCGGCCTCATGCAGCACGCACCCGATCTCCGCGCGGTCCTGGCCGAAGCGACCCTGCCGAAGTTTGTCGCCGTCGGGGAACACGATCTCTGGCCGCTGGCGCTGCACCGCCGTTTCGCACAGTCCATCGGGGCCCGGATCATGGTCTACCGCGGCGGCCACAGCCCGAGTGAAACGTCGCCGTACCAGATCAGCAGGGATCTCATCGCCCTCTTCGACGGATCAGGGCCGCCGGCCTGATCCCGTTCCCAGCGGCGGCGGCGCGGACCGGCAGACGGCCGTCCTTTCGGCGTCGTTCCGGGAAGGGATAACCACCGAGGTTGTGGACACGGCGGCCCGGCTATGGCAGCCGGCTGCGCCGAAATGCGGTCGCCAGCCTCTTGCACCGCGGGCGATCGCCCCGTACGTTGGGGGACAGCGGACGAATGTCTCCGCAGCCGTTGGCCTTATGGCCGCCGGAGATCAGCAGCATTTCAGAAGGATATGGCATGGCTACAGGCACAGTTAAATGGTTCAACGCCGAAAAGGGTTTTGGCTTCATTGCCCCGGATGACGGGTCGGCCGACGTTTTCGCCCACTACTCGGCAATCGCCAGCAGCGGCTACCGCTCCCTGGACGAGAACCAGAAGGTCGAGTTCGACGTCACGCAGGGTCCGAAGGGCCCGCAGGCTGAGAACATCCGCCCGCTCTAAGTACTCAGGAAAGCGCCCCGGCCGCACGGCCGGGACATTCCCCGAAGACCACAACGCCCCTCCGGAGGTTTCCTCCGGAGGGGCGTTTGTGTTCCCCGTGGGCTACTCCCCGGACGGAACTCAACACAATGGCGCCCGCTCAGCCGACGTGGACCCAGGGGCGTTTCGTGACGTCCGGCTCGGCTTCGCGCAGCACTTCGCGCGTGACCGGCGCGATTTCGCCCTCGCCCAGGAACAGGAACCGCAGGAGGTTCGTGACCGGGTTGCCTTCCGTCCACCGGAAGTAGATGTGCGGCATCAGCCCGGTGACGTCCCGGATGTGCAGCAGCACCGAGGCGATCGTGTTCGGCACGACCGGACCGTGCACTTCGAGGATGTGGTACCCGTGCCGGGTGATTCCCCGGACCTCAAGCGCAGTCTCGAAGTCGGAGGAATCATCCACGATCACCTCCAAGAACAGCGCCCGGTAGTCCACTGGCAGGTGGCTGACCTCCATGGCCGAGTCCAGCTTCTGGCGGTACGCCTCCGGGCTCAGGCGGAGCGGCTCGTGGGCGATGATCCGGAGCGGCCCGTCCACCTCGTCGGACATGAACTCCAGCGCCTGACGGTCCATGTGGACATGGGTGGCGTGCAGTTCAAAGGACCGCCGGACCCTGGACAGCAGGGAAATGACGATGATGCCCACGATGAAGATCGAGGCGATCCGGATGCCCTCGGGCCGCTCAAAGATATTGGCCACCGTGGTGTAGATAAATACGACGGCGATAACGCCGAAGCCCACGGTCCGCTTGCGCTGCTTCTGGCGCCGGGCCGAGAGCGTCACGGCCACCGCGGCGGAGGTCATCAGCACCAGCACGCCGGTGGCGTACGCACCGCCCTGGGCGTCGACGTCGGCGCCGAAAAGGTACGTGATGAGGAAGCCGACCAGGGTAAACACCAGGACCAGCGGCCGGACGGCCCGGGCCCATTCCGGGGCCATGCCGTAGCGGGGCAGGTAGCGGGGCACGAGGTTCAGCAGGCCCGCCATGGCGGAGGCGCCCGCGAACCACAGGATGGCGATGGTGCTGACGTCATAAACGGTGCCGAAACCCACGCCCAGATACTCGTGGGCAAGGAACGCCAGGGCGCGGCCGTTGGCCTGGCCGCCAGGCTGGAACTCCTGCTCCGGGATGAGGACCACGGTGGTGAAGCTCGTAACGATCAGGAAGCAGCTCATGATGACGGCGGCCGTTGTCAGGAGCCTGCGGGTGCCCTTAATCCGGCCCTCCGGGTTGTCCTCCGTGTCGGTGGCATGGCCGCGGATCTGTGGCATCACGGCAACGCCGGTTTCGAAGCCGGACAGGCCGAGGGCGAGTTTCGGGAAGACGAGCAGCGCCAGGCCGACCACCATCACCGGGTTGCCGTGCGAGGTTGAGAGCGCCTGCCACCAGTCCCCCACGGCAACCGGATGGTTCATCACCTCAAGGACGGAGGACGCAACCACCACGACGTTCAGGCCCAGGTAGAGCGCCACCAGGGCGACCGCGACGCCGATGGCCTCCTTGAAGCCCCGCAGGAAGACGGCGCCCAGCAGCGCCAGCAGGAAGAGCGTGATGGGCACGTTCTGCCCCTGCAGCCAGCCGGGCACTATCGGGTTCTGCACGAGGTGGGCCGTGGCGTCCGCGGCGGAGAGGGTCATGGTGATCATGAAGTCCGTCGCGGCGAAGCCGAGCAGGACCAGGACGAAGAGCTTGCCGCTCCAGCGGGGCATTAGCCGCTCCAGCATCGCGATGGAGCCTTCGCCGCGGTGGCTCTCGCCGGCAACGCGGCGGTAGACCGGCAGGGCGCCAAGGAGGGTAACGGCGACCAGTACGAGGGTCGCCAGGGGTGAGATCACCCCGGCGGCCAGCGCGGCGATTGCGGGCTGGTAACCGAGGGTGGAGAAGTAGTCGACGCCGGTCAGGCACATCACCTGCCACCACGAATGCTTCTTCACGTGGGAGTCGCTCACCGCGCCGGGGCCCTGGTGGGTTCCCTTGCTGTCCTGCAGCCCGAACAGCAGCCAGTTCCTGAGGGTGCTCCGGTGGCCGGGCCGCATTGCCGACGGATCGGCCGGTGGCCTGCTCAGTGTGGTCATGGTTTCCTCTCGTCACGGCACAGGGCGCCGCACGGCACCGCACACCGGCTACGCCGAAATTACCACCGCGGCAGGCCTTCCTGGGCTGATTCCGGCCGATCTTGATGATTCCTTGACGCCGCCGGAGCCGCAGCCGAAAGCCGAAAGCCGCGGGAAATCGTAAGGAACCCGTCAAGATCTGCCGGGCAGCATTAATAATCCATTAGCGCCGGCCCTTTCCGGGTTTCCCGGGGTTTGACTGGACCTAGCCCCGCCGTCGGGGCGCAGAGGAAGGACGCTCTTATGGCCGATGTTGCTGTGATCGGAATCTTCATGGTGTCCATGGGGTTCGTGATGTGGATCGGCCAGTTGCTGGCCCGGATGGTCAGCGGCGCCGAGGACCGGCCGGGGGGCGGGCAATGAGCGCCGACGCCATCATGTGGCTCGTCCTGCTGATTGCGGGACTCTGCCTCTTCGGATACCTGCTCGCCGTCCTGGTCCGCCCGGAGAAGTGGTGAGCCGCACATGACGATCAATACTGCATCCTTCCTGGTCCAGGTCGCCGCGCTTGTCCTCATCCTTGCCGCCGTGCACAAACCGCTCGGGGTTTACCTCGCGCACGTCTTCGAGGGCAAGACCGCCACCCGTGCGGAGCGTCTCTTCTACCGGCTCGCCGGGATCGACGCCGGCACCGACCAGACCTGGTCCGTGTACCTGCGCAGCGTCCTGGCGTTCTCGGCAGTCTCCATCCTGGCCGTGTTCGGCCTCCAACGGCTGCAGGGTGTCGTGCCTGGCAGCGGTTCCCTGCCCGGCGTCGATCCGTGGGTGGCCATGAACACCGCCGTTTCCTTTGTGACCAACACGAACTGGCAGACCTACGTGCCGGAGACCACGGTGGGCATCTTCGTCCAGATGATCCTGCTTGCGGTGCAGAACTTCCTCTCCGCCGCCGCCGGTATCGTGGTCGCCGTCGCCCTGATCAGGGGCATCGCCCGGACCCGGACGAATCGGCTGGGAAACTTCTGGGTGGACCTGGCGCGGACTTCGTTCCGGCTCCTGCTCCCGCTGGCGTTCGTCGCGGCAGTCGTCATGGTCCTTGGCGGCGTCATCCAGAACTTCTCACCCACCGAGGTCACCAACCAGGCTGCCGGGATCAGCCAGAGCATTCCCGGCGGCCCGGTCGCCTCCCAGGAGGCCATCAAGATCCTGGGCACCAACGGCGGCGGCTACTTCAACGCAAACTCCGCCCACCCGTTCGAGAACCCCAACGCCTTCATCAGCTTCTTCGAGGTGTTCCTGCTCCTGCTGATCCCTTCGGCCCTCCCGTACGCCTACGGCCGGATGGTCGGCGACCAGCGGCAGGGCTATACGGTCGCCGCGGTGATGGGCACCCTCTGGCTGGCATCCACCGCCCTGATGGGCTGGGCCGTCTTCGCCGCCGAGGGCGCAGCAACAGCCGCGGCCGGCGGGCTGGGTGAAGGCTTTGAACAGCGCTTCGGCCCCGCGCCGAGCGCGATCTTCGCCACGGCCACCACGCTGACCTCCACCGGCGCAATCAACGTCGCCCATGATTCACTTCCGCCGCTGGCCGGCGGCGTGGCCATGGTGAACATGATGCTCGGCGAAGTCGCCCCCGGCGGAACCGGGTCCGGGCTCTACGGCCTGCTGATCCTGTCCATCATTTCGGTGTTCATCGCCGGTCTCATGGTCGGGCGCACCCCCGAGTACCTGGGCAAGAAGATCGGCCCCACGGAAATGAAGCTGGCCGCCATGTACATCCTCGTCACCCCGGCTGTGGTGCTGGCACTCTCCGGGATCACCGTCCTGCTCCCTGACGCCATGGCCAACGCACCGGCAACCGGGCCCCACCAGTTCAGCGAAGTGCTCTACGCCTTCGCCTCCGGGGCCAACAACAACGGCTCGGCGTTCGGCGGCATCACCTCCTCGGGCCCGTACCTCTCCACGATGCTGGGCCTGGACATGCTGCTGGGCCGGTACCTGCCCATTGCCTTGGTCCTCGCCCTGGCCGGGTCCCTGGCCCGTCAGGGCAAGATTCCCGCCTCCGCCGGCACCGTCCCCACCCACGGCCCGCTGTTCGGCGGCCTGCTGCTCGGCGTGACAGTGATCCTGACCACCCTGAGCTACTTCCCGGCCCTTGCCCTGGGCCCCCTTGCAGAAGGACTCCTCAAATGACCCGGGCTAGCACGGCTTCAGCCACGGACACCGCCGCCCAGACCTACGCCGACGGCAACCCTCTCGGCACCCCCGGCGAGCACAAGCACCACACCAAGGCCCCGGCAAAACTGACGCTCGCGTCCGTCGCAGCCGCCCTGCCGCTCGCAGTCCGGAAGCTCGCGCCCCGGCAGATGATCCATTCCCCGGTCATGTTCACCGTGCTGGTCGGGGCAGCCCTGTGTACGGCGATTTCCGTGGACCGGCCTACCGCGTTCGGCATCGCAGTCACCGTCTGGCTGTGGCTCACCGCGCTGTTCGGCACCCTGTCCGAATCCATCGCCGAAGGCCGGGGCAAGGCCCAGGCCGACAGCCTGCGGGCGAGCCGAAAAGGTGTGATCGCCCGGCTCCGGGTGCCCGACGGCACCACCAAAGAGGTCCCCGGCGCGGGGCTGCGGCGGGGCGACGTTGTCATCTGCGAAGCCGGGGACGTCGTCCCCTCGGACGGCGAAATCATCGAAGGCCTCGCCAGCGTCGACGAATCGACCATCACCGGCGAATCCGCCCCTGTCATCCGCGAATCCGGCGGCGACCGCTCCTCCGTCACCGGCGGCACCAAGGTCCTCTCGGACCGGATCGTCATCCGGATCACCGCGGCCCCTGGCGAGACGTTCATCGACCGGATGATCAAGCTGGTCGAGGGCGCCGTGCGGCAGAAGACCCCCAACGAAATCGCCCTCCACGTCCTGCTGGTATCCCTGACCATCGTGTTCCTGGCCGTCACCATGTCGCTCGCCCCGTTCGCGTCCCTGGCCGGCGCCACGCCGTCCCCGATCGTGCTGGTGGCCCTGCTGGTCTGCCTGATCCCCACCACCATCGGCGCGCTGGTCCCGGCGATCGGCATCGCCGGCATGGACCGCCTGGTCCAGCACAACGTGCTGGCCACCTCCGGCCGTGCTGTGGAGACCGCCGGGGACATCACCACGCTCCTGCTCGACAAGACCGGGACCATCACGTACGGCAACCGCCGCGCCGTCAATTTCTTCCCCGCCAACCATGTCGAGAGGACCCGGCTCATGGAAGCGGCCCGGGTGTGCAGCCTGGCCGACGACACGCCCGAAGGGCGCTCGATCGTGGACCTCGCCGCGGACAAGGGCGTGACCGGGAAGGATCTGGCCACCCTTGAACGCAGCTCCCGCGATTTTGCGGTGGTCGCGTTCAGCGCCGGCACGCGCATGAGCGGGCTGGACCTGGACGGTCTGCAGATCCGAAAGGGCGCAGCCTCCGCGGTGGCGGCATTTGTTGCCGAATTCGGCGGACATTCACCGGCGGAGGTCGACCACCGGGTCAATGAAATTTCCGCCCAGGGCGGCACCCCCCTGCTGGTCGCCCAGGTGGGCAAGGACGGCCGCGCCGATGTCCTGGGGACCATCCACCTCGCCGACGTCGTCAAACCCGGCATGCATGCCCGCTTCGCCGAACTGCGGCAAATGGGCATCCGGACCGTGATGATCACGGGAGACAATCCCATCACCGCCAAGGCCATCGCCGCCGAGGCCGGGGTCGACGATTTCCTGGCCGAAGCAACCCCGGAGGACAAACTCGCGGTCATCAAAAAGGAACAGGCCGCGGGCCGGCTGGTGGCCATGACCGGGGACGGCACCAACGACGCCCCGGCGCTGGCCGCCGCAGACGTCGGCGTCGCCATGAACTCCGGCACCCCGGCCGCCAAGGACGCCGCCAACATGGTGGACCTCGACTCCGACCCCACCAAGCTCATCAACATCGTCGGCATCGGCAAGCAGCTGCTCATCACCCGCGGTGCGCTGACCACCTTCTCGGTCGCCAACGACGTCGCCAAATACTTCGCGATCGTGCCCGCCCTCTTCACGGCCACTTTCCCCGGGCTCGGACTGCTGAACATCATGGGTCTCGCCACCCCGTCCTCGGCCATCCTCTCGGCGGTGATCTTCAATGCCCTGATCATCATCGCCCTGGTGCCGCTCGCGCTCCGCGGTGTCAAATACCGTGCCGTTTCCGCCAACCAGGCGCTCGCCCGGAACCTGCTGATCTACGGGCTCGGCGGACTGATCGCACCGTTCATCGGCATCAAAATCATCGACCTCATGATCTCCCTCATCCCCGGAATCGGATAGGAACACCCCATGAACATTCTCACCGGCTATCTCCGCCAGCTGGGAACGGCCCTGCGGTTCCTGCTCTTCGCCTCCCTGGTCCTCGGCGTGGCCTACCCCCTGGCCGTCTTCGGCGTCGGGCAGCTCATCGCCCCGTACCAGGCCAACGGCTCCATCATCAAAGACGGGACCGGCGCCCTGGCCGCGTCGGCGCTGATCGTCCAGGCCTCCGCCAACGACGACGGCGCCCAGGACCCGCGGTGGTTCCACGCCCGGCCTTCCGCCGTGAAATGGGAGCCGGCGTCGTCCTTGGCGTCCAGCCTCGGCCCCAACGATCCGAAACTGCTCGACGCCGTGGCCGCGAACCGCTCCGCCGTCGCCGCCGCTGAAGGAATCAGTCCGGCCGAGGTGCCCGCGGACGCGGTGACGTCCAGCGGCTCAGGGCTGGACCCTGACATCTCCCCGGCGTATGCCCGGCTCCAGGTTCCGCGGGTAGCCGCAGCACAGGGTCTCAGCACCGACGCTGTCGCGTCGTTGGTGGACCGGCACACCAGCGGCGGCCTCGAGGCCTTCCTCGGCCAGCCCTCCGTCAATGTGACGGCTTTGAACCTCGACGTGGCTGCCGCCGCCAAGGCGTCGTCGCCCCCCCAATCCAAGTGAAAGAATGACGGCATGGCACGTGGAACGCTGCGCATCTTCCTGGGGGCCGCACCCGGGGTCGGCAAGACCTACGAGATGCTCGAAGAGGCGCACCGGCTGGGCCGGCGCGGCGAGGACGTCGTGGTGGCGTTCGCCATGGACCACGGGCGCAGCGAAACGCGCGCGCTCCTGGGCGGTCTCGAAGTCGTCCCGCCCAGGCGCCTGCCCTACCGGGGCACCGAGTTTGACGAGATGGACCTGGATGCAGTCCTGGCCCGGGCGCCGGGTACCGCCGTCGTGGACGAATACGCCCACTCCAACATCCCCGGCAGCCGCTATCCCAAACGCTGGCAGGATGTCGACGCGCTGCTGGACGCGGGCATCGATGTGCTCTCCACCGTCAATATCCAGCATCTTGCGTCCCTGGGCGACGTCGTCAGTGCCATCACCGACGTCCACCAGGCGGAGACGGTGCCAGACGACGTCGTCCGCCGGGCGGATCAAATCCATCTCGTAGACATCTCCCCCGAACTGCTCCGCCAGCGCCTGGGCGACGGCAAGATCTACGCGCCCGAGAAGATCGACGCCGCCCTCGCGAACTACTTCCGGCTGGGCAACCTCACCGCCCTGCGGGAGCTGGCGCTGCTATGGCTGGCGGACCGCGTGGACGAGGGCCTGGCCAAATACCGGGCCGAAAACGGCATCGAGGAAAGCTGGCCGGCCCGCGAGCGCATCGTGGTGGGGCTGACGGGCGGTCCGGAAGGGGACGTCCTGATCCGCCGGGGCGCCAGAATCCTCAACCGGGTCAACGGCGGGGACTTGCTGGCCGTGCACGTCCGGGCCGCGGACGGTGTGGCGGGCGAATCGCCCCAGGCGCTGGAAGCCCAGCGCCACCTGATCCAGGACCTGGGCGGCAGCTACCACATCGTGACGGGCGAGGACCCTGCCGACGCCCTCCTGGACTTTGCCCGCAGCGTCAACGCAACCCAGATCGTCGTCGGCATCTCCCGGCGCAAGAAGATCGCCGGGCTGCTGGGAAGCCTGCTCGGCGGCGGGGTCGGGACCAGGGTGGTCCGGGATTCCGGCGACATCGATGTCCATATGGTCTCCCATCCGCTCGGCGGCCATGGCACCCGGCCTTCCCGACGGGACCTGGGCCGTGTCAGGGTCACGGTGGGGCTCGTCCTGGCCGTGACGCTCCCTGCCCTCCTGCAGTTCCTGCTGCTGGTCCTGAACCCGGAGCGGAACGTGGCCACGGCGATGCTGGTCCAGCTCACCGGCTCTGTCGCGGTGGCCCTGGTGGGCGGACTGTGGCCGGCGATCCTCGCCGCGCTCTGGAGCAGCCTGCTGGTGAACTACTTCTCCACCCCGCCCCTCGGCAACCTGACGATCAGGGATCCGCAGAACTTCCTCGCCCTGCTGGTGTTCGTGGGGGTCTCGGCTGCCGTCGCGGTCGTCGTCGACCTTTCTGCCCGCCGTTCCAAGGAGGCCGCACTGGCCCGTGCCGAGGCCACGACGCTGGGGGACCTGACCCGCGGCGCCGCGGGGTCGGAGGACACCGTCCAGGCGCTGTTGGAGCAGGCGCTGGATGTTTTCCAGGTCCGGGGAACCGCGTTGTTCACCCGCGAGTCCGACGGCGGTGACGGCACCACAAGCGCGGTCAGCGGGCGGCCGTGGCGGCTGCTCGCCACGGCCGGCGAGATCCCGGCCGCCGCCGAGGCAGGACGGGATAGCGACGCCAGGGGCGAGAACGTCGAGGAGATCGATGCCGCCACGCGCCTTGTCCTGTTCGGACGGATCCTGCCGGCCAGCGACCGGCGCCTCCTGGGGGCCTTCGGTGTCCACGTGGCGGCCCAGCTTGAACGCCAGCAGCTCGTTGCCAGCCGTCGGGAGATGCTGCGCCTGGCCGAGAGCAACACCATGCGCACTTCCATCCTGCGCGCAGTGTCCCACGACCTGCGCACCCCGCTGGCCGGGATCAAGCTCGCCGTCGGCGGCCTGCGCCACGACGACGTCCGCTACACGCGGGAAGAGGAGCAGGAGTTGCTGGCCACCATCGAGGAGTGCTCGGACCGGCTTGACGCCCTGGTGGGGAATCTGCTGGACATGTCCCGGATCACCTCGGATGCCGTCCATCCCCTGCTCAGGCCGGTGCGCTGGTTCGAGGTGATCCCGGCAGCCCTCAGCGCCGTCCCCGAGGGCAGGGTCCGCGTGGACCTTCCCGCCAACATGCCCGAAATCGACGCCGACCCGGGAATGCTGGAACGGGTCATTGCGAACATCGTCGAAAACGCCGTGAAATACGCCCCGGACTCAGACATTGTCCTGGCGGGGACGGCCGGCGGCCTCAGCCCGGCGGCTCTCGAAGGACGCCCCGCGGGCGAGCTGCGGATCATTGATCATGGCCGCGGCGTTCCTGCGGAGAGGGTGGTCGAGATGTTCCGTCCGTTCCAGCGGCTCGATGACACGCCGCAGGCCACCGGAATCGGACTCGGACTGGCCGTGGCGAAAGGATTCACCGAGGCCATGAGCGGAGGTCTGGCCGCGGAAGAGACACCAGGTGGCGGATTGACCATGGTCATCCGGCTTCCCCTGTCGGCAGGCACGCCGTTCGATGCACGCCGCGCCCAGGCCCCGGTCGAGCCGCAGTCGGTCCTGGGGCGCCGCCGCCATACCCTGCCGCTCACGCCCGGACCGGACGCCGGATGACCGCCGTCCTGGTGGTCGATGACGACCCGCACCTGCTGAGGGCGCTCCGGATCACGCTGCAGGCCCACGGCTACGCGGTGACGACTGCGGCTGACGGCCGTTCTGCCCTGCTGACGGCATCCCAGCACCCCTTGGCGCTGATCATCCTGGACCTGGGACTGCCCGACATTGACGGCACCACGGTGCTGCGGGAGCTCCGGTCCTGGAGCCAGGTCCCCATCCTGGTGCTCTCCGCACGCCACGGCTCCGAGGACAAAGTGGAAGCACTCGACGCCGGCGCGGACGACTACATCACGAAACCCTTTGGCCTCGATGAGCTGCTGGCCCGGATCCGAGCCCTCCTGCGCCGCAGTGTCGACCCGGAACAGGCACCCGTGGTTACCACCGAGGCCTTCACCGTAGACCTGGGCAAACACCGCGTCATCCGCGACGGCCAGGATGTGCGGCTGACCCCCACCGAATGGAACATCCTGGAGGTGCTCGTCCGGAATCCCGAGAAGCTCATCACCCAGCGACAGCTGCTCTCCGAGGTCTGGGGCCCCGCGTATGCCAAGGAAACCAACTACCTCCGGGTCTACATGGCCCAGCTGCGGCGCAAGCTGGAACCGGACACCGCCAGACCCCGCCATCTGCTCACCGAGGCAGGTATCGGGTACCGGTTCATGCCGTGACGGTTTCCCCACGGCGGCGCGTCCCATGGATACTGGGGCGATGAGTATTCGCACGTCTCCCAACCGGGTGGATGCAGACCTGCAGCCCATGCCGGAACTGCCCGCCCAAGTGCGGGCGGTGCTGAACGGCATCCCGGCGATGGTGGGGTACTGGGACAGGGACCTCCGCAACTGCCTTGCCAACGATTCCTACCGCGAATGGTTCGGCGTGGCCCCGGACAGGATGCGCGGCATGCATATCCGGGAGTTGCTCGGCGACGAGCTTTTCGCGGCGAACCATCCCTACATGGTCAAGGTGCTCACGGGAGAGCCGCAGCTGTTCGACCGCACCCTCGTTGATGCCGCCGGCAAGACGCGCTACACCCAGGCCTCCTACATGCCGGACCTGCGCGACGGCGTCGTCCACGGTTTCTTCGTCCTGGTCACCGATATCACCGAGCGGGTGCTCTCCGACCGCAACAGGCAGCGGGACATGGACCGGTACCGGGCGCTGGCGCGGAGCGTCCCCGGCGTCTTCGTGCTCCTCTTCGACGCCGACCTCCGCTATCTCATTGCCGAAGGGCAGGAGCTGGAGACGTTCGGCTACCACACCGACGAGCTCGAGGGCCGGGTCATCCATGAGGTGCTGAAAGGCAATCTGGCCAAAGAGCTCGAGCCGCGGTACCGCGCAGCCCTGGCCGGGCAGGAGGTCACGTGGGGCCGGCAGATCGGCCACCGCACGTACCGGCTGACGGCCGGCCCCGTCTTCTCTGCCGGCGAGGCCACAGCCGGGATGGTGGTGGCGGTGGACATGACCGAACGGCTCGAGCAGGAGCAGACCTGGGCGGCCCTGCACGAGATCGCAACCGCAGTCGCCCGCAATGCCGCCCCCACGGACATCTCCGAGAAGGTCGCGTTCATCGTGCGCTCGCTCTTTGGCGTGGACTCGGCTGCCGTCGTCCGTCTAACGGGCGCCTCCTCGGCGGAAATCGTGGCGATGGCACCGGCCCGTCCGCTGGTCCTGAGCCGCGAACACATCTTCTCGTCCACGGACACGTCGGCCACTGTCCGCGTTGCCGTGACGGGCAAGCCTGCACTGGTGGTTTACGGTCCGGAAGGCGGCCCGGCCTCGGACCAGATGCTCGCCGGAGGCTTCCGCTCGGCGGCAGCGGCTCCCATCCGGGTCCACGGCCGGCTTTGGGGCGTCGTCACCCTGAGCTCCAAGTCCCCGGCCGGGGTCACGGGGGCCATGGTGGACCGGCTGGCGCAGTTCGCGGAACTCGTGGAGATCGCGATCGGCAACGCCGAAGCCCGGTCCAGCCTGGAGCTTCAGGCCAGCACGGATGCCCTGAGCGGGCTGCCGAACCGCCGTGCCCTGGAAGTGCATCTCCACCGGGAAACGGAGCTGGCCACGTCCCGCGGCACAAGCCTCAGCGCCGTGGTCCTCGACATCGACCACTTCAAGAAAGTCAATGATTCCTTCGGCCACCTGACCGGGGACGCCGTGCTCGCAGAGGTCGCCGCCAGGCTGCGCCAGGTCGCCCGCCAGGGAGAGGTCGTCGCCAGGTTCGGCGGCGAGGAGTTCGTGTGGCTCCTGCCCGGAACCGACAGCACGGCGGCCCTGCAGGCGGCGGAACGGGCACGGTCCGCGATCGCGTCCGCACCCTTCGGCGAGGCGGGCTCCATTACGGTCTCGGCCGGAGTCTGCGAGCTGCGCGAGGCCGGCTTGCACAGCCTCCTGGCCTGCGCGGACCGTGCGCTGTACGCCGCCAAGCATGGCGGACGCAACCGCAGCCTGCGGTACGCCGAGGGGGAACCCGACGGGCGCTCCGCCGCCAAACAGGGCCGCAACTTTTAGACGAACGCCGACTTCCCGGTCACGGCCCGGGCCACGATGAGGGAATTGATTTCGTAGCTGCCCTCGTAGGTGTACAGGATTTCGGCGTCGCCAAAGAGCTTGCCCATCTCGTAGTCGCTGCTGATCCCGTTGCCGCCCATGAGCGACCGGCCCATGGCCACCGAGGCCCGGGCCAGCCGGGTCGTGGTGGATTTGGCCATCGCCGCCTGGACCATTTCCAGCTTGCCGTCCTCCTGGATCCGGGCCAGCTGGGCCATGAGGGCCAGTGAGGCAGTAGCGTTGCCCAGGATCTCGGCGAGCTGCTGCTGGATGAGCTGGAAACGGGCCAGTTCCTTGCCGAACTGCTTGCGCTCAAGGGAGTAGGACCGCGCGACGTCGAACGCGGCCAGCTGGATCCCGGCACCTTGCCAGCCCACCCAGGCGCGCGAATCGCGCAGGAGTTCGTTGGCTTTGCCGAAGTCGGTGGCCCCGGGCAGCAGGTTGGACTCCGGAATACGGACGTCGTCGAGCACGATGTCCGCGTTCTGCATGATCCGCAGCCCGATCTTGTTGGCGATCTTGGTGGCGGTGTAGCCGGGCGTGTCCGTCTCGACGATGAAGCCTTTGATCTGCTGGTCGGCGACGTCCCGTGCCCAGACGAGCGCGAAGTCGGCGATGGTGCCGGCACCGATCCAGCGTTTGGCGCCGTTGATCACCCATTCGCCGTCCTCCAGCCGCGCCGTGGTGGCCAGGCCGCCGGCGATGTCCGATCCATGGTCGGGCTCCGTCAGGGCAAAGGCTCCCAGTTCGGTGAAGGCGGTGAGTCCCGGCAGCCACCGGGATTTCTGTTCTGCGGAGCCGAGCTGGTCGATCATGCCGACGATCAGTTCGTTGTGGATGCCGACGAGTGCCGAGAGCGATACATCGGCGCGGGCCACTTCGACGTACATCAGGCCCTTGAAGAGCTTGGATGTGCCGTCGGTCTGTAGCCCGCCCAGGCCGTGCTTGCCCAGTTCGGCCAGCAGGTCGAAAGGGAATTCCTCACGGTTCCAGTATTCGATCGAGGCCGCCCGGACCCGGGACTGGAGGAATTCGCGGATCTCCTGGTAACGGATCCGTTCCTCCGGCGACAGCAGGTCCACGATGTACATCAGGTCGGCGTCAGGAAACGGCGGCACCGCCGCGGACCCCTCCTCCGTGTCGGCGCCCGTCCGGGCCCCCGTCGAGACGAGCGTTTGTCCGCTGGCACGTTCTTGTGGCTGCACGGGCATGTATCCCTTCCTCATGCGCCGCGTGCTGGGCAGCGCCGCTCTTCCAAACCCTTGGATGTCCTAGTATATTGCAGAGTGATGGGGATCACTAGGCGGGGCATCGCGCCGGCCGGTGCGCCCATCAGGGAATGGCGCCGGGCCCGGACGGCTCCGCGCGAAGACGTCGAAAGGTGCACCATGACCGTCACTGAGGAATTCCGCGCCGCACGGGACAGGCTGCTCGCCCTTCGACAGGACTATGACGCAGCGCGCAGCGAATTCCGGTGGCCGCGCTTTGAGGAATTCAACTTTGCCCTCGACTGGTTCGACCAGATCGCGGCGGACCCGGCCAAGGCCCACCAGCCGGCCCTCGTGATCGTCGAGCAGGACGGCTCCGCGACGCGGCGCAGCTTCGCGGACCTCTCACAGCGTTCGTCCCAGGTCGCCAACTGGCTGCGGCGCCAGGGTGTCCGGCGCGGGGACCGGATGATCATCATGCTCGGCAACCAGGTGGAACTCTGGGAGCTCATGCTGGCCGGCATCAAGCTGGGCATCGTCATGATCCCCACCACCACCCTGATGGGACCGGCGGACCTCAAGGACCGGGTGGAACGCGGCGGCGCCACCTGGGCCGCCGTCGGAAGCGCTAACATCGCGAAGTTCGCCGACGTCCCCGGCGACTACACCCTGATCGAAATCGGCGACGGCGGCACCGGCCCGGCCGCGGCCCTGCAGTATTTGGAGTCCGCGTCCGCGTCGCCGGACTTCACCGCCGATGCCCCAACCCTGGCCGACGAGACACTGCTGCTGTACTTCACGTCCGGCACCACGTCCAAGGCCAAACTGGTGGAACACACCCACACCTCGTATCCGGTAGGGCACCTGTCCACGATGTTCTGGATCGGGATGGAGCCCGGCGATGTGCACCTCAACGTGGCCTCCCCGGGCTGGGCGAAGCACGCCTGGTCCAACGTCTTCACGCCGTGGATCGCCGAAGCCTGCGTCTTCATCTACAACTATGAGCGCTTCGACGCGAAGGCCCTGATGGAGCAGATGGACCGCGAGGCAGTGACGAGCTTCTGCGCTCCGCCCACCGTCTGGCGCATGCTCATCCAGGCCGACCTCACCCTGTTGAAGAACCCGCCCACGAAGGTGGTCTCCGCCGGTGAACCGCTCAACGCCGAGGTGATCGACCAGGTCAACCGGGCCTGGGGGCAGACCATCCGTGACGGCTTCGGCCAGACCGAATCCACCGTGCAGATCGCGAACACCCCGGGCCAGCCGATCAAGATCGGCGCCATGGGCAGGCCGCTGCCGGGGTACGACGTCGTGCTGGTCGACCCTGCCACCGGTGAAGAGGGCGACGACGGCGAGCTCTGCCTGCGCCTCGATCCCCGGCCCGTCGGGCTCATGAAGGCGTACTACGGGGACGCGGAAAAAACGGCGGACGCCTTCCGCGGCGGCTATTACCACACGGGGGACATGGCGAGCCGGGACGAGCGCGGCATCATCACCTACGTGGGCCGGGGCGACGACGTCTTCAAGTCCTCCGACTACCGGCTGTCCCCTTTCGAGCTCGAAAGCGTGCTGATCGAGCACCCGGCGGTCGCGGAGGCCGCAGTCGTCCCCTCCCCCGATCCGCTCAAGCTCTCGGTACCCAAGGCGTTTGTGGTCCTGGCCGCCGGGCACCAGCCCGGGCCCGAGCTCGCCGAGGACATCCTGCGCTACTGCCGCGACCATCTGGCCCCGTTCAAGCGGATCCGCCGGCTCGAGTTTGCCGAGCTGCCCAAGACGATCTCCGGCAAGATCCGGCGCGTGGAGCTGCGGCACAGCGAGGAACTCCGGCACGGCGGGGGCGCTGTTCCGGCCGGGCTCGGCGTCGAGTACTCCGAGTCGGACTTCCCGGGCCTGAAGGGCCAGGGCTGACCGTGGCAACGCCGCTGCCGCGTGATCCGATCGCCGAGGCCCGGCTGAACTGGGAACGGCACGGCTGGGCCGACGTTGCCGCGCCGATGGCCGCCATCACCGCCATCATGCGCACCCAGCAAATCCTGCTGGCCCGGATCGAAGCCGCCCTTAAGCCGTTCGGGCTGACGTTCGCCCGGTACGAACTCCTGGCGCTGCTGAGTTTCGCCCGCAGCGGCGCCCTGCCGATGAACAAGGCCAGCGCCCTCCTGCAGGTCCACCCCACGTCCGTGACCAACGCCGTCGACCGACTCCAGGACGCCGGCCTCGTCATCCGTTCGCCGCATCCCACCGACGGGCGCACCACGCTGATTGAGCTCACCCCCGAGGGGCGCACCCTGGCCAAGCGGGCGACGGCGGTGCTCAACTCCGAAGTCTTCGGCCAGTCCGGCTTCGCCGAGCAGGACGTCGACCAGCTGATCCGGATCCTGGGCACATTCCGCCGGAATGCCGGGGACTTCAGCGGCTAGGGAGGTTCACATGGGGACATGGCAGGGAATTGGGGCCGGGCCCGGATCGGGGGACACGGACTTCATTACGGTGGGCGGCAGCTTATTCGGCTACGCCGCATCTGCCGAAGCCGCGATCCGCAGCTTCGAATCCACCGGCCAGGCTGACAGCATCATCGACAGGGCAGGCAATGACCACCCGCTGCTGGCCGGTGCAGGCGGACACCTCACACTGGGGCACTCCACCGGGAAGGCGGATATTGACCGGCTGCGGGCGGCCTGGGAGGCCGCGCAGCAGGAGAACCCGCGCAGGTACCCTCTGGAGCGGCTGATGCGGGACTCCGAGGCCGGGTTCCTGGCCTCCCTCTTCGAAGTACTGGAAGAAACGGCCGCCGGCTCAGCAGGAGCCCAGGCGTGGATCGTGCGCCAGCCGGGCCGGACACAACATCTTCAGTCGCTGGAGGAGGTCAACGCGTTGCTGCTCACCGCAAAAGACCTGCAAGAGGCGATCCTGCAGGACCCGTACGGGCACCTGTACCGGCCGCACCGGATGGTCCGGGGCACGCTGGCCCTGACGGACCGGCACTACCTCGTGTACCGGGAGGAGTTCCCCGGGGACGTCCCGGGCACCTGACGCGGGCCGCGGCTGGCATCCAGCGCACCAGCGCCGGCGCACTCCGGGTTCCGGGCAGGGCCATCACCGGCTGAGCCGCTCCCGCAGGCCTGCCGCCAGGCCGGCGATCGTGAGCAGGTCGAACAACCCACCTCCCGTCTCCACGAGGCGGCGCCGCCGGACGCCCGCGAGCCGGAGCCGAAGGTGCACCCGGGTGGACAGCCCGGCCGCCGGAACCGGCGCCGGAACCGGCCGCAGCACGATGGCCCAGCTGATGGACACCGTGCCGCGGCGGGAGCGGTGTACGAGGGCCCGGGGCGGGTCGATACTCACGATTTCAAAGCTGGCCCCCGGGCCGCCCCAGTCGGCGATCACATCCCCGGCCCGAAGGTCCAGCAGCCCGGGGTCGATGTGCCGGAGGGCGCGCCGGCCGGGCGGAACCAGGCGCTCCGCCCAGCCGGGCAGGTACCAGCCGGAGCGCTCCTTGCCCAGCTGCAGCATCCACGGCCAGACCGCGTCGGGTGCTGCGGGCAGGTCAAAGGCCCGGTCCATGACGACGTCAGGTGCGGGGACCAGGCCGTCACCGGGCACCACCGCATGGACCTCCTCCGGGGAGGCTCCGACTCCCAGGAAACCGGTGTTCATGATGGCTACCTCTTTTCGGGAAGTGCCTGCGGTGCACCCTAGCGGTGGTTGAATTCGGGCTCGCGCTTCTCGGTGAAGGCGGCCATGCCTTCCTTCTGGTCCTCGGTGGCGAACAGCGAGTGGAAGACGCGCCGCTCGAACAGCACGCCCTGGGCAAGCCCGGTCTCAAAGGCAGCGTTAACCGCTTCCTTGGCCACCATCGCCACGGGCTTCGATTTGGACGCGATCACCCCGGCCGCCTTCAGTGCCTCCTCGACGACGTCGGCGGCCGGGACCACGCGGGAGACCAGGCCCGCCCGTTCAGCCTCCTCGGCGTCCATGAAGCGGCCGGTCAGGATCATGTCCATCGCCTTGGACTTGCCCACCGCGCGGGTCAGGCGCTGCGAGCCGCCCATGCCCGGGAGCACGCCGAGGTTGATTTCCGGCTGGCCGAACTTGGCGTTGTCCCCGGCGATGATGAAATCGCACATCATGGCCAGCTCGCAGCCGCCGCCGAGGGCGAATCCGGACACGGCCGCGACGACGGGAATGCGCAGCCGGGTGAAGTCCTCCCAGCCGCGGAACCAGTCCGCCGCGTACATGTCCATGTACCCCTTGGACTGCATTTCCTTGATGTCGGCGCCGGCTGCGAAGGCCTTCGCCGAACCGGTCACGACCACCGCACCCACCGCGGGGTCCGCGTCCATCGCGGTGACGGCCTTGACGAGTTCGTCCATCGTGGCCTTGTTCAAGGCATTCAGGGCTTCCGGCCGATTTAGCGTCACGAGGCCCACGCGGCCGCGGCGCTCCACCAGGATGTTGCCGTACTGATCCGTCATGAGTGTTCCCCTTAGCTGGTTTGAGTCTGGTTCCGGATCTGGTGCCGGTTTGGCTTCGGTCCGGGCCTAGTGCCCGGCCGCGCCGGAGCCTGATTTGTCCCGGATGTCGGTAATGATTCCGGAGAAGTCCCGGCCCGCCCCGCCTTCCGCGGCAAACGTATCGTAAATTTCCGACGCGAGCGGGCCGAGCCGGGCCGCGACTCCGGTGCTCTGCAGCGCGTTCAGCGCCAGTTTGAGGTCCTTCGCCATGAGCGCTCCCGCGAAGCCGGGCTGGTAATCCCGGTTGGCCGGGCTCGTGGGGACCGGTCCGGGCACCGGACAGTTCGTGGTCAGCGCCCAGCACTGTCCCGAGGCGGCGGAAGCGACGTCAAACAGCGCCTGATGGGTCAGCCCCAGTTTTTCGCCGAGCACGAAGGCCTCGCTGACCGCGATCATGGAGACGCCCAGGATCATGTTGTTGCAGATCTTCGCGGCCTGTCCGGCACCGTGTTCCCCGCAATGGACCACGCGTTTGCCCATTACCTCCAGCATCGGCTGAACGGTCCCGAAGTCCTCCGGCAGGGCGCCCACCATGAACGTCAGGGTGCCTGCCTCGGCACCCACGACCCCGCCGGAGACAGGCGCATCGACGGCGCGGTGGCCCGCGGCGACCGCCAGCTGGGCGGCCTCGCGGGCCTCGTCCACGTTGATCGTCGAGCAGTCCAGGAACATGGTGTCGGGCCCGGCCACGTCCAGCAGGCCGGGCTGGCCGCCGGTGCCGCGGTAGGCATCCAGGAGGTGCTTGCCGCTGGGCAGCATGGTCAGCACGACGGCGGCGCCGGCTACGGCTTCGGCGGCGGTGCCGGCCGTGGCGATGCCGTGGGCCGTTGCCGCCTCGATGGCCGCGGGCACGACGTCGAATCCGGTCACGCTGTAGCCGGCCTTGACCAGGTTGACGGCCATCGGGCCGCCCATGTGGCCGAGCCCGAGGAAGGCGATGCGGCTTTCCTTTGCTGTGGTCTCAGGCATTGTTCTTCTCCTTTGAAGAGAGCTTCAGTTCACGCTCGCCCAGCGGCGCAAAGTAGGACTCGACGTCGTCCCGCGTCACGTCCGCGAGCGCGGCGGGCTGCCAGTGCGGCGTGCGGTCCTTGTCCACCACCTGCGCCCGGATGCCCTCGCGGAAGTCGGGGCCGGCCAGGAACCGCAGGCCCACCCGGTACTCCTGTTCCAGGGCCTGGGCCAGGTTCAGTCCACGGACCCGGCGCAGGGATTCGAGTGCCACTTTCACGGCCGTCGGCGACTTGGCGGTGATCGTGTCGGCGGCCTCGGCGGCTGCTGCTCCCCCAAAAGTGCGCAGCCGGCGAACGATCTCCTCCGCGTCGTCACGGGAGTAGCAGACGTCGATCCACTCGCGCTGTCCTTCGAGGCTGGACGGCGGGGCCTGCTCCGTGAAGCGCGCGACGGCGGCGTCCACCGGTTCCCTTTCCAGCGCCGCCGCGAGCTCCGCCAGGTGCGCGGAGGGCACGAAGTGGTCCGCGAGCCCCAGGAACAGCGCGTCCGGACCGCTCAGGTGCGCACCGGTCAGGGCGGCATGGGTGCCGGACTCCCCCGGCGAGCGGGAGAGCAGCAGGGTCCCGCCGACGTCGGGCACGAAACCGATCGTCGTCTCGGGCATCCCCATCCGGGTGCGTTCAGTGACGATCCGGACCGAGCCGTGCGCGGAGATCCCTACGCCGCCACCCAGGACCAGCCCGTCCATGAACGCCACGTACGGCTTGGGGAAGGCGTCGATCAGGGCGTTCAGCCGGTACTCTTCCTGCCAGAATTCCGACGTGCCGGTCCCGCCGTCGAGCATGTCCCGGTAGATGGCCACGATGTCGCCCCCGGCGCAGAGGCCCCGGTCGCCGGCGCCGCGGACCAGCACGGCCGCGATGGCGTCGTCGTCGGCCCACTGCGTGAGCTGCTCCAGCATGGCGGAGGCCATGCCTGCGGTAAGGGCGTTCACGGCCTTGGGCCGGTTCAGGGTGACGACGCCGAGCCGGCCGCGGCGCTCAAACAGCACCTCGCCGGCTGCAGGTCCGGAGACTTCGGGTAGCTCCGCCATCAGCTGCCTTCCGGCATCACGAAGCTGGCGCCCGTCCGGATACCCGACGGCCAGCGGGTGGTGACCGTCTTGGTCTTGGTGTAGAAGCGGAAGGCGTCCGCGCCGTGCTGGTTCAGGTCGCCGAAGCCGGAGGCCTTCCAGCCGCCGAAGGTGTAGTAGGCGATCGGTACCGGGATGGGGACGTTGATGCCCACCATCCCCACCTGGACGCGGCTGGCGAAGTCGCGGGCCGAGTCGCCGTCGCGGGTGAAGATCGCGACGCCGTTGCCGAACTCGTTTTCGCTGCAGAGGCGCAGCGCTTCGTCGTAGCTTTCCGCACGGAGGACGCTGAGCACCGGGCCGAAGATCTCCTCTTTGTAGATCTTCATTTCCTTGGTGACGTTGTCGAAGAGCGTGGGGCCGACCCAGAAACCGCCCTCGTAGCCTTCCACCTTGAGGCCGCGGCCGTCGGTGAGCAGGCTGGCGCCTTCCTCGACGCCGGAGGCAATGTAGCCTTCGATCCGGTCCTTGGCGGATGGCGCCACGACGGGGCCGAAGTCGGAGTCCTTGGCGAGGCTGTGGCCGACCTTGAGGTCCGCGATCCGCTCCTGCAGCTTGGCCACGAGCGCGTCGGCGGTCTTCCGGCCGACCGGCACGGCGACCGAGATCGCCATGCAGCGTTCGCCGGCGGAGCCGAAGCCTGCGCCGATCAGGGCATCCGCGGCCATGTCCAGGTCCGCGTCCGGCATGATGACCATGTGGTTCTTGGCGCCGCCGAAGCACTGGGCGCGTTTGCCGTGGGCTGCGGCGGTCGCGTAGATGTACTGCGCGATCGGCGTCGACCCGACGAAACCGATGGCCTGGACCCGGGAGTCCTCCAGCAGCGCGTCCACGGCCTCCTTGTCCCCGTTGACCACGTTGAAGACGCCGTCCGGCAGTCCGGCCTCGGTGAAAAGCTCGGCCAGGCGCAGCGGCACGGAGGGGTCCCGCTCGGAGGGCTTGAGGATGAAGGCGTTGCCGGCGGCGAGGGCGGGCCCGGACTTCCAGAGCGGAATCATGGCCGGGAAGTTGAACGGCGTGATCCCGGCAACCACGCCGAGTGGCTGGCGCATTGAGTGGACATCGATGCCGGTGCCGGCGCTGTCCGAGAACTCGCCCTTGAGCAGGTGCGGGGCGCCCGCGGCGAACTCCACGACCTCGATGCCGCGCTGGATGTCGCCCTTCGCGTCGAGGAAGGTCTTGCCGTGCTCGGAGGAGAGCAGGGTGGCGAGTTCGTCCATGTTCGCGTTGACGAGGTCAACGAATTTGAGCAGGATCCGGCCGCGGCGCTGCGGATTCATGGCGGCCCATTCGAGCTGGCCCTTTTCCGCGTTGGCGACCGCGTTGCGCACTTCCTCGGCGCTGGCCAGCGGCACCCGGGCCTGGACCTCGCCGGTGCAGGGATCATAGACGTCGCTGAAACGCCCCGAGGTGCCCTCCACATGCTCTCCGCCAATGTAATGGGATAGCTCACGAACCATGATCGAATGCTCCTTTGCACCTGTGGTTGCCTGGCTTGCTGCCGGCGTCGATGGCCTGGATGACCGCGCCGAAGTGTGACCCAGATCATCCCCGGTTCTGAATATACTCGGACTTCCTACTAATTTCCAGAGCGCCCGGGGGAGCCCCGGCCGCTCCGCCCCGCTGACAAGTTCGGTAAGTTAGGGACTGTGAAGATTGCTACTTGGAATGTGAACTCGCTCCGCGCCCGTGCCGACCGCGTGGAGGCCTGGCTGCAGCGCACCGACTGTGACGTCCTGGCCATCCAGGAAACCAAATGCAAGGACGACAACTTTCCCTGGGAACTGTTCGAGCGCATGGGCTATGAAGTCGCGCACTTCGGCCTGAGCCAGTGGAACGGGGTGGCGATCGCCTCCCGCGTGGGACTCGACGACGTCGAGCGCACCTTCATGGACCAGCCTGTCTTCGGCAAGAACGGCAAGGATGCCGTGCAGGAAGCCAGGGCGATCGGCGCCACATGCGGCGGCGTCCGCGTCTGGAGCCTGTACGTCCCCAACGGCCGCGCCCTCGATGACGAACACATGCCCTACAAGCTCAGCTGGCTGGACACGCTCAAGTCCCATGCCGAGGCGTGGGTCCAGGCGGACCCTGAGGCCCAGATCGCCCTGATGGGCGACTGGAACATCGCCCCCCAGGACGAGGACGTCTGGGACATCGACTACTTCCGGACCGAAGGCCTCACCCACGTCAGCGAGCCCGAACGGGCAGCTTTCCGGGCCTTCCAGGACGCCGGGTTCCAGGATGTGGTCCGCCCGCACACCCCGGGGCCCGGCGTCTACACCTACTGGGACTACACGCAGCTGCGCTTCCCGAAGAAGGAAGGCATGCGGATCGACTTCGTCCTGGCCTCCCCCGCCCTGGCAGCGCGCGTGACCGGGGCGATGATCGACCGCGAGGAGCGCAAGGGCAAAGGCGCCTCGGACCACGCCCCGGTGGTAGTGGAGCTGGCCGACTGATGGGCAAGGTCCCGGGAAGCGTCGTGATCCGATGACAGGAAGCCTCTACCGCGGACAGGCCGGACTGCCGTTCTCGTCCGCGCTTCGGATCTATGAGCCCCTGGACGCGTTCGCCCCCGACCAGCAGCAGGCCCTGAAGGCGGTGGCCGCGGGAACGGCCTCCCGAGCCGCCGTGGAGAATGCCGAGCTGCTCGCCTCCCTGGGACGCATCACCCGCCCGGGCGGGGACCCGTTTCCCACCGGACGGACGGATCTGGTGCGCGTTGTCGCGGCACCGGCGAAACCTGCATCGGCCAAGAACAGCACGCCGGACGGGACCGCGGCCGATCCCGGCAGCCCCGCCGCCCCCGCGAAGCCCGAGCGGCTGCTGTACTGCCCCAGCCAGCTGGTCCTGCGCGCCGGACTGGCGGCAAATGCCCTCATGGAAGGGATCCACGGGCCCCTGGCCCAGCTCCTGATCCCGGAGGAGCAACGGGACAAGCACCAGGAACGCATCGATGAGGTGCGCGCCCACGAGGGCGTGAGCCGCGTCCACACCCGCGCTTCCACGTGGGGCATCCCGTTCAGCTGGTTCTGCCTGTTCCAGGAATCGGCTCCCACGGACGTCGTGGAGTCCGAGGGCCACATCGTCACCGTCCGCATCCGGGCCAGCATCAGCGAAGCGCTGGATCGGGTGCGGTATGCGGTGGCGCATCTGGCCATCGCCGCGCCTGACCTTGACATGCTCGAGGACCTGACCCAGCTCACCGAGTGGCTGGAGTTGTTCCACCCGGAGTCGGTTGTGGAACTCGATTATGGCGCGGTCGCCGACAAGGTCTACCCGGATGACTCCCCGCTGGACGTGCGGCTGGGCATTGAGTGCCTGGCCGAAGGCGATATGACGGGGGCCGCCGCAGCGTACCGACGGCTGGCTTCCCGCTGGATCCCGATCCGGCAACTGGCTCGCGCGTCCTGAACGGCAGCCGGGACTCGCGTTCCTGGCCCGCAGACGTGGGCTGGCCCGGCGTTCAGGACTGGCCGGCCGGCTCCTGCAGCCTGGCTGCGGACATCAGGCGCGGCGGCGCCGTCGTTCTCCGGACGATGAGCCGGTGGGGCGCCACGACGGAGCGCACCGCCCCGGCGATGCCGTCGAGTTCGTCCAGGAGCATCTTGGTGGCGAGCTCGGCCTGCTCATCAGGGCGCTGCCCGACCGTGGTGAGCCCTACGGCCTCCGAGAAGTCGTGGTCATCGATTCCGATCACCGACAGGTCCTCCGGGACCCGGACGCCGGCCTTGTTGGCCTCAAAGATGACGCCCATGGCCATCTCATCCGAGGCGCAGAAGATCGCGGTTGGCTTACCCCCGGCCACGCCCCAGAGACGGTTGAAAGCTGCCTGGCCGCTGCGCACGGTGAAGTCCCCCCAAACGTCCCACTCGGGCCGGACCGGCAGGCCAGCCTCGGTCATCACATCCTGGAAGGCCCGGATGCGGACCCGTGGAACGTCAAAGTTCAAGTCCGTTTCGTCATCGCCGTGCAATAGGGCGATGTCCGTGTGTCCGAGGCCGATCAGGTGGCGGACGGCGGTGGCCGCCGCGGCGTAGTCGTCAATGCCGATGTAGGGGCAATCCTCGACATGTCCGCCCACGATCACGAGCGGGATATCGATTTTCTGCAGGTGTTCGATTTCCTCGTGGGACAACGCCATACAGAGGACAAGCAGAGCATCGATCTGCTTGTAGACCATGGTCTTGCTGAAAAGCCGCTCGCGGTGGCTGCCGTGGCCGCCCAGATTGAACAGGGAGAGGTTGTATTGGCGGGAGTGCAGTTCCCGGTCGGCGCCCTCGATGGCTTTGGAGAAGAACCAGCGGCTGACGAAGGGCGCCAGGACGCCGATGGTCTTCGTGCGGCCGGTGGCCAGTCCCGATGCGGAGGAGGAGGCCACGTAGCCCAAGGATTCGGCGATGCCCAGGATCTTCTCCCGTGTAGCCGGGGAAACCCTGGGCAGTCCGCGCACTGCCCGGGACACGGTGGCCGTGGAGACCCCGGCGGCTGCGGCCACATCGTCGATGCTGACTCCGGAGTGGCCACCCCGTTGAGCCCTGTCAGTTGTCCGTGCCACCGTATCCCCTTTTCGGCTGTCCGATCTGTCGGCCGTCAGCAGAACGGCTCTGCCTCGCCTCCCCAGGGCAACCGGATAAACGCTGTTCCAGCCCTCAACTGTGCCGCGTCAGCGGCGTCGGGTCGCCGTCCTCCGCGGCAGGCGCCTGCGCAGCCTGACCATTCCGTACAGGGCCAGCAGCGTGGCCAGCAAACCCACCGCCCAGCCGAGGGCGGGCTGGGCGGTCACCTCCGACCAGACTGTGACTACGAACAGCACCACTGCCCAGAAGCCCAGGAATCCGATAATGATGTCGAAATCCTCCCCGGACCGCACACGGCGGTGCTCGCGGCGAACATGGCCGAAGTCGGGCTTGGCTGTCATTGGATCCGCGTCACTTGACTGCGCCGGCGGTGAGGCCGGCCACGATCTTGCGCTGGAACACCAGAACCAGGATCACCAGCGGAATGGTGACGATGGTCCCGGCCGCCATGATGGCCGTGTACGGGATCTGCATAGGCTGCGCTCCCGCGAAGTTGGCAATTGCCACCGTGACCGGCTGGGTTTTGTCGTTCGACAGCTGGCTGGCGATCAGGAACTCATTCCAGGAGGAGATGAACGCAAGGATCGCCGTCGTGAAGATGGCAGGTGCCGCGAGAGGCATGATGACCTTCCGGAACGCCTGTCCCTGGGTGCAGCCGTCCACACGCGCCGATTCCTCAAGCTCCCACGGCATCTCGCGGAAGAACGACGTCATCGTGTACACGGTCAGCGGTAGTACGAACGAAATGTTCGGAATGATGAGCGCCTGGTAGGTGCCGATCCAGCCGATGTTGGTGAACAGCTGGAAGAGCGGGGTGATGAGGGCGACGCCGGGGAACATGGAGGCCCCCAGGATGAACCCGAGCACCAGGAACTTACCGCTGAAGGTCAGCCGTGCCAGGGCGTAGGCGGCAAACACGCCGATCAGCAGTGACACGATGGTCACCACCAGGCCGATGAACACACTGTTGAGCAGGGCCTGCCCGAAGTGGTTGCCGAACGAGGTGTCGAAGGCGGTGTTGAAGTTCTCCATCGTGACGTGGGTGGGCAGGAGCGAGGTGTCGTACGTGAAACCGACTTCCCTGAATGCCGTCACCACCATCCAGTAGGCCGGAGCCAGGCACCAAATCAGGATCACGGCTGCACTGACGTACGTGCGGCCCTGGGCCCACTTCTCGCGGTTCTGGGCAGCCTTGCGGCCACGGTCCTGCTGTGCCCGGAGTTGGGTTGCTGCGGCGGTCATTTCTTCCCCTTACCCGTGCCGGTCTGCTGCTCGACGACGTTTGCGCCCAGGAAGCGGACAAAGATGAACGCGACAAGGAAGATGATGATGAACGTGAGGGTGGACAGAGCCGCCGCCGCGTTGAACCCTTGCCGGATCTGGTTGATCACGAGGATGGACAGCGTGGTGGTGTTGTTCGCCCCGCCCGTGAGGATGTACGGAAGGTCGAACATGCGCAGGGCGTCCAGGGTACGGAAGAGGATGGCCACCATGAGCGCCGGCTTGACCAGCGGAAGGGTTATCATCCGGAACCGCTGCCAGGCGCTGGCGCCGTCGACCTTAGCGGCTTCGTAGACTTCCGCGGGTATCATCTGCAGGCCTGCCAGGATCAGCAGTGCCATGAACGGCGTCGTCTTCCAGACATCGGCGATGATGACGGCCCACTTGGCCGGCCACTCGCTGCCCGTCCACAGGATCGTGGTGTTGAACAGCTTGTTGGCGATGCCTTCAAAGGCAAAGATGAAGAACCACAGCTTGGCGGTGACAGCCGTGGGGATGGCCCACGGAACCAGGACAGCGGCGCGTACGGCGCTGCGGCCTTTGAAGGTCCGGGCCATGATGAGTGCCATCCAGAAGCCGAGCACGGTCTCCAGGGTCACGGTGACGATTGTGAAGAAGAACGTGGTGGCAGTGGCGGACCAGAACTGGGAACCCAGGGTTCCGGGCGGGCAGGCGATCGTACCGCCGCCGCCGGCTGCACATTGCTGTGCGATCCAGTTGACGTAGTTGGAGAATCCGGCGGGCCCGCCGGCCGTGAAGAGCCCTGTAACGGGGTCAAGGCCGGCGTCCGCCTGGAAGGACATGACGATGGCGCTGATGATCGGGTAAACGATCACAACACCGAGGGCGACGATGGTGGGGGCAAGCAGCCAGGATGCCCAGCGGCCCTGGCTTGCTATCCGGTTGTCCTCGCCAACACCCTTAGGCGCGTGGTGGATCGGGGTACCGCCCGACGCCGGTGTCTTGACCGGCGTCGGGCCCAATTCGGTTGCCATGGCTTTGGTTACTTTCCTGCAGTGGCAGTTTCGATGGATTTCTGCATGTCAGACAGCGCTGCGTCGACTGCCTTCTCGCCCTTGATGGCCGAGTATGCGTTTTCCTGGATGGCCTTGGTGACGGCCGGGTAGAACGGGGTCACCGGGCGCGGGACGGCGTTCTCGATGGAGGTCTTCAGGACCGGCAGGTACGGGAGCTTGGCGACGAGTTCCTGATCGTCGTAGAGCTTGGTCAGCACCGGAGCCAAGGACCCCTGCGTAGCGAAGAACTTCTGGGTTTCTTCAGTGGTGAGGAACTTCAGGAAGTCCGCGGCCGTGGCCTTGTTCTTCGAGTAGACGCTCATGCCGGCGCTGTGGCCGCCGAGCGAGGATGCGCCCGGGCCGGACTTGCCGGGAAGGGCGGTCATGCCGAGTACGTCCTTGACCTTGGAGGAGCCTTCGGTGGTGGCCAGGTTGTAGACATAGGGCCAGTTGCGCAGGAACAGGAGCTTCCCGTCCTGGAAGGCCTGGCGGGAGTCCTCTTCCTTGTAGGTGATGGCCTCCTTCGGGATGTTGCCGTCGGCGTAGGCCTTGGCGAGGTTCTCCAAGCCGCTCTTGGCTTCCGGCGTGTTCAGGCTGGGCTTGCCGTCCTTATCCAGGACGGAGCCGCCGGAGGAGTTGATGGCCTCGGAAGCGTTGACGGTGAGACCTTCGTACTTGGAGAACTGGCCCGAGTAGCAGCCCATGTTGTTGGTCTTGGCGATCGAGCACATGCTCATCATCTCGTCCCACGTCTTGGGCGCCGTGGGGACGAGGTCCTTGCGGTAGTACAGGATGCCGCCATCGGAGGACTCGGGGGCCGCGTAAAGCGTGCCCTTGTAGGAAGCCGCGTCAAGCGTCGGCTTCAGCATCCCCGAGGTGTCTATGGCCATCTTGTCCTTGAGCGGCTGCAGCCAGCCCTTTGCGGCAAACTCGGCGGTCCAGACAACGTCCACGCTGACGACGTCGTAGTTGGCGTTCTTGGCCTGGAAGTTCTGGACGAGGTCGTCGTGCTGCTGGTCGGCCTGGTCGGTCTGCTCCTTGAACGTGACCTTCTCGTTCGGGTGGGCGGCGTTCCACTTCTCAATGAGCGGGCGGACGACGTTGCTGTTGTCCTTGCCCTGGACGTACGTGATGGGGCCGCGGCCGTCGAGGCCCTGCGCGGCGTCGCCGCCGTCGCTACCGCCGGTCGTTCCGCCTCCTCCGCCGCTGCAGGCCGAAAGGGTAAGGGCTAGAACGCCTGCCGCTGCGACAGGAAGTAGGAACTTAGGGGTCTTCATACTGTGGGGTCTCCTCGCTGAGTACCGGTGAAAATCGGCGGTGCAGTTGGTGTGGTGACCATCACCCTAATCAACAGGCGGTGGGGAATGCAAGCGTTTACATGAAACGTTTATGCAACGGAGAATGGAGGGGGCGCCGGGGCCGCGGCGTCAGCGGACCCGTTCGGCCCTGCCGAAACGGGAACGGGCCCCCGAACCGATATGGATGAGCACCGGAGTACGCTTGCCGATCACGGCATCGAGCGCTTCGACGAGGGCGGAGAGTTCTGCCGCCAGGATATGGGGAGCTACGCCCTGGCGGGGCTGGACCCGGATCCTCAGGGCCGGCTCCCCCCGGATCTCGTAGGTGGCCACCGAGGCTCCGGCGAGGTCGGGACGGTCGGCGAGCGCCGCGCGGAGCGCCTGTTCCGCCACGCCGCCGCCGATCCTGACATTGCCGGGAACGTCGCCTGGGTCCTCCTCGGCCACGAGCAGGTTGGCCCGGCCCTTGCCCTGCTGGGCGACCCACGCCACCATCGCGCCGATGACCAGCAGCAGCACCAAGGCAATGGCGAGCCACAACCAGCTCTCCTGGCTGCCCGGGAAACGGGTGCGCTCGAAGAATCCGCGCCACATGCTCCAGACGCCGCCGGCCCAGTCCCGCCACCACGCGGCGACGGCGGGCACGTCCGCAAGCAGGGCCAGGAGGACACCGACGGCGAGGAGATTGATGCCAAGGATGCCGATCAGGATGCGGTTGAGGAGCCGGGGTGTGTTGTTCAAGCGCCGATCACCCCTGACGTGGCCACATTGATCCTGACGTCCGGCATGGGCGAGGGCCCCATCTCCTCCAGCTCCCGGCGCACGGCCGCGAGAACGGTTTCTGCGCGCAGCGGCACGCCGGAGGTCGGCCGGACGTTCACGAGCACCTGACGCCTCGAGACGATCACCATGACCTGCTGTTGTGTCACGTTTGCGGCCAGGCGTGCCCTGCGCGCCAGGGCGGAGGCAATGACTTCGTCATCGACCACGACGGCGGTGCGTCGGTCGCGTAACAAGTGGCGGGCCCTGCGGCCCGGCAGTACGGCATTGAGAAGAAAGAACAACCCGGCCATGGCCATTACCGCGCCGGTGACGGTGAGCAGGAGCGGCGGAATGCCGTCCGGGAGCGCGACAATCCGCTCCGCGGCGGTTTCCGGGCCGATGAGCCACGGTGGCTGCCCGATGGCCCGGACGGCAGTTTCCAGGAGGGCGTAGCCGCAGAAGACAATGACCAGTACGGCCGCAATCACAGAGGCAACGGCCCTGGAGGAGCGCGTCTCGCGTTTGAGGATCCCTTCCATGCCTGCTGCGCCGAAACCGTGGTCTGCGGCGGCTTGTTGCACAACGGAGCCGGAGGCGGCGGAATCGGGGCTTGCGGAATCAACGTCGGTCTCGTGGGTCACCGCACCCGCCCTCCTTCCCGCACGCTCGCGCCGCTGATGCGGATGTCCACGCGGCTAAGCTGCGCGCCGCTCAACTCGGTCACGCGGCGCAGAATCTCAGCCTTGGCCGCGACGGCACGGTCCCAGATGGAGCCGCCGAACCCGGCGACCCGCCCCGGGTCGCGAAGGACGGCGGTCAGCGACGGAACGGTGATGGGGGTGACAAGGGATAGGGCCAGCAGACCGTCGTCGTCCGACCATTCGGCACGCACATCCTGCGCCGGGACGCCGAGGGCCTCCCCTGCGGCAGCCCGGGCCACACTCGTCAGGGCCTGGGTGCTGATCCGGTTGTGCCCAGCCATCGCGGCGCCACGGACCGGCGCGGCCGCCGTCCCGGTCATGAGGAGGAACGCCGGCCCGTGATGGCATCGAGCACGCTGCGCAGGTCAAGTTTCCCTTCCGCGGCTCGGCCAAGCAGGGCGCCGACGCCCATGAACAGCAACGCGCCGAGGAAACCCCACGCTCCAAACTGGAAGGACATGAAAGCCACGAAGGCGCCCACGGCGATCCCCACAACGGTCAGATTCACAGGACTGCCTCCCTCGCAGGCCGGGCCTCAACGGACGCGGCGGGCTTGGCCGGGCCCGGCACATAAACATCATTGATTTCGATATTGACCTCAATGACCTGGAGCCCCACGAGCTCCTCCACCGCGGCATAGACAGCGGCACGGATCTGGTCAGCCAGTGCGTGCAGGGGCGCGCCGTAGACCGCAATGAGTTCAATGTCCACCGCCACCTGCGTTTCGCCGACTTCCGCGCGGACGCCGGCGGCGTGGTCGGAACTGCCGACCGCGTCGCGGATGGCTCCCAAGGCCCGCGACGGGCCGGATCCCAGCGAGTAGACGCCCGGGACTGAGCGGGCGGCGATGCCCGCGACTTTGGCGACGGCGGCTTCGGAAATAACGGTCCGCCCGCTGCCGACCGGCGCGACGGCGCGCAGCCCTGCCTCGGGACCGGGAACGGGTTGAGAATTCTGGTATTCCATAAGGCACTCCCCCTTCTCTTTGACACCACCCTAGCCCCTGCCACCGTCAAGGTGTCCGAGTGGCGCCGGGAAGCCCGCAACCGTTGAAGCGCGGGCTCCGGGTCTGCATTTTCAGCGGCAGGCCGGTACCGGCTGCCGGACTACTTGCAGTTGGCCGCAAGCCAGGTCTGCACGGGGGCCATGGCAGCCTGGAGTTTTCCGCTGGAGAAGATGGTCTGGTCCTTCACCCCGGCGACAGCCACCTGGCTGAGCTTGGTGAAGTCGGCCTTGACGCTGTCCGGGACCATCTCGGCCGTCCGGGCAAGCTCGGCCTTGGCCTGCTCCAGTTCAGCCGTCTTGCCCTGGGCTGCCGAAAGCGGCAGGAGCGTGGCGCCCGTAGCCTGTTCAGAAATCTTGGCGCAGGCTTCGGCCGCCGTGGGGAAGCCGCCGTTCGGCCCGGAGGAAGTGGTGGCGGTCGGCGTGGCGGAGGAAGGCGCGGGGCTGCTGGCGGCCGCGGACGACGGCGTGCTGCCGGCTTGCGGCGCCGAGCAGGCGGTCAGTGCCAGGGCGGCGAAGAGGGCGGCTGCGGTCAAGGGTCGGGCAATAGTCTTCAAAGTCACGTTCGCAGATTCACTTTTCCGGTTGAGATTGCGCCGCCGGTCCGGATCAGGCAGCCGGCGGCCTTGGCGTTCTTTCCCCAGCGTGCGAGTCTACCCGGGCCGGCGGGCAGACACCCAACCCCGGGCGCGGCGGACCGGGCGCGTTCAAGGCTTTACCCGGCCGCTTCCAGGGACCGACATCCCGCGCCCCAGCACAGCAGTCCGATCGCCGGGCTGCTCCGAACCCCTGTAGGGTACGGTGCGGCCCGCTTCCGGTGATCGCAGGCCGGTCCGGACGTCTTGTCTATCTGGAAGAAAGTGGTTTCTGTGTCCGAAAAAACCGTGGCAGTAGTCGTGACGGGGATGGGTGCCGTGACTCCGGTAGGGTCAACCGTCGCACAGGCGTGGGGCGCCCTGCTCGAGGGACGGTCCGGGATCATCCGGCTCGATGATCCGTGGGCACAAGAACTGCCAGTCCGGGTGGCGGGACGCGTCAGTGCGGACCCCCGCACCCTGCTGACTACCAGGGAATTCCGCAGGATGGACCGCTGCGGGCACCTCGCGCTGATCGCGGCGCGGGAGGCATGGACGCAGGCAGGCCGGCCGGAGACCGATCCCGAACGCGTCGCCGTCGTCGTGGGCTCCGGTTACGGAGGCCTCGGAACAGTCGTGGACCAGACACGCGCCCTGGACACCGGCGGACCCCGGCGGGTGTCACCGCACACCCTCACACAGATCATGACGAATGGACCCGCCGCGTGGATATCCATTGACGTGGGTGCACGGGGAGGGGCCCGGACCCCGGTCAGCGCCTGCGCCTCAGGGGCCGAAGCCATCGCCCAAGGTGCCGAGATGATCAGGACCGGCGCCGCCGACGTCGTCATTGCCGGCGGCGTGGACGCCTGCATCAACGACCTCACCATCAGCGGCTTCGCCCAGATCCGCGCCCTCTCCACCAGCAATCGCCCTCCGGAGGAGATTTCCCGGCCATTCGACCGGGACCGCGACGGCTTCGTGATCGCCGAAGGTGCCGGAATCCTCGTGCTCGAGCGAGAAGACTTCGCGCGCGCCCGCCATGCGGAAATATTCGGCAGGATAGCCGGGGCGGCGGTCACCTCTGATGCCCACGACATCGTCGCGGCCGACCCCACCATGCAGCGCCGGGTCATGCACAAAGCTTTGGCGGCGGCTTCCCTCACCGGAACCGATATCGGGTTCGTCCATGCCCACGCCACCTCGACTCCGCTCGGTGACCGTCTCGAGGCGGGCGCAATTGCCGCGATGGTCGGAGACCAGGTGCCCGTAACCTCTACGAAATCCATGACCGGACACATGCTCGGCGGGGCCGGGGCACTCGGGGCCATCGTCACCCTCCAGTCGCTCCGCACCGGGCTGCTCCCGGGAACTCTAAACCTGGAAAATCCGGATCCCGCTATCGGACTCAACATCAGCCCGGAGTCAAGCACGTGCACAGGGGCCACAGCCGCCATGACGAACGCCTTCGGCTTCGGCGGCCACAGCGTCAGCCTCGTCATCACGGCCGCGGCCGGATGATCAGGGAAGCAAAACCAGGGGACCTTCCGAAGATGCGCGACATCGAAGTCGCAGCCGGCGAAGCATTCCGGATCCTCGGTATGGGAGCGATCGCTGATGATGCGCCGCCCAGCGTGGAAGCCCTGGCCATCTATCAGCAGGACGCCAGGGCATGGGTTGCCGCCGATTCCGGCGACCAGGCAGTGGCTTACATCTTGGTTGAAGTGGTCGAGCAGCTTGCCCATATTGAACAAGTGAGCGTCCACCCGCGCTATGCCCGGCAGGGGCTTGGCCGGAAACTCATCGACCATGCGGCACTCTGGGCGGCGGCTCGCGGACTCCGGGGAATGACCCTGACAACCTTCGAAAGCATCCCATGGAACGCCCCCTACTACGCCCGTCTGGGGTTCCGACCGGTGCCCGAACACCAGTGGTCGGGCGGTCTGCAGCAGATCGTCCAAAACGAACGTGCCCACGGTTTGGGTGACTGGCCCCGAGTCGTCATGACAAAGGACCTCCCAGGAGGGCGGGTCGGTGATGGGTCCGAGCGGAGCACTCAGAGGGAGAGTTTGAAGCCCACGTGCGACGCTTCGAAGCCAAGACGCTCGTAGAACCGGTGCGCTGCGACCCTGGACCCGTCAGACGTGAGCTGGACCAGTTTTGCGCCGCGTCGGCGCCCTTCTGCGATCGCCCACGTGATCATCGCCCCTCCAAGGCCGCCGCTCCGAAGGTCGGGCCGGACGCGCACCGCTTCAATCTGCATTCGTGTAGCTCCCGCTCGCGCGAGTCCGGGAATGAATGTCAGCTGCATGGTTGCAACCACTTCATTTTGGGTCGTGACGACCGCGACAAGTAACTGGGCAGGATCAGCGTCAATCGTCTGAAAAGCACGATGGTAGAGAGGCCAGTCCTCGATCGCCGTCGAGTCGACAGAGGCTCTGAGCTGGTCCGCCGCCAGAAGCCCAACAATCGACCCAACATTGGATGCTTCAGCTTTCCGCAACGTGAATGGGCCGGTGGGCAGTTCCAGTTCAGCGAGCGTCATTTCCCCAGTATTCCATCCATCGGAACTCAGCCTGGCGAAGGCACTTCAATTCGCCACACGGGCCCTGTCCGCCAGGAAGCTCCCCGCTTTGTAGACTCTATGGAGATTCGGCATGTCTCCTCCATTGAGGCAAGCCCGCCACAGGAAGAGCCATCGATGAAGATTATCGTCCTAGTAAAGGAGGTCCCCGACACCTACGGGGACCGAAAACTGAACCTTGAAACGGGCCTCGCCGATCGCGAAGCCAGCGAGACAGTCATTGATGAGATCGGTGAACGGGCCCTAGAGCTGGCACTGACCTACGCCGACGCGAACGAGGGCACAGAGGTCGCAGTCCTCTCCCTCGCCCCCGAGGGTGCGACGGCAACCATACGCAAGGGGCTTGCGATGGGCGCGGGGAGCGCCACCCACATTTGTGACGAGGCGCTGCGGGGTGCGGATCTTGGCCTGACCGCTGAAACCCTCGCGGCAGCGATCCGTCGCGTTGAGTTTGACCTTGTGATCACTGGCAACGTCTCCACCGATGGATCCGGCGGCATGATCCCCGCGATGCTCGCAGAATTGCTTGACGTGCCGCTTGCTACCGGCCTCAGCTCCGTGGAGATCAGCGACGGCGGGGTGTCCGGCACCAGGGTCGTCGAGTCCGGCGTCCAGAAGGTATCGGCGAACCTGCCCGCGGTGATTTCCATTACCGAGGCGCTCCCCGGGCCGCGCTTCCCGAACTTTAAAGGAATTATGGCCGCGAAGAAGAAGCCCCTTGAGACGCTTAGCCTCGCAGACCTCGGGATCACGGCCGACAGCCCGGACGCCGCGCGTTCGATCATGCTGACCGTTGCAGAGAAGCCCCCGCGCGCGGCGGGCGTCAAGATCACTGACGAGGGTGATGCCGGCGAGAAGCTCGCTGAGTTCCTTATCGAAAACCGACTGGCTTAGGGAGAAACGACATGACTGAATTCCCTCATGACGCAATCCTGGTCGCCGTGGAAGCCCGTGCTTCCGGTGAACTCGAGGGGGCTGCGGCCGGACTCTTCGGCGCTGCCGCTGCAGTTGGCACGCCAATTGCATTGGTACTTGCCTCACCCGGCGCCGGGAACGCCGCCGCCGCGGAGGCAGCGGCCCTTGGTGCCGCGCGCGTACTGGTCGCAGAGACTCCGGACCCGTCCGCGCTCGGAGTGCCGGGCGTGGACGCGCTTGCCGCCGCTGTGGAGCAGGTGCAGCCGGATGCGATCCTGATCTCGCATTCCCTGAATGGGCGCGACCTCGCTGGCCGTTACGCTGCCCGTTCGCGTGCAGCGGTTTCCGCCGACGCGGTCGGTGTGTCACGTGATGACGAGGGCGTCGTGGCCCACCACTCCGTCTACGGCGGTGCCTACGACGTGACGTCAACGTCCACGTTTGGGCCGCCGGTCATCACCGTTCGCCAGGGCTCCATCGATGCGCGTGCTGCGGCTCAGCCGGAGGCGTCGGAAGCCTTGGCAGTGGCGCCTTCCGGGAAGCCGGGCGCGCGGATCGACTCGTTCGACGAGGAAGTTGTCGCCACCTCCCGGCCGGAGCTGCGCGGTGCCGCGAAAGTTGTCGCCGGTGGCCGCGGCCTCGGGTCGGAGGAACAGTTCGCCCTCGTGGGACAGCTTGCCGATGCACTCGGTGCTGCGGTGGGTGCTTCGCGTGCGGCGGTGGATGCAGGCTACATTCCGCAGTCGCATCAGGTCGGCCAGACCGGGGTTTCCGTTTCGTCACAGTTGTACATCGCGCTGGGCATTTCCGGGGCGATCCAACACCGGGCCGGCATGCAGACCGCGAAGACGATCGTCGCCATCAACAAGGATGGGGACGCGCCGATCTTCGAGATCGCCGACTTTGGAGTGGTCGGCGACCTCTTCAAGGTCGTACCCCAGCTGATCAGCGCACTTGAGGCCCGGAAGAAGTAGCGATGGCACCTCAGTCTCGGTCCATTCGGCGGGGCCTGCCGCGCGTCGAAGGTGGTGACCCGTGGCCTGCAGCAGGGCAGGCGCCCGCACGCATTGTCACGGCCGCAGCGGCAGAAGGAGCGGCCACCCGGTTGGTGCCTGTTCCCGGGGTGGAACCGGCCACCGCCGCGCCAGCGGCCGCCACGGCCTCCGCCCCCGCTGCTGCCGAGGAAACGGCACCAGGTGCCGCAGTGTCCGCCCCGGCCCCGGCAGCGAACGCAGGCGCCGCGGTGTCGCGGCAGCTCCGCCGCGGCCTGCCGCGGGTGCCGGGCGGCGGCCCTTGGCCGCCAGTGGACGAGGTTTCGGCATCAGTGTCGGCCCTGTCCGGGACTGCCGCGGCAGGCGCAGCAGCATCCGCGCCCGCGCCGGCCGCGGATGCTGCTGCGCCTGCGCACGCTGTGCCGGCAGCGACGTCGTCGGCAGCTGCTCCGATCACCGCACCAGCCACTGCTCCGGCCATGCCGACGGCGGGGACCACTTCGCTTCGTCGCGGGCTCCCCCGTGTCCCCGATGGTGAACCGTGGCCGCCAGCCGGACTTGCTCCGTCAGCCGCTGCTGCTCCGGCGGCCGCTTCCGCCCCTGCGGTGCACGTAGGTCCCGAGCGCATCGCCCAGGCCCCTGCCCCGGCTGCCATCGTGGTCGAGCCCGTTGCCAAGGCGGAGGCATCAGTTTCCGCCGCGAGTACACTCGCCGTCCCCGCTGCCCCGATACCGGCAGCGGTGGCGGTAGAACCGTCGTCCGTCGCCGCTGAGCCATTAAGGCCCAAGGCCGAGGCGAGGCTCTACGGTTCGCGCACACTGGGTCAGTGGATCAAGCTCGTCGTGCTCCTCGCGCTCGGCGCCGTGGCCGCCGCCGGGATTCTTGTGCTCGCCGCGCGCGGTGTGACGACGCTGCCGGGCGTACCGGAGTTCCTTAAGAGGTACCCCGGAACGTATGATCTGCCCGAGACGGCCGAGCCGGGCTTCCCGTGGTGGGCGCAGTGGGCGCACTTCTTCAACATTTTCCTGATGGTGCTCATCATTCGCTCCGGCTACCAGGTGCGCACCCAGCAGAAGCCGCCCGCGCTCTGGACGCCGAAACGCGGTGGCAAGAAGATCAGCATCAACCTGTGGCTGCACCAGTCGCTCGACATCTTGTGGCTGGCCAACGGACTCATCTTTGTGGTGCTGCTGTTCGCCTCGGGCCGCTGGATGCGGATCGTACCGACCAGCTGGGAGGTGTTCCCCAACGCGCTCTCCGCGCTCCTGCAGTACATGACACTCGACTGGCCAGTCGAGACCGGCTGGGTGAACTACAACAGCCTGCAGCAGCTCATGTACTTCATCGTGGTGTTCATTGCGGCCCCGATCGCGGCGATCACAGGCGCGCGCATGAGCGAGTTCTGGCCGAAGGACGCGAAGACGCTGAACAAGATCTACCCGGTAGAGGTTGCGCGCGCCATTCACTTCCCGACGATGCTGTTTTTCGTGCTGTTCATCCTCATCCACGTGTTCCTGGTATTCGCGACCGGTACCCTGCGCAACCTGAACCACATGTTCGGCGGCACCGACGTGGTGAACTGGGTGGGATTCTGGCTCTTCGCGGCCGCCATCGCCATGACGGCGGCCGGGTGGTACGCCGCCCGCCCGATCGTGGTCGCACCAATCGCGAAGCTGTTCGGCCAGGTGAGCAGCCGCTAGCCAGATGCGTCCCAAATGCCGGTCCCAAACCGCGGCACCTTCTGGGGGCATCTTCGGGGCTTTGGCCGTTAGGTCGAAGCCGGCCACTCCGAGCCGACATCGCGCCAAGCCCGGTCGATGCCCTCCAAAGCCGCAGCGTCAAGGGGTCCCCGGTTGGCGGCCGTGATGTTCTGGCGCAGGTGGGCCAGTTTGGCCGTGCCGACAATTGCCGTGTGCACACCGGCTGCGTACACCGTGAAGCGCAAGGCAAACTCTGCCCAGTCCAGGCCGCCTGGGTCAAGCTGGAGGGCCTGAAGCCGTTCCCAATAGAGTTCAGCGTAGTTCCCGGTCGGTCGCTCGACGAACCGCCACGGCGCGTTCGCGATCGGGCGCTTGGCGATCACCCCCAGTTCGGGGCGCCGCCGGAGGACGTTTCGGAGATTCCACTGGTCAGCGATGTTGACGCTAGTTTCGATGGCACCGAACCGGCCGGAATCCACAGCGAATGCGAGAGCCTCATTGTCTCCGCTGTAGCCGGCGACACCGATCTTGCCTGCGGCGACGGCCTGGTCAAGGGTGTCCTGCAGATCACCACGCCGCAGAATCTCAAGCGGGCAAGAGTGCAGATAGAAGATGTCGATCCTTTCCGACCGGGTCAACCGCAAGGAGCGCTCGATACTTGCCAACACGCCGCCCGGCGACCAATCCCGTTGGCCGTTGATCTTAGGCCCGCCTTTGGTTGATAGCACGAACTCGTCCCGGCGTCGACCGATGTGCCGGCCGATACGCTCTTCGCTCAACCCGTAGCTGGCGGCGGTATCGATCAACGTAACGCCGAGATCCAATGCTCCGTTGAGCACCTCGGCGGCTTCCGCCTCGGTGACATCATTCTCGCCAATCTGGCCGGCACCGAGCCCCACGATGGAGACGGCCAAAGCAGTGTCCCCAAATGTCCTTTGCGCCAGCATGCCTTCACTCCTAATCTCGTAACCATCCGCCCTTGCATGTGCATTGCAGCTTCGTCCTAGCAGAACGGTATTACGTCCGCGCACCTTTCCCGAACTGGCGCGGGCCCGGGGCACAAACTCGGGTGTTGAATTGCTGGCGGGGACATAGACGGGGGTTGGAGGATCATGTCATCCCCTTGGCGGCATGGCTGCCCGAACGGACGCAGCTGCTCAGCTGTTGCCGGCGTAGACGAGGCTGTCGGGGTCAGTTTCGCTCGCGGGAGCCTCCGCGAGTCCTTGAGGGGACAGGTCAAGGTCGTTCAGGCTCGGCCGTCCCCCGGGTGCTGCCGGGTGTGCGGCTGGATGTGCGTTGTCGTTGTTGGTCACGATGTCTCCGTGTTCTTGGTTGACTGCAGAGCCGAGTTGGAGGCCGCCTGCCACTAGTGGGGTATTTCCACCTGGTATCCGCACCGGCACCGCAGAACCCGGCTCCGGAGGTACACGCTCAGGAATTCCGTAGATCCGGCTTGAGTGGAACCCGGCCAGTGCACGCCCCGAACCTCGGGATCCGCGCGGGACATGGGCTCCTGGCAGTGGACGTACGTGGCGTCACGGTACATGACGTCGCCGTTGTCATGGTTTCGTCCCGGGACTGCCGCGACGAAGGCCGCGGTGGTCGCCAGGACACGCGAGCCGCGGCACTTCGTGCAGGTAATGGCGGCGGCCAGTGTTTGCTGCTGCGCGTTCAGGGTGGTGACGGAGTCCACGAGGAGGTGCCGGTCGGTGTCGCATTCGGCGCACCAAAGGCGCCGGCCGCGGGGCTGGTGGGCATCGCGGGGTAGGTACGTGTGGGAAGTCGTCGACATCCGGATCAGACCAGGCCCGGGTAGCTTGCCAGGATGTAGTCCGCGGCCGCCGGGCCTTTCATGCGCAGCCCGGTGTGTGCCGGCCGGATGCGCTTCTTCTTCATGGCCGCCCAGAAGGCTTCCTCCGGGTGGGGCGCCGCTTGGGCCAGGAAACACCAGCTGATGTAGAGGCCGTAGAGACGGTTGCGCCCGAGAGCGCAATCGGCTTCCGGGTCGCGGGTGGTGGCTTCCCGAAGGAACTGGTCGTACTGCGAATCTGCCATGGGAGGCTCGTTTCCGCTCGGTGCATTCGATGCCGCCGTGTGGCTACAGCAGCTGAAGCCTCAAGGCCGTGCACGCGGCGCTGAAGCAGGTTCCCGGACCGGTGCAGCAATGCAGATCTGGGGATGAACCGTTGCTGGGCCGGAAACCCCGGTGCCGGGGAGACCTGTCGAACCAACGTTCCTACAATGTAGACCGTAGGCGTAGACTACACATTAAGCAACCTTTCTATTTTTTATGGATATGCGGCTTGTCCGCACCGACCTGAACGGATCCCATGCCGCGCACAGAGAATCCGGCCTCCGCCGGGGCCCCCGGCACGAAGCAGCGGCTCAGCCGCGATCTCGTGCTGACCGCCGCCCTGGCCCTCGTGGACGCCGAAGGACTCGAGGCTCTCACCATGCGCCGTCTCGGGCAGGAACTCGGGCGGGATCCCATGAGCCTGTACCGCTACGCGGCGAACCGCGCGGCGCTGCTGGACGGCGTGACGGAACTGGTCCTGAACGAACTGGCGATCTTTCCCAACGACCCTGACTGGCAGGCGCAGCTGCGCCGTATCGCCCATGATTTGCGGCTCCTGGCACTCCGGCACCCCAACGTCGTGCCGCTGCTTGTGACCCGCCCCTTGTCGACCCCCCTGGGCCTGAGGCCGCTGGGGACGCTTCGGCCGCTGGAGCAGATCCTGTCCCTGCTGATCGACGCCGGATTCGCCCCCACAGACGCGCTGCACGTCTACCGCGCTTACTACGGATACCTGTACGGTCACATCCTCAACGAGCTGCAGGAATTCGTCGTCGACCCCGAGGAAAACGAAGCCCTTCTCCGCCTGGGCCTGCACCGTCTGCCGCCCAAAGACTTCCCCCGCCTTCGCACCTTGGCCCCGGTCCTCGCCGACTACGACGGTGCAGCCGAACTGGATGAGGGAATCACCATCCTGCTCTCGGGGCTCGCAGCACGCCTGTCCCGGCCCGGTGCTACGACACAGCACTGAGGGGAAATTTACGAGAAAGTCACACAGAATTTCTACTCGTCGGCCCGAAACCCGACGCCGGATCGCTGCGTCCGCCGTTGCCTTTTTTGAGCTCCAGGAACAACCGGACGCGACGATCGGGCCGGGATGATGACTGCAGTCTCTAGGGAGTGCTGTTCGCCGGTGTTCTTCGGCCAGAGTTTGGACGTGGTTGCGGATTCTGGTCAGGAACACCCCGCCAGGAATAACGCCAAGCAGCCGCCTGCCGGGACGCCGAACCGCTGGCCAGCACACGGATGGCCAGCGGTTCGGCGTCCCGGGGATCTAACCGACGCATCCGGCAACCGCGGCGGCGGCATATAGTTTCGAATCTACGCGCGGGACCTGCCACGGATGAAGTGGAAGATCAGAACGACCACGGCAATAACCAAAAGCAGGTGAATGAACCCTCCTCCGATACCGCCGATCAAGCCGAGAAGCCAGAGAACAGCGATAATGATGGCTATCCAAAGCAACATGAGAGTCTCCCTATTTGTTTGCGGACGAAAATGCTGATTCTGCGCCCCGGCCGTTCTGCGTACCTTGGCGCGCGGCAGGAATGGCAAGACAGCCAGAGGCACGCCGAGGGCCAGTGCCGGTAAAAATCATCTTCGTACCTCCCCCTCTCATCAACCCTGATGCCGCATCTCCCCAGCCACGATAACGATCAAAATTCGTCATTCCGGCCGAAGGCCCACCCGGGTATCGTGTGGTGCCCTTCACACTATGTCAGGATCAGGGTCCTGGATACGGCAAAACAAAAAGCGATAGCGATCCTGCCGTTTGGTGGCGCAACAGGGAACCTGCACGGCTGGCCGGGTCTCCCATCAATGGATTTTTGAACGACACCCACGCAGCCCGCGTCATCGCTGCAGGGATGGCGGCGCCGGCGCCGTTCCCGCAGTAGGTTCGGGGTGTTTGAATGTGTTCTTTTCCGCCGGCCCACCGCCGAAAAGCGCAAAAACCCTCCGAGATTCCGGGTTCCGGTTTTCAAGCAACGGAGCCACCGACGGGGAACGTTCGGCGGCCCGGCGCATGACGTCACCTGCGACGCCGGACTGATCAGATGCGTCGGCCATCGGGCAGTCTTGGTCAGATGCAGTCGTCGGCCGCAGCAGCAAACATTATTTAGCAAGCTTGCCAAGAACTTACTAAGCATGCTTATGGTGGACTCATGCAAAGTTCCCCACGGAGTCGTTGAACCCCACATCGCATCACAGATCCAAGGAGACATCATGCTCACCCGGGAAGGTATCGATGACCTCCTCTAACGCAGTGGAACCGTTCTTTCCACTGACGGGGACAAGATCGGGTCCATCGGCCAGGTTTACGCGGACGATGGCAACGGCCATCCCACGTGGGTCACGGCCAAGACCGAACTGTTCGGCACTTTGGAATCCTTTGTCCCGCTGGAAGGGACCAGCGCTGAGGGAGGCGACATTCTCGTCCCTTACACCAAGACCCAAAAGGAAACGGTCCCGGGCGAACGCGTCCGCCTCGACACTGAAACTTTGGTCGCCGAAGAAACCTACGGCGGCGTCACGCGCCGGTAGTTGATCGGGGCAGGCCAGGGGTGCGGCTAACGCCAGCCTGCGTCCTGCCCGTCTTGTTTGATTTTTGTTCAACTGAAGGAAGGCCGTCACTCGATGCCCCTCGACCCCCCGGCCCACATCCGGGACGGCTACATGCTTCTCACCACAGCCGCCCGCCTGGTTCAGCGCCGTCTTGACGACGCGCTCGCACCACTTGGCCTGACGCGGGCCGCAGTTATCGCCCTCAAAGCCCTGGCACCACGTCCCGTAAACCAAGAACAACTCGCCGCATTGGTCCACGTTCAAAGCCAGACCCTGGGCCGCGTCCTGGCCCGATTGGAAGAGGCAGGCCTGCTCACGCGGAAGCGAAACCCCCGTGACCGCCGCCAGCTCAACGTTGAGATAACTGACGCCGGGAAAGCTGCCCTCAGCGCAGCCCGTGAAGCCGAGAACGCCGCCGTTCCGCCAGACTTCGACGAATGGGAAATCCTGCGGGACCAACTCGCCCAGTTTGTAAATTCCCTCCAAGGGCCTCGACAATCGGGGTCGACCCGTAGCTGAACCGCCGGCCGGAGGCGGCCGCCAGGAGCGGCCATTGCAGCGTCAAGCCGGGATCGGGACACTTGACGCCGCTGTTGAGGCGAACTGGACAGAGTTGTCTTCCTGGAATAAATTCATCGTTGGCTACCGGCCTGTGGGCCGGCTGCCAGAGGGTTAGCGGCGGAGCATCCAGGGATGCCAATAACATGAAGGAACGGCTATGAGCGCGCATTTTGACCGGTTCCTCGCAGAGGCGTTGACCACCGACCGGGAAACCGACGACGGGTTGGACAAGGGAGAGCTGTACGTCCTGTACACAAGCTGGTGCCTGATAAACCAGCTCCAGCCGGAGTCCGCCGAAGCCCTCTGGGCGGCACTCAAAAGCCCCCGGATCACCCCTGGCGACAACACGCTAGCCATGTCCGGTCCCGCCGCACTGGATTACATCGTGGCCAGTTCCCCCGAGCTGGCCTAGGGTCATGCCACATTTGCTTCAACGGGTCGACTTGTTCAGCCCGTTCCGTCCGGAACCCCGGGACGGGTTCAGCACCCCCGAAAGGCACCAGGTTGCTCCGGCGTCGCGGCCGCAAGATGGGTGGATGCGGCTGCTATGGCCGGTCCGGGCCCGTCCCCGGGCGTGAGGTCGCGTACCAGGTTGCCCAGTCCTTGGGATGGATCGATGGCCTGCCGATGAGGTAGCCCTGTCCGGCCCTCATTCCGATTCCGGCCACGGCGGCGAGCTCGGCGGGGGTTTCGATTCCTTCGGCAACAAGCGTTGCGCCGATCTGGCGCGCGAATTCGACCAGGGCCGCACCGAGGGCGCGCTGGCCCTGGTCGTCGTCGATCCCTGCAATGAGGCTGCGGTCCAGTTTGATGATGTCGGGCCGGATGTGGAGCACGTGCCGCATGGAAGCGAACCCCGA